>NZ_WIQK01000001.1:940000-1277000 GCF_015732155.1 Pectinatus sottacetonis
TCCGTGCCTACCTGTGTCGGTTTTGGTACGGGCGCTTTATTTCTCACTAGAAGCTTTTCTCGACAGTGTAGCTCATTTGAATTCGGCTCATCCGTAGATTTACCTATCTATCACTTCTCGGCTCTTATGCAGCGGATTTGCCTGCTGCACAGCCTACCGGCTTCGACGTACTCTTCCATCCGTACGCTCAAACTGCTTGCTGTGTCACTCCATCATTCAAACAAAATAAAACGGTACAGGAATTTTTGCCTGTTGTCCATCGCCTATGCTTTTCGCCTCGGCTTAGGTCCCGACTTACCCTGGGTCGACGAGCGTTGCCCAGGAATCCTTAGGCTTTCGGTGGAACAGATTCTCACTGTTCTTGTCGTTACTCATACCGGCATTCTCTCTGCTGTACACTCCAATGCTCCTTACGGTACATCTTCAGTCGCATACAGTATGCTCCCCTACCCAGAATGTACTGCTACATCCTGCCACGGCTTCGGTTCTGTGCTTGAGCCCCGGATATTTTCGGCGCAGAGCCTCTCGACCAGTGAGCTATTACGCACTCTTTTAATGATGGCTGCTTCTGAGCCAACATCCTGGTTGTTTATGAAGTCCTACATCCTTTTCCACTTAGCACAGCATTTGGGACCTTAGCCGGTGGTCTGGGCTGTTTCCCTTTCGACTATGGGTCTTATCACTCACAGTCTGACTCCCAAGTATTTTATTACAGCCATTCGTAGTTTGACTAGGGTTGGCAGGCTTTACGCCCCCTTGCCTGATCAGTGCTCTACCGTCTGTAATCTTCCCTTGAGGCTAGCCCTAAAGCTATTTCGGGGAGTACCAGCTATCTCCGCGTTCGATTGGCATTTCACCCCTATGCACACCTCATCCCAAAGTTTTTCAACACTCACGGGTTCGGTCCTCCACGCATTTTTACCTGCGTTTCAACCTGGGCATGCATAGATCACTGCGGTTTCGGGTCTACACCATATTACTTGCCGCCCTATTAAGACTCGCTTTCGCTTCGGCTCCATGTTTTCCATTTAACCTCGCAATATAATGTAACTCGCCGGTTCATTCTTCAATAGGCACGCCGTCGCTCTCTTACGGAGCTTCGACTGCTTGTAGACATACGGTTTCAGGTTCTATTTCACTCCCCTTCCGGGGTTCTTTTCACCTTTCCCTCACGGTACTATGCGCTATCGGTCGCCAGGTAGTATTTTGCCTTGGAGGGTGGTCCCCCCAGCTTCTCGCAAGGTTTCTCGTGCCCCGCGATACTCTGGATACTGACCATGCTGCCCCACTTTTTGCCTACCGGGGTTTTACCTTCTATGCCTGACCTTTCCAAGTCATTTGGCTAAATGTTTCAGCATTTTTGTCAGTCCTCAACCCCATATTACCGAAGTAATATGGTTTGGGCTTTTACCCATTTCGCTCGCCGCTACTTTGGGTATCTCGTTTGATTTCTTTTCCTCCGGGTACTTAGATGTTTCAGTTCCCCGGGTTTGTCTTCCTTTCGGATGATAGAACTTTTTCTATCGGGTTGCCCCATTCGGATATGTACGGATCAATAGATGCTTGCTCTTCCCCGTACCTTTTCGCAGCTTACCGCGTCCTTCTTCGACTCCTGGCGCCAAGGCATCCACCATATGCCCTTGTTCACTTAACTTATCAGTATTGCTTGGTTATTATTATCCCTGCCAGTGCTTTAAGCTCTGCCTGGTATCATAATAACTGCCGCAATCTGTTTTTGCATTTCATAATCTTACTTATAAAATGCCACCTTTGCTATAAGTTCATACGTTTTATCTTGGCGTATTTCTTTATAATCCTTTGTGCTTGGTCCAACTATTCCCTCGCCATTCTCATTTTCACAAGTTTGGCATTGGTGATAATTGTTCTTTGCTTTTCTTCTGTGTAGTTTTCAATGTGCAAGATTAATTTATTTTAAACATTACTGTTTTATAAATCAATTATTCTGAGGGAAGAAACCCTCAAAACTAAACAATACATCAAGCTTCCCAGTTGCAGCTACCTGCCCCTGATATGCTTGTTTCCAGATGCACTCGACAGATTTTATTAAAAATCCTTAGAAAGGAGGTGATCCAGCCGCACCTTCCGATACGGCTACCTTGTTACGACTTCACCCCAATCATCGCCCCCACCTTAGACGGTCGGTTCCATAAGGCCCTTTCCCGGCTTCGGGTGTGAATGACTTTCGTGGTGTGACGGGCGGTGTGTACAAGGCCCGGGAACGTATTCACCGCAGTATGCTGACCTGCGATTACTAGCGATTCCAACTTCATGCAGGCGAGTTGCAGCCTGCAATCCGAACTGGGGGATATTTTTTGGGTTCCGCTCCAGATCGCTCCTTCGCTTCCCTCTGTGTATCCCATTGTAGTACGTGTGTAGCCCAGGACGTAAGGGGCATGATGACTTGACGTCATCCCCGCCTTCCTCCGCGTTGTCCGCGGCAGTCTCATCTGAGTTCCCACCTTGACGTGCTGGCAACAGATAATAGGGGTTGCGCTCGTTGCGGGACTTAACCCAACATCTCACGACACGAGCTGACGACAGCCATGCACCACCTGTTTTCTTGTCTTCCGAAGAAGAAATATCCATCTCTGGATACGTCAATCAATGTCAAGCCCTGGTAAGGTTCTTCGCGTTGCGTCGAATTAAACCACATACTCCACCGCTTGTGCGGGCCCCCGTCAATTCCTTTGAGTTTCAACCTTGCGGTCGTACTCCCCAGGCGGGATACTTATTGCGTTAACTCCGGCACAGAGGGGGTCGATACCCTCTACACCTAGTATCCATCGTTTACGGCTAGGACTACCGGGGTATCTAATCCCGTTCGCTACCCTAGCTTTCGAGCCTCAGCGTCAGTTACAGTCCAGAAAGCCGCCTTCGCCACTGGTGTTCTTCCCAATATCTACGCATTTCACCGCTACACTGGGAATTCCGCTTTCCTCTCCTGCACTCAAGATTGCCAGTTTGGACCCCATCACGGGGTTGAGCCCCGCACTTTTAAGATCCACTTAACTATCCGCCTGCGCTCCCTTTACGCCCAATGATTCCGGACAACGCTTGCCGCCTACGTATTACCGCGGCTGCTGGCACGTAGTTAGCCGTGGCTTTCTAACAAGGTACCGTCATGCATTACCGATATTAGCGATATTGCCATTCGTCCCTTGCAACAGAACTTTACGATCCGAAGACCTTCCTCGTTCACGCGGCGTTGCTCCGTCAGGCTTTCGCCCATTGCGGAAGATTCCCCACTGCTGCCTCCCGTAGGAGTCTGGGCCGTGTCTCAGTCCCAATGTGGCCGTCCATCCTCTCAGACCGGCTACTGATCGTCGCCTTGGTGCGCCGTTACCGTCACCAACTAGCTAATCAGACGCAGGCCCATCTCCAAGTAATAGCCAAAGCCATCTTTGATAAAAGCTTCATGCAAAGCTTTTATAACATTCGGTATTAGCACCCCTTTCGGAATGTTGTCCCCATCTTGAAGGTAGGTTGCCTACGCGTTACTCACCCGTTTGCCACTAGGCTCTTACCGAAATAAAAGCCCCGTTCGACTTGCATGTGTTAAGCACGCCGCCAGCGTTCGTCCTGAGCCAGGATCAAACTCTCCATTAAATTTATCGGAGAGCCAATTTGGCTCTTTCATTTGTTGTTTAAAGAATTGTTTCAGGTTTATATTTAAACCGCACATCTGGTATATTTTAGAAAACATATAATGATGTATTGTTCAGTTTTCAAGGTGCCTGCCTCAACGAGTCAGCTTTTATATTCTATCAAAAACCTTTTCGTTTGTCAAGAACTTTTTTAAGTTAAATTTCTTTAGCCCTCTAAGTCCCGGCCGCTCTCTCGAGCGCAGAAATTATTATATCTAATCCTGTATATTTTGTCAATACTTTTTCTTATCTTTTTTCTTCCTTTTTTATCTTTTTCCCTGTTCTATTTATCATAACACTGCCGCCAAGCTTTATTTTACAGCCTTGTAAACCAATTTTATCTGTTCATTTTGTAATTTGCTGAATAAAATCCAGCGACTTCAATCTTTTTTCTAAAATATATTCAATATAATGCAACATTATATTTTCTGCTGCAACTAAATCCTTAACCTGAACATTAAAATTTTCTATTTTATTCCAGTTCAAGTTCAACAACCGCAAAATTAATTGCCGCAGAGTTTGGGAATATTTATCTTTTTGCTGTTGCCTGCATTTTGCACATAGAGCCCCCCCATCCTCATAAGAAAAAAACGCCTCTCCGGTGATTTTTTTTCCGCAGATAACGCATCTATCATATTGCAATTGATTTCCTGTATACTCGAGTATCTGAAAAAAAGCCGCTAATGCGGCTATTCGTGGATTGCGTTTAAGCATTGCTGGTATTACCTTTAGCAGTTTATCATAAACTTCTTCTTGAGGCTGCCCCTCTTCAAAGATTTCTGAAACAAATTCAGCAACAAATGAGGCATATGCTAACGCAGTATAATCCATAGAAAAATCAGCTAAAAACCCATTATGTTCGCAGTTCCTTATAATATCCATATATTGCCCCTGTGCCAGCTGTGCATCCACAATACTGAACAACTGCGTTGTTCCTGCCAACCGGCTCTTTGGCCTGCGTGCTCCATAGGCTGCTGCCTTTATTTTCCCTTTTTCCCGAGAAAATAATGTAATTATTTTATCTGCTTCGCCCCAATTTACTGTCCCAAGAATAATTGCTGTCGTATTATATAAAGACATCATAAATTGCCCCTGGATTTCTTATCATTATGACTTCCAGGCATAACTGCACCTGCAGTTATAATATATTGCAAAGCATCTTCTCCTTGGATATCTATAAATGTAATATCTTTTTTCGGTACAAAAACATTGAAACCTGATGTCATATTCAAACTCCAAGGTATAAAAACAGAAACATATTCCTCTTCCCCCAGATACTCGGCCATCACAGGAGAAACTGGTGTCATTAAAAATCCTAAACACCGCACACCTGGATGAGGATAAGGTACAAGTACAGCATTTTCAAACATATTCCCTGATTTAAATATTGTGTCTGATAAACGCTTCACACTACCATATATAAATTTCACTACGGGAATCTTCCCAATCATTTCTTCTCCCAATGCCAAAAACCGCTTAGAAATCCAATTGGAAGATAATCCTCCCACAGCCAAAATAATAATAATAGCCATTATTATTCCCATTCCAGGGAATTTAATGGGAATATAATGTCCCATCAACACATCCATCATCGACCATACAGTAGATAAAACCAAATAAGTAATAAAAATAGGCGTTATTATCATAATACCATTTATAAAACACTTAGATAATTTGTTCATTAATCTTTTCATGATACAATGTTTCCACCTCAATTATTAAAACCAAACTCCTTTAACAAGCGTTCACGGTCACGCCAGTCTTTTTTTACTTTAACCCATAAATCCAAGTATATTTTTGAGCCTAAAAGCTTCTCTATTTCAGTTCTAGCCGCAGCCCCAATCTGTTTTAGAAGAGCCCCTTTTGTCCCTATTACTATTTTTTTTTGTGACTCACGTTCTACATATATAGTAGCTCGAATATAAACATCATTATTTTTTCTAGTCGCCATTTCATCAACATCAACAGCCACGGCATGAGGAACTTCATCACGGGTTGATAATAAAACTTTTTCACGCACAAGTTCTGCTACTATCAAGCGCTCTGGCTGATCTGTTATCATGTCTTCCGGAAAATATTGCGGTCCTTCAGACAGGTTGGCATTTATTTCTTCTAAAAGCTCTGGCAGATTATTTTTTTCTCTAGCTGAAATAGGGATAACAGCAGCAAATTGATTTTCAGTGCTATTACTATTTTCTGCTGCACGATTTCTTTGATACTCCCACTCATACTTAGCAATTATTGGTAAAATATTACTTTTTTCTAATAAATCTATTTTGTTTATGACAAGAATTACCGGTTTTTTTGTAGCCTGCAGTTGTTTCATTATATATCGTTCACCACTGCCAATTTTTTCTGTGGCATCTATAAGAAATAATATTACATCTACTTCTTTCAATGTGTTTTGCGCCGCTCGCATCATATATTCTCCCAATTTATGAAGTGGCTTATGAATCCCCGGTGTATCTATAAATATTACCTGCATATTTTCCTGAGTCAATACACAAAGTATCTTATTCCTTGTCGTCTGCGGCTTATCAGACATAATAACAATTTTTTGCCCTATAAGGCTATTTATAAGTGTAGATTTTCCAGCATTAGGACGCCCGATAACTGCCACAAACCCCGATTTATATTCTTTCTTCATAATACTCCTTTTTATTGCTAATTTTCATAAATTTATTAATGTTTACAACTGTTCTAACTAAAATTCCGTTTTATTAATCTGTTTATTTTTCTAGCGCAGTATCTGCAGCTGTTCCATTATAAATTTTTCTTCCTTCTGCATTTTTATGCGATCTGCCTCTTCTATATGGTCATACCCCAACAAATGAAGCATACCATGTGTAGTGATAAATGCAATTTCTCTTTCAACACTATGTCCATATTCTCTTGCCTGTTCAAAAATTTTTTCCATTGAAATAACTATATCGCCTAAAATATCAATATCAGGTCCACCTGAAAGTTCTGGCTCCTGCGCCTCATTAAGGGCAAAGGAAAGGACATCTGTCGATCTGTCAATATTGCGATATTTTTTATTTAATTCGTGTATGTTTTTATTATCAGTTAAAGTTATACTTACTTCACTATTTTGTAAACCATAAATTTTAGCTATCTTTTTCACTGTACGGTTTATAGTTTCAACCACGTCATCATCGACTGCCAGTGTTTCAGGTATTTTATCAATTAATATTTCCATATTTATTCTCCATTATCTGTTTTCCCGTCTTTGTCAGAGCTGCTGTTTCATATATGTCATAAGCCTTAATGATACGTGCTACTACATCATGCCTTATAACGTCAGTATCATTAAAATACACACAGCCAATCCCTTTTATATCATGCAATATATTAACTGCTTCAGCTAATCCTGAAACTGCTCCCCGCGGCAGATCCACCTGACTTAAATCACCATTTACTATCATTTTCGAGCCAAAACCCAAACGTGTAAGAAACATCTTCATTTGACGTCCCGTAGTATTTTGTGCTTCGTCTAATATGGCAAAAGCCCTTTCGAGTGTACGTCCTCTCATGTATGCCAACGGTGCTGTTTCTATAATATTTTTTTCCATGAGTTTTTTATATGTTTCTGCTCCCAATATATCCTGCAAGGCATCATACAATGGACGCAGATAGGGATCTACTTTCTCTTGTAAATCTCCTGGCAGATATCCCAGCCTTTCGCCTGCCTCTACTGCCGGCCTGGTAAGAATTATCCGATCGACCTCATGATTTCTAAGAGCCATAACAGCCATAACTACTGCTAAATAAGTCTTTCCTGTGCCTGCTGGTCCTATCCCAAAAGTAATAGAACTTTTTCTTATTGTATCAATATAAACTTTTTGTCCTAGCGTTTTGGGCCGGATAGTACGTCCCTTGGCAGACACAAATAAAGTATCACTAAATAAGCTATGCAATTTTTCAGCTTCATTTTTTTTCACCAGCTTAATTGCATACTTCACTTCATGAATGGTTATTTGCGCACCCTGACGATATAATCCCAATAATTCTTCAAAAACTTTTGCTGCAGCAGCAACTTGATTTTCTTCTCCGTTTATTATTATTTCCGTTCCACGACCCGCAATTTTGCATGAAAAATCATCATTTAAAACTCGAAAAAACTCATCGTGTTCCCCTAATAAGGCAACTGTTTCCTGCTTATTTTGAAAAATTATTTTTCGTTCATCAAATCCTCGCAAATGAAAATAATCCTCCTATTATGTATATAAATTATAATTTAATTTTATAGCATCAACTATAAATGTCAAGTAGTAAGTATCTGCTATTTCAAATACTCTTTTTGAATAATTATTATAAAATTATCAATATAAAAAACGCCGCATTAAATTAGACACTTAATACGGCAGATTTTATTCACGTTTAAATTCATGCAATTATATTGTTTTGCAAATGTTCTTTTGCAACCGACAGCATTAATTTTATTCTATTAAGCTGGTTTACTTCACTAACACTGGCATCACAGTCAATAGGCACAATATTAACATCCGTATGTGACCGCATAAGTTCTCTTATCATGCCTTTGCCTGTTATATGATTAGGTAGACAGCCAAAAGGCTGCAGACAAATAATATTTTTTACTCCTTCATCAATAAGCTTAAGCATTTCCCCCGTTAAAAACCAACCTTCACCTGCCATATTTCCCAAAGAAACATGACCGTCTGTAAGAGCAGCAATCTGACCTATAGTAATTGGTGCTGTAAATCTTTTGCTAGCTGCCAGTGCCTTGCGCATGGGGCGCCGATAAAATTCCATTAATTTTATAGACATTTCTGACTTAAACTTATCAATCCATTTACCAGAAAGTAGCTTATATGAAATAATGTCATCATATGCCATATACATAAAGAAGTCCATAAGATTAGGCATCACAACTTCCGCTCCTTCATTATATAAGACTTCTTCTATATTATTATTTGCTGTAGGATGATATTTGGCTAATATTTCGCCAACAATGCCAATGCGCGGTTTCTCCCTATTTTCATCAATAGGTATATTGTCAAAGTCATTTATAATCTTTTTTATATTATCGGAAAAATTACTATACCGGGCTTTTTTATTTCTAAGATCACTTTTGCATAAATCCATTGATTTGCCAAAAAGTTTTATAACACTGTCTTTTTCCAGTTCATATGGCAGCGTACGGTGACGCAGCTGTTGTAGTAAATCTGCATAAACAGTTGCCTTTAATACATCAACAAACAAGTCAGTTGTCATTTTGAACGAATCTGTATCTCTCCCCCAGCAGGCAAAAACAGGTACCTGCGGCATCCCCGCATCCTGCAATGCTTTACGCATAAGATTAAGATAATTAGTAGCACGACATGCTCCACAGGTTTGAAACAGCATTATCGATGTATTATTGACATCATATTTACCTGATTTTAAAGCATGCAGCAGCTGTCCAATAACAATAATTGCTGGATAACACATATCATTATTGACATATCGCAGTCCCTCATCAATAGCAGCCTGTTTAGGCAGTTCAGGAATAACAACATGATAACCATGCTTCTTTACTACTGTTTCTATCAATTCAAAATGAAGTGGTGACATTTGTGGTGCGAGTATTGTATGCTCATGCTGACACTCTTTTCTAAAGTAAGCCCGCTGTGGCAAAGATTTTGGTATACCCCGGCCTTGTTTCATTCCATATTTCCATGCTGCCATCAACGAACGAAGCCGTATACGTGCTGAGCCTAAATTACTAACCTCATCAAGTTTTATCATTGTATATACACAATGATGTCTTTCTAAAATTTCTTTTACCTGTCCTGTAGTTATAGCATCAAGTCCACAACCAAATGAGCTCAGTTGGATCAATGTCAATTCTGGATGTTCTCCCACATATTCTGCTGCATGATATAAGCGTGCATGATAACTCCATTGATTAACTATACTCAAATTTTCCTTCTCAATTGTCAAATGGTACAATGCATCTTCTGACAGAATAGCAATGCCATAACTCTGGATCATTTCAGGAATCCCATGATTAATTTCCGGGTCAATATGATACGGCCGCCCACACAAAACAACTGCCTTTAAGTTGTCTTTTTTTATTTTTTTAAAAACACTCTCTCCATAGCTGCGAACATCTTGCTTATAATGGTCAAGTTCATTATAAGCCTTTTCTACGGCTTTACGTATTATTTTCTTGTCACATGATATTTCTTTACACTCTTCTACCAGCCTTTTATACATTGCCTTTTTATTATTTATCGGTAAAAATGGCTGGACAAAATGAATATTTTTTTCCCGTAAAACATCCATATTAGCTCTTATATTTTCAGCATAAGATGCCACCACTGGACAATTATAATTACTATCTGACTCATTAACTTCATCAGCTATATTGGTAGGAATACACGGATAAAATATCGTATTAATTCCTTTTTCTATTAGGTCCATTATATGCCCATGCACTAATTTGGCCGGATAACATAACGAATCTGAAGGAACTGTAGCCATTCCCTTATAATAAAGCTGTGGTGAAGATTCGCCCGATAAAACTACCTCATAACCAAGTTCAGTAAGAAAAGTAAACCAGAAAGGATAATCTTCATACATATTCAAACTGCGCGGTATGCCTATTTTTCCTCTGGGAGCATTTTCCATTGGCTTGTAATAATTAAATAAACGATTATATTTATATTCATATATATTAGGTACAGTATTCTTCTTTTTCTTTTCTCCACCTGCACCTTTTTCACAGCGATTACCTATGAAATATTTACCACCATCTGGAAACTTCTGCATTGTTACAAGACATTTATTGCCACAGCCTTTGCAGCGATAGGAAATAGATGATGTTTTAAAATTATCCAGCTTCTGTACAGGCAGAACAGTTGATTTCTCATCATTCCGCTCTATAGCTAAAAGTGCTATTCCATAAGCCCCCATAAGTCCAGATATATCAGGTCTTATAACTTCTTTATTAAGTAAAAGCTCCATAGAACGCAATACTGCATCATTATAAAAAGTCCCGCCCTGGACAACAACAGCATTTCCCAGTTCTTCCGTATTTTTTATTTGAATAACTTTAAACAAGGCATTTTTTATAACGGACAATGCGATACCTGCTGAAATATCGGCAACTGCTGCCCCTTCTTTTTGCGCTTGCTTGACCCGTGAATTCATAAAGACCGTACACCGTGTTCCCAAATCTACAGGATGTCTAGACTTTATCCCTTTCTGCGCAAAATCAGCAGCTGTCATTGATAACCCCTGGGCAAAATTTTCGATAAACGAGCCACACCCGGCTGAACAAGCTTCGTTTAATACTATTTGTGAAATGTGTCCATCTTTAACAAAGAAACATTTCATATCCTGTCCACCAATATCCAAAACGCACGTTACATCAGGACAAAATTCCTGAGCAGCTTTAAGATGAGCAAATGTTTCTACCTCGCCAAAATCAGCATGCACTGCCGCTTTTACAATATGTTCTCCATAGCCTGTTGTTCCTACACTCTTGATATAAGTTCTATTATTCATTCCAGAATAAAGCCGACGCAACGATGTTACAACACTGTCCAATGGCACGCCCTTATTACTTCCATAAGAAGTATAAAGAAGCTGCTTTGCACTACCTATAGCAACTACTTTAGTAGTAGTTGAACCAGCATCTATTCCTACATATAATGGGCCTTCATAGGTTTTGAGACTGCCTTTTTTTACAATATCTTTATCATGTCTTTTTTTGAAAGCACGATACTCTTCATCATTTTTAAATAATACAAAAGGAACTTTATTCGTGTCTACTTTTACCCTTTTTCCTCGTCCAAGACACTGTTCTAAAGTTCTATAGTCAATTATGGCAGCTTCCTGTGACAGAGCTGCTCCCATTGCTACAAAATAACACGCCTCCGGCGTCTCCATTGTGTGTGCTTGATCAATTTTCAAAGTTTTTATAAACTGTCTTTTTAATACAGATAAGAAATGAAGTGGTCCGCCTAAAAAAGCTATATTACCCTTTATCGGACGTCCCTGCGCCAAATTACCAATAGTCTGATTTACAACTGCCTGAAAAATCGACAAGGCGATATCTTCTTTTGATACCCCGTCATTAATCAGTGACTGTACATCAGTCTTAGCAAATACCCCACAGCGTGATGCAATAGTATAAACCTGTTTACCCTGCTGAGCCAATTTATTAAGGCCCTTAGCATCGGTATGCAGAAGAGCTGCCATATGATCTATAAAGGATCCTGTACCTCCTGCGCATACACCATTCATCCTCTGTTCTGGTGCCATACCAAAATAGGTTATTTTTGCATCCTCTCCACCTAACTCAATCGCCGCATCTGTTCTTGGTATCCATTTTTTTACAGCCTGTGTACAAGCTATAACTTCCTGAACAAAAGGAAGCTGCATAGCTTCAGCCATTCCCATCCCCGCTGAACCAGTAAGAGTAAGAGCAAAAGTTCTGTTTTGTAATTTTTCTTTAAGATCTGTAACATCCTCACTTAAAGCCTTATAAATTTCTGAAAAATGACGTTTATACTTTTTAAACACAATTTTATCTAATTCATCTAAAACTACTGTTTTAATAGTCGTAGACCCTATATCTATCCCAATTTTCCAAATAGGATTCATAGCTAACACCCCGGAACGTATAATTATTAATAGTTATTATATTATAAATATAATTTACGTTAAAGCAGTATATTATAGGACTGGCTCAGCTACAACAACCTCACTGAACTCCAGCCTATATGATAATTGGATAAGTATATGACATACTTCATTCTCTTAATATCTGACGATATTTGAAATTGGAACTTCTTATTCCTTACACTAAAGACTAAATGCCATGAGTATAGGCAAGATAAATCTATATGTCCCACAGTTTTACAATTAACCTTTCACTCACACTATCACTTAAAAGTAGAAAAATACCGCCTTTTTAATTAAACTATTTAATCAATAACCTTATTTTTATGACAATTTACTATATAAATCACATATAATAACATAATCTTCATGATTATGTTATACCATAAGTAATAATTAATTTCAATAAGGAATATGTCAATTTTAGTCTTCTAAACTAGGCAGCATAGACATATAATATTTTTTTACTTTCGCAGACGCCACGTTTAAGCTTGTTTCATCTCTGCGTTGTCGCTATGCTGTCTTTAGGAGTTTCCAGCATTTCAGGCAGTATGGATTGGTCTTAGGCCAATCTATATATGCATATTTATATACATACTGACTAGTTTGGTCGCCTAACTCAGACTAAAGTCACGAGTGTACATCTTCCATTTAATCAGTCACTATAAAAGCTCATTTCTATAACAAACTTATGTTATAATAACATTAATAAATAAACTATTAAAATAATGTTTTTTATTTTCAATAAATAGTGCGGAGGAATCATCTTGAGTAAAATAATTGTCATTACATCTGGCAAGGGCGGTGTAGGTAAAACAACTGCTACTGCCAATATTGGTGCAGCACTTGCTGTTTTAGGGAAAAAAGTTGCCCTAATCGATACAGATACCGGTCTTAGAAATCTTGATTTAGTATTAGGTTTAGAAAATCATATCTGCTATACACTTATTGATATAGTAAAAAGTAAAATTTCTTATGATAAAGCGCTTATACGCCATCCTACATATAAAAACCTATATCTTATTCCCACTTCGCAAAAATACGATAAATCAGCTTTAACTGGAAATGATCTTATTCGTATATGTCAATCAATGAAACCAGACTTTGATTATATACTTATTGATTGTCCTGCCGGTATTGAACAGGGTTTTAAAACAGCTATCGCCGCAGCTAATGCTGCAATAATCGTAACGACGCCGGAAATGGCAGCCCTACGTGATGCTGACAAAATAGTTGGTGAATTAAATAGAGCTGAACTAAATGATATAACATTAATAATAAATCGTATCCGACCTAACATGATCCAGCGCAATGATATGCTTGATATTTCTGATATAAAGGAAATACTTGGTATTGATGTCATAGGTCAATTGCCGGATGAAGAAGCAATAATAAAATATACTAACAAAGGGCAATCTGTCATTGAAGACAAAAATTCTTTGTCAGGAAAAATTTTTCGAAATATTGCCCTGCGGATATGCGGGCAAAACATTCCCATTATGAATTTTTATAGCCAAACTACATTTTGGGGCAAATTAAAAAACTTATTCAAAAAATAATAATATATTTATTACAGCAATGGACATTACACATATAATATACCTACTGCTTCCTCAAAATTCAATGCAGTAAAATGTACAAGTCCCGGAAAAGACACAATTATATTTTTAATTCATTTAGATAAACCCTTAAATTAAAATACTACATTCAATTTAATAAATTAGTAAAAAAACTTACCGCATATCATAAAACGGTAAGTTTTTTATTACCTGCAAAAAATATTAAGTTACACAAATTCAATAATTAACATGCCATAATACCAGTCCCTGCGGTGGTGCGGTTCGGCCTGCCTTTGTTCTGTCTTTTCCTAATAAGACATCATTAAAAGCTGCTGGTGTAAGGCGATTATTCCCAACTTTAACTACAGTACCTACAATATTCCGTACCATATGATATAAAAAGCCATCTCCCCAAAAACGAAAAATAAACATATCTCCATCCTGAATACACTCTGCTTTATACAAATTACGGACCGGATTAACATTAGGAGCACTTCCTGATGCCTTGAATGCGGAAAAATCATGTCTGCCGACTATGTACTTTAAAGCCGCCTGCATTGGTTCAAGCTGTAAACCATACTGATAATGCCAGCTGTACCGGCACAAAAACGGATCGGAAATTGCATTATGATAAAGCTTGTAAATGTAAATCTTGCTTTTTGCACTATGTAAAGCACTAAATTCGCGCTCAACCTCCTGTGCATCAGTTATTACAATATCTTTTGGCAGTAATCTATTCACTGCCCGCGGAATATTCGCCACCGGTATAGTACCATCAGAAAAAAAATTTATTACCTGCCCCCGGGCATGTACTCCGGCATCTGTTCTACCCGCCGCTGCCAATTCTATTCTATCACCAAAAACTGACGGCAGAATTTCTTCTAATACATTTTGCACAGCCACACAATTATTCTGGCGCTGAAATCCATGATAATTCGTTCCATCATAAGCTACTGTCAACCTTATGTTACGCTGCCTTTTTTTCATTATTGCTTTATGTTCTGATTTCATACCACTAAATACCTTTTACCTTTAATACAGCCAATATAACAATCATTATGCTGAAAAGACCTATCAATATATAATCAAGCCGTGTCAACTGCATCTCTTTCATTCGTGTACGCCCTTCCCCACCTCTATAGTACCGAGCTTCCATGGCCAATGCTAATTCATCGGCGCGACGAAAAGCCCCCACAAAAAGAGGAATTAATATAGGCATAACAAAATGTATCCTGTTTATTATACTTCCTGATGTAAAATCTGCTCCGCGTGATTTTTGTGCCTTTATAATTTTATCTGTTTCATTTATTAATGTAGGAATAAAACGCAGCGCAATCGTCATCATCATAGAAAGCTCATGTGCTGGTACTCCTATAGCCTTAAACGGTCTCAGCAAGGCTTCCAGCGCATCAGTCAAGACCAGCGGTGATGTAGTGAAGGTAAGAACTGACGCCAATAGTACCAATAACAATAATCGAATTGTTATAAACAGCCCCTCATAAATACCATTCCACGTAGCAGAAAAAAGCCATATTTTAAATACTTCTGGTCCAGTTCCACTAAATACATGTACTATAAAAGTAAATAAAACTATCCAAAACATCGGTTTTAGTGATTTTATATACATAATCAGCGGAATCTGTGAAATAAATACCAACCCCATACTTACCATTATAAGTATTACATAATCAAACTTACTATCAAATAAAAAAATACTTAGAATAAATACAAATAACATCAATATTTTTACTCTGGCATCCATCCTGTGAATAATTGAATCTGCCGGAAAGAACTGCCCAATCATTATATCACTCAGCATTTTTTCTCCTCCTGCTCCAGGATTTATATATAGAATCAACAGCAGCAGTCAAATTTGTACAATCAGTTGCAACTGGTAATGCTTCATCATTTATTTTCTGCAGCAGCTGTGTCAAATGTGGTGGTCTTAACCCTGCTGCTGTCAGTATTTCCGTTTGCTTAAAAACATCTTTGGGCGCTCCATCAGCTACAATTACTCCATCATTTAAAACCACTATCCGCTCTGCCATACTCATTATATCATCCATGTTATGTGATACCATGATTACCGTGCAATCCCTTTTATTATAAAGTTTCTTAATATTTCCAAGCAAATCATGTTTTGCCCTGGGATCTAGTCCTGCTGTGGGTTCATCCAGTACAAGATACTTTGGTGCAAGAGCAATAATTCCTGCAATAGCAACACGCCGCATCTGGCCGCCGCTCAGGGAAAACGGGGATATATCTTTATATTTTTCATAGTCAAGATTGACAAACTGCATTGCTTTTTTTACTCTATTTTCTATTTCATTTTCCGCTAGCCCAAAATTTTTCGGACCAAAAGCAATATCCGCTGCAATCGTTTCCTCAAACAGCTGCTGTTCCGGATATTGAAAAACCATACCGACAGACCTTCTGGCCTTTACACTTTCCCTTCCCTTCCCATTTATATCTATTCCATCAACAGTGACCATGCCACTGTCTGGTTTAAGCAGCCCATTCAAATGCTGCATTAATGTTGACTTACCTGAACCGGTATGCCCGGCTACTGCTATAAAACTTCCTTCATATATAGTCAATGAAATATTTTTTAAAGCATTTTTCTCATATGGAGTTTTCTTCATATAAACATGTGTAACATTTTTTATTTCAATAGCCACTAATCTCACCATTTTTATTTTATTTTGCTGTAACTAATTATTATACAACCTAAACATTGTTAATACAATTAATATTGATGTTAACAATAAAGAATACTATTTTCTAAATTTTATCCAATTTTAAAAGCCTAGTCGGCGATAAATTTACGCCATATACTTTGTAATCACTCTATATTACTCCTATCCTCTTTGTTAAGATAAACTGTTTATATTATTCTCTGTATTTTCTGCTTTTTTACTATTATATATCTCTATGTAAAAGGTTATTAATCATATTATGCCAAAACTTTTTGTTTTTAGCCAGATTATACTAAAAAAAACACTCAGCTGATTATAAACAACTGAGTGCATACTATAAATTAACAGTAAATTACCAATGTTCATTTTTTTAATACACTAACGTCCAACCTGGAAAAATCAGTAAGAAGTTCTCTAACTGCTGTAGTTATTTTATCACAATCCCCTATTCCATTACCTTCTATATTAAGCGGCATTTTAGGGTCATGCAATGACTGTCGCAATAATGCCCAGCCATTTATATTTCCCGTAAATGATAAACGTACTCCCTCATAAGACGGCTCTACTACTGTATAGCCCTTCCGCCTGGCCCGTTCCGCAAAAGCTTCAAGAACTTTTCCCCCATATTCTTTAAAATCTTCTCCGTTTATTGACATGCGGTACTCAACCTCTTCAAATACAGGCTGAAGTTTCTCTATAAGACTTTCTAATGATTTATTTTCTTTTTTTGCTATAGTCGCTGCAATTAAAAGTTTAACTGCCAGATAGGCTCCATCATCAAGATAATAATTTTCTTTCAATGCTCCATGCCCACTTGTTTCTATTGCTAATGGAGAAACTTCTCCTTTAGCATTAAGTCTTTTACATTCATTTATAACATTTTTATAGCCTCGCATATACCGATGGTGTTTCAAATGTAATTCATTTTCCAAAAAAGCTGTTAATTTATCAGAGGTAACCGAATCAGTAACAATTGTTGAACATGGATAATCCGGTGCCAAGATTGCTGCCATCATTGCAATAAGAGTATCACGGGCAATTTCCCGTCCGTCAGAAAGCACGGCTGACATTCTATCAACATCAGTATCAAAAATAAGCCCCAAATCTGCTTTATTTTCAACAACGGCCGTCCGCAAGGCCTCCATAGCCTGCTTATTTTCTGGATTAGGTATATGATTAGGGAACCATCCATCAGGTTCTAAAAACTGGCTACCGGAAATATCAGCCCCCAGCTGCCCCAATACTTTTTCGACAAAAAAACCTCCGGCCCCATTACCAGCATCAACGACTACATGCAATCCTTTAAGCGGATGATAAAATTCAGTCGAATTTATTCCCTTGCGTATTTTTTCACAAAGATCCTGCGCATAAATATTGATAATATCACACTTTTTTACTTTATCAATGTTTTCTTCTGTATATCTGGTTTCTGCTGCTATATTTAACACATCTGTTAAATCTTTTTTTTCCATTCCACCATCAATTGTAAAAAATTTCAGACCATTGCGATTATATGGCAAATGACTTGCTGTTATCATTATTGAACCATCATATTTAGTCTCTTCGTACACCAATGACATATACATTGAAGGTGTTGTAGCCAATCCACAGTCATATGCATCAGCTCCACTGCCCAAAATTGCTTTTAACACCTGCTTTTTCAACCGTTCTGCTGACAAACGTGAATCATGCCCAACAGCAATCTTTATGTCTTCAACAGGCTTTTCTAATTTATTTACCAGCCATTTTACAAAAGCTGCCGCTATTGTATTAGCATATAAATTAGTTAAAGTAACCGGTTCTCCTTCTACACCTTCTATTGCCACACCACGAACATCACTGCCATTTTGCAGTTTTAATATAGTCTTATCCTCTGACATAAAACCATTCCTTCCATTTTTTACTGCCATTTTAAAATACTCTATTAAAATTAAACCACATTAAACATAGAAAATTCAATACCTTTTAATAAAAAAGAACGTAAAACATGACACTATTTTGCCTAATTTTACGTTCATTTTCATAGCATTGTTAATTGTATTATAATTTTTTCATTGCTGCTTTTATATGGCTTTGTTCTAATTCATTAATACGCTGCACTTTTGGCTGTGATCTTGACTGTTCTGAAAATTCACATTCTAACCATATATCCAACAGCGATTTTGCCAATTCCATACCTATAACTCGTTCTCCCATACATATTATCTGAGCATTATTACTTTTTCGGCTGCGTTCTGCCGAAAAAGAATCGTGGCACACAGCCGCACGAACTCCTGGTACTTTATTAGCGCAAATACACATTCCCAATCCTGTGCCACATACTAATACTGCTCGCTTATATTTTCCCCTGGCAACAGCATCAGCAACTTTATAAGCAACATCAGGATAAAGTATTTTTTCTCCCTTGTCGGCACCAAAATCGTCAACTTCATATCCTTTTTCTTCCAAATGTTTTTTCAAAACCATTTTTAAATTATATGCTGCTTCATCGCAACCAATGGCTATTTTCATTATAATCACTCCTCGTATAATAAATCCACTAAATCTATTTTTTCAAATATTCACTTACTTTTTTTTCTATTCCTGCAGCATCAAGACCAAATTCATGTAAAAGTGCTATTGCTGGACCAGAATGACCAAAACAATCATTTATACCAAGGCGTAAGACTGGTACAGGATAACTTTCTGTAAGAACTTCTGTTACAGCTCCTCCCAGTCCACCAATTATTGAATGTTCTTCTATAGTTATAATTTTGCCAGTTTTTTTAGCAGCTTCAATAATAAGCTTCCTATCTATAGGTTTTATTGTATGAATGTTTATAACACCAACAGCAATATTTTTTTTCGCCATTTTTTCAGCTGCTGCTAAAGCCGCTCCTACACAAAGACCCGTAGCAATAATTGTTGCATCATGGCCTTCACGCAAAATTACCCCCTTGCCTAACTCAAATTTATAATCTGCTTTATTATTTATAACAGGTATTGCTAATCTGCCAAACCGCATATAAACAGGACCATTATAATTATATGCCGCCTTCACTGCTGCCCTCGCCTCTATATCATCTGCCGGATTGATAATCACCATTCCTGGTATAGTACGCATCAATGCAATATCTTCATTACATTGATGCGTAGCTCCATCTTCACCTACTGAAATTCCAGCATGAGTAGCACCTATTTTAACATTGAGATGTGGATATCCTATTGAATTTCTTACTTGTTCAAAAGCACGGCCTGCGGCAAACATGGCAAAAGAACTTACAAATGGTACCAGCCCTGTAGTAGCAATTCCCGCAGCAATTCCCATCATATTACACTCAGCTATACCACAGTCATAATGACGTTCTGGAAAAGCTTTTTTAAAAATAACTGTTTTTGTGGCAGCTGCTAAATCAGCATCAAGTACAATTATATTATCATGTTCTTTATATAATTCCACCAGTGCATTTCCATAACTTTCTCTCGTAGCTATTTTAGTTACTGTCATACCAGCGCCTCCCCATTTTTTTCTAATTCAGTCATTGCTTGTTTATATTCATCTTCATTAGGTGCTTTCCCATGCCAGCCAACGATATTTTCCATAAAAGAAACACCTTTTCCTTTTACACTTTTCGCTACAATTGCAGTTGGATATTGCTTTATCGTTCTAGCTTCTTTAAAAGCAGCTCTTATTTCATTAAAGTCATGGGCATTGATGTTTATCACGTGAAAATTAAAAGCTTCCAGCTTTTTATCGATCGGATAAGGAGAACAAATTTCAGCCACACTGCCATCTATCTGCAAATTATTATTATCGATTATTACTGTTAAATTATCCAACGCATGGCTGCCGGCAAACATGGCCGCCTCCCAAACCTGACCTTCCTGCAGTTCACCATCTCCCAGCATTGCGTATACACGAAAATCCTTATGCTGCACTTTAGCTGACAATGCCATTCCCACAGCAGCAGATATTCCTTGTCCCAAAGAACCTGATGACATATCAACACCAGGAGTATGTTTCATATCAGGGTGACCTTGTAAATAAGAATCAATATGACGCAGAGTTTTTAAATCGTCAACAGGAATATAGCCTTTTAATGCTAATACTGAATAAAGAGCTGGTGCAGCATGGCCCTTCGATAAAACAAATCTATCACGATTTTCATCTCCAGCTCTTTGTGAATCCACATTCATTTCCTCAAAGTAAAGATAAGTTAAAATATCAGCTGCGGATAATGATCCGCCCGGATGTCCTGACTTAGCATAAAAAGTTGCTGTTATTACATTTTTGCGCAACTCATTAGCAATTTTTTTTAAATCTAAATTATCCATTAAGAGCCTCCTCTAAATACCTGCCAGCCAAACTGGTTATAAATATTTATCATTATCTGTAGAACAACTACAGTAAACACCATATAACAACAATATTTTTATATCCCCATTAAATATAAACTATAAAATTAACTATTAATTATCCATTAAACATAGATAATTATTGTTATGCTTTGTTTTAATTGCTGTTTAGTTATTATTAATTACTTTTAATATATTTTAAGTTTTATTTATTTTTTATTATAGCAAATTTTTTTCTTTTTTCAAGTGTTTATAATCATTATTTTTTTCTTATAAATATTATTTATTTTCTTTTAGTTTTTTTTATATATTATTTTTATGTTTTTTCTTTCTTTTATTATCGATAATAATCAGCTGAGATTGTCAAAGTTTCTTTTGTGCTATATAATGTAAAAAAGAATTGCATTTTATGAAGGAGGGTATGCTATGTTTGCAATAGAACGGCAAAATATCATACTAGAACATATAAAGGAACACGGAAAAATTACTACCCAACAAATTTGTGAAAAATTTTCTGTATCAGCAACCACTGCCAGAAATGATATGAAAGAGCTAGAAGAAAAACAACTCATAACTAGAACACATGGTGGAGCTACGTTAGGAGAAAGTCAGTTAAAAAATTCCACCAATAGTAATCTAACTTTTTCTGTATCTGAGTCTGAAGATAATAGTTACAGTTTTCTTTTCCGCAAAAAAAAATGTATTGAGGCTAAAAAACACATTGCAGAAAAAGCCCTATCATTTATAACTGACCGAGGTTCCGTCTATCTTGATTCAGGAACAACTTCATTAGCCATAGCGGAAAAACTTGTCGCTATAAAAAAGAAACTAATAGTAATAACACATGGTATCCACATAATGTCGGCATTAATAAAGAATCCTGATATAACTGTAATCTTTGTCGGCGGAATAGTAGGTAAAGATGCTGCTTATATTGAAGGTACTTTAGGTGCTGGTATATTTGACAACCTGATAATTGATATCGCCTTTCTATCTGGGTATGGATTAACAATGAAATCTGGGCTTACTGACTTTAACCCTTATGAAGTAGAATTAAAACGCCTTGTTGTAAAACATTCCCACAAAATAATTGCCCTGGCTGATGCTTCAAAGTTTGATATCATATCCACTGCCAGTTTTTGTCCTACAGAAAATATCGACACAATAATTACTGACCCCAGTGTTTCGCCTGATGTATTAAAAGAATACCAAAATAAAAATATTAATATCGTATATTAATTACCTGCATAATTACTATTTTTATGAGACAACATCAGGGATAAAAAATTGTCTCCATCATTTAAAAAACATTTGATGGAGACAAAACTAAGTAATAAATATTTTTTGTAAAACCCAATATACCCTATTAGATAAAATACAGTATAAATATTTATACTGTATAATCAGAATATTTTATATTATTTCAAAACAAAACTTGTAAACCATCAGAAAATATTATCAGGCAGCACTTTCCCCAGACATCACTCAGACTATCTAATATTAATATATAAAAAGTATACATTAATCACTCTCCACAGCACAACAGATAACAAACCCTGCAGCCCTCATAGTGGTTTTTATCTCTATCATACTTCAAGTATATGATAAAAATCATGTACATTTTTTTCTAACTGACGGTTTTTAAACATAGATGACCCTATAACAACATCATTAGCACCTGCCTGAATGACCGTTTGCAAATTATTAAGATTTATTCCCCCATCTACTTGTATATCAAATTTATAACCATTTTCAGCCCGCCATTCTGCCAATTCTTTTATTTTCTCTGTACTTGCCGGTAAATATGCTTGTCCACCAAAACCAGGTTCTACTGACATTACAAGCACTTTTTCCAAAAGTCCATCTTCAGCAACATATCGTAATGATTTAAAACCAGTGGCTGGATTTAAAACTACTCCACTATGCATTCCTTTTTTTTGTATCATTTCTAATGTATGATATAAATGGATACAGGCTTCCTTATGTACAGTAACACTGTCAACACCAGCATCAGCTAATCCTGCTGTCAATGAATCAGGATTTGTAACCATTAAATGCGCATCAAATACAGTTTTAGTATGTGGCCGCAGAGACTTTATGACACCAACTCCAAAAGTAATATTATCCACAAAATGTCCATCCATAATATCCAAATGAATCTGTTTTATTCCACATTTTTCTAACCTTTGTACATCATCTGCCAGACAAGAAAAATCTGCTGACAAAATTGATGGTGATAAAATTATTTCCATAGTATTCCCCTTTACTTGTAAGTTTTTTCATAAGTTGTTTAAGTTGCCTAACTATGAACAGTTATAAATTATCCATATATAATTATATAAGTAATCAGCTTACTTCTCAAGCAGAAGTTAAACCAACTCTTGTTCCGTTCTTATTAACTAGAAGAAGCTTACCATATAAACAGTAAAACGCACTGCCTAAAAAGTAACAGTGCGCTTATTATTATTAACTATTATTCATTTGTCATCTTCACCGGCGGCGATATTCGTCTGCCTTTGTTTTACTGTTATAATCATTGCCCCTAATTTGCGGTGGCGTCACATCCATAAAATCTTCCTGAGATGATGTCTGATGTATAGAATTCGAAGACTTGTCTTCGCGTCGATAAGGATTTGTTCCCTGACCAGATCTATTTTTAAACTTATACCATATCATACGAATAACCATGATAACCATACAAATTAATATTATGTTGAATAACAAACCCATGATGTCGGAAAACATTCCCATTGATCCCATGCCAAGGAAATGACTAAGCAATCCGCCCAAAAACATTCCACCAGCAAACAAACCAATGTTTCTCATAATACCACCCCAGGGAGAACTGCTACGTGCTGCATTCAATGGTAACTTTGCCGTTGCTGGTGCATTTTTATTTATGGATTTAGCATCCTGCGATGGTTTATATTCCTTCGTCCTAAAATCTGACGGCTTTTTCTGCTGCGTTGAAAAACTCGGTGTAGTTCTTGATATAGAAGGCCTTGGTGCCGACAATCTAGACCCTCCTCTAGCTGCAAAAGTCAGAGATGACATTGCAAATATACAGACAACCATAAGGATAATTATTTTTTTTAAATTCATTTTATTCCTCCTTATAAGCCTTTATATCTTCTGGAAAAGCATATATTTCTCCTAAAGTATCAAGTTCGCCCGATAGATAACGGTCAATATCATGTACGTCAATATATAGCTTGCAGTTAATATCCAGATAGCCTTGCTCTGTGGCCTGGCTCACATCGCGAATAGCTACCAGTTTTTCGCGAAGTTTCAAGCACTCTGTACGCGTGGCATGAATATCCAGTTTAATTTCTGGGACACCATACTCTTTGAGTACTTCCTGCAAAGTTAATCTTTCTGACATTTTTATCCTCCCAGTCATTCATTAATATAAAATCTCTTCAATTATATATATTCTATACATAAATTACAATAGAATCTTTATTATAGTTTTTTTATTGCAAGCTACAAATATTATATATATTCTAACGCGTTCGACAATAATAGTCAAAATAACAAACACAGCAATTTAACCACTATGCCTAATTACAATAATCTATTAAAAACTTATACCATAAGGGATAGTACTATAAAATCGTTCATCATATTACACGGCCACAAGAAATCAAATTTGCGAAATAGAACCCCTTGTCAAAGATAAATACCATAAGTTGTCCCCATACAATTGCATTATGGACAATTTTATCAGTATTTAGGTACCAAATAGAAAAGTGAATACTTACAAATTTCCAAACTGGAAAAAGAACAATCTCCATAACAAACCGCCCCAAAAACATAAAAAGGCACAAAATACCCTAATATTTGTAAATGATTATTTATCAGACAACTCATCTTACTCTCCCTTCAATAAAAGACAGATGATATCATAACAATAGCAGGCCACATCCTTTATGATGTCAATTATTTTTCGGTGCCAGCCGTTTATGAATCCACTATATGTATTTTCTATATAAATTATTTTTCGGATAATTTTAAATAAAGCGCAATAATTTCCATGGCAAAAACCTTACACATCTCTGCATTCATCATAATATCTTCTGCATGTACAAGCAGTAAGTCAACTTCGGTTTTTCCTCCATCGGCCTCAGACTGCAGCAGCTTGGTATGTGTGCCATGTGCCTTGCTAAACGCTTCATCTGCCTCATTTATTTCCTTTACCGCATCTTCAAACTTATTCTGTTTTGCCAACTGTATTCCTTGTAAATAACCCATTTTAGCTTTATTAGCCATTTTCACTATATCAAGACATACGTTTTCAGTATTGGTCTTTTTCTTGCTTTTCATATTGACTCCCCCTTAGCTTGAGCTTAATTTATTTCTTTTATTATACCTCTAACACCAATGTAATGATATACTATTATTTACTTAATACTTTCAGCAATTTCTTCCAGATATTCCCATCTTTCCATAAGTGTATCAAGCTTGTCCTGCAATATATCTTTTTGTTCATTGAGGTCCTTTATTTTTACATAATCTGCCACATTTTGCTGCATCTGTTTTTCAATGATACTTATCTGACTTTCAACTTCGGCAATCACGCCTTCTATTTGTTCATATTCTCGTTGTTCCTTATATGTAAATTTTCTATTTCCATTTGTTTTTTTCTCTTTTTTTATTGCCGGGACAACTATTTTCTTTTCTTTTATTTTTTCTTTATCAGCTGCCGCAGCTATTATTCCCTTATAGTAAGAATAACCGCCCGGATATTGCTGAAGTTTCCCATTATCCTCATATACAAAGACTTTCTCTGCTAACCTGTCAATAAAAAATCGATCATGTGAAACAAAGACAATAGCTCCATTAAATTTATCAATAAAATCTTCTAACACTGCCATAGTCTGCAGGTCAAGATCATTTGTAGGTTCGTCAAGGAGCAATACATTAGGGGAACTCATCAAGATGCGCAGTAAATACAGCCTCCTTTTTTCTCCGCCTGATAACTTGGCGATAGGTGTCCACTGTAAGCTGCCGTCAAATAAAAACAATTCCATTAACTGCGATGCTGAAACCTGTGTTCCATCTGCCAGTGTAATATAATTGGCAGCTTCTTTTATATATTCAATAGCCCGCACAGTTTCATCCATTGTCGGATTTTTTTGTCTAAAATAACCTATCTTAACAGTTTCCCCAATTTTTACACTGCCTTTTGTTGGTTCCAGTTCTCCTGCAATTATATTGAGTAACGTTGATTTTCCTATCCCATTAGGTCCTAAAATACCAATTCTGTCATGTCTTAACAGCGTATACGTGAAATCATTTATTATTTTTCTGTCAGCAATCCCATAAGAAACATCCTTTATTTCAATTATTGTTCTGCCCAGACGACTTGCCCCAAGTGATATATTGACTTCACTGTTGTCTAAATCAACTTTTTGCTGCTTAACTGTCTCAAAACGCTGTATTCTTGCTTTTTGTTTGGTAGAACGAGCCTGTGCCCCCCGTCTTATCCATTTTAGTTCATTACGCAAAAAATTTTGTCTTTTTTCTTCTGAAGAAGTTTCACGTTCAAGACGCGCAGCTTTTTGTTCCAGAAAATCGCTATAATTTCCCGTATAAATATAAGATTTACCTCTATCTAATTCCAGTATTTTTTTTGCAACATTATCCAGGAAATACCGGTCATGTGTAACTAACATAACTGCTGATTTTAGTTTGCTTAGATATTCTTCCAGCCAACCGATAGTTTCACTGTCAAGATGGTTTGTCGGTTCATCCAAAAGCAGTAAATCACAAGGCTGAATAAGTGCTGCCGCCAGTCCCAGCCTTTTTTGCTGTCCGCCTGATAACTCTCCTGCTTTTTTAGTAAAATCAGCAATTCCCAATCTGGTTAATATAGCCTTAGCATCATTTTCCAGTTGCCAGCCATCAAGTCCATCTATTTGTTCAGAAAGCCTGACCATTTTATCCTGTACAGCCTTATCTTCATTCTTTTCCTGCATTTTATAAAGCAATAGTTCATAATCGCGTAAAACCTGCATTATTGGCTGACTACCGCGAAAAGCTTCTGCTAGTACTGTATTCTCAGGATTAATGTTTTTATTTTGTGGCAAATATTCAATACGTATATTTTTCATAGAAGCAAATGTACCATCGTCGGTGGGTACAGCTCCTGCTATGACTTTAATTAAAGTTGACTTTCCTGTTCCATTGACGCCGACAATTCCTACCTTATCTCCTGCCTCAATTGAAAAATTTATATCCCCAAACAATACTTTTTCTCCATAGCTTTTCGCTAAGTGTTCCATTGTTAAAATCATATTTACTCTTTCCATCTATAATTATTATTTACTTTTTATATACTAGCTAAAAATAGCCATAATATAATCTGTTATTATTTATATACTAACATAATTACCACAAGTTTTTAACTATAATCTATCACTGTTATTATAAAGTAATTATATTGACAAAAATATTTTCTCCAGTAATATATAAAATATATTACTACTAATGAGGTGATGTATTGAAAAATATCCAAACTACCGGTCATATACTGGCGTTTCTCACTGCTGTCGTATGGGGAACTACCTTTGTTTCTACAAAATATCTGCTAGTGGCTTTTTCTCCCATAGAAATTTTATTTTTACGTTTTCTAATTGGTTTTATAACTTTATGCCTGATATATCCTTATGATCTGCTCCATTTCAATAAAAAACAGGAATTTTATTTTGCCGGTGCCGGTCTTACCGGAATAACACTTTATTATTTATTGGAAAATATTGCCCTGACTTATACTTTTGCGTCAAATGTTGGTATTATAGTATCAGTTTCTCCCTTTTTTACCGCACTCCTGGCAAGTTTATTTCTAGTAAATGAACCTTTACATAAAACATTTTTTATTGGGTTTATATTTGCAATAACTGGTATTATAATAATAACATTCAATAATACATCAACTTTTCATCTAAATCCGTTAGGTGATATACTGTCCATAGCAGCATCTATTACATGGGCGGTTTATTCTATAATAACCAAACGGATAACTTTAATGAATTACAATATAATTGCTGCTACCCGCAAAATGTTCTTTTACGGTCTATTATTCATGCTGCCAATAGCTTATCAGCAAAATATTTCTATAAATTTTATGCTGTTCACAAATCATCTTTATCTTTTCAATATATTGTTTTTAAGTATCGGTGCTTCAGCTATCTGCTTTATCACGTGGAACATGGCGATTGCCCGTCTTGGTGCTACTAATTGCAGTGCCTATATATATTTGATTCCTATTATTACCATAGTAACAGCCTTCATCTTTCTTAATGAAACAATAACCGGTTCCACTATTATCGGTTGTTTTCTTACTTTATTTGGTCTTATTATCTCCGAAAACCGCTTTTCTCTCAAACAAAAACCAAAACATCATATTATACAAAAAAAAACATGACACTATAATGTCATGCTGCTTTTATAAAATTGGTGGGACTAACAGAATTCGAATCTGTGACCTTTACGATGTCAACGTAACACTCTAACCAACTGAGCTATAGCCCCATATATATTATTTTTATAATATATTATAATTTTGTTTATTTGTCAACCCTTGCTGATAATACACTATTTTTCACTATTCAGCATATTATATTACGTATTAAATACAAAAGAGGGAATTCTTGTGGATATTAAATCATTACGTCCTGCCTGGCTGGAAATTGATCTTGATAACTTAGCCCAAAACATGCGTGAAATCCGCCGGCTTACTGAAAAAACTGCCCAGATTACTGCTGTAATAAAGGCCAATGCATATGGTCACGGAGCCTGCGAAACCGCAACTATACTACTGGAAAACGGAGCTGATCGCCTTGCCGTAGCTGAATTGGACGAAGCAATCGAACTTCGCCTGCATAAAATAACCGCCCCCATCCTTGTTCTTGGCCCCGTCTTTCCAACGCAGGCTAAGGAAGCTGTACTTTATGGTATAGATATAACTATTTTTGACTATAATAGTGCTAAGGCTTTTTCTGATGAAGCTTTGAAACAGCACCGCAATATCCGTTTCCATATAAAAATAGACAGCGGCATGGGCCGTATCGGCTATCAGCCTAATGAAAAAAGTATTGAAGAAATCATCCACATAAGCCAGCTGCCTAATGTAGTCATGGAAGGAATATTTACTCATTTTGCTACTGCTGACTGTATAGACAAAACCTTTACTAATGAGCAGTTTAAACGATTCAAATATGTTTGTGACACGCTTTCACAAAAGGGCATAAAAATCAATACACGCCATTGTGCAAACAGTGCTGCTATAATTGACTTACCGCAATACCATCTGGATATGGTACGTGCCGGTATTATCCTTTACGGTTTGGCTCCTTCAGCAGAAATAAATATTACAAAAACAGCCTTAAAACCCGTAATGTCTTTCAAATGCCGGGTTACCCACATAAAACAGCTACCTACAGGCAGCAGCATCAGCTACGGCCGTAAATTTATTACGCCTGGTAATTCAATCATTGCCACACTGCCAGTAGGTTATGCTGATGGATATACACGTATGCTCTCCGGCAAAGCAAATGTACTCGTTCACGGACAGCCCGTTCCTGTTGTAGGCAACATCTGCATGGATCAATGCATGATAGATGTAACTACTGTTCCTGATGTAAAAGCCGGTGATGAAGTAATATTATTTGGAAGGCAAGGAACTGCTTCCATATCTGCTGATGAACTAGCACAAAAACTCGGGACTATAAACTATGAAATAGTCTGTATGATGGCTCGCCGTCTACCACGTGTCTATATGAAAAAACATCAGCCTGCTTTTTACAAAAATTATTTATATTAATAATGTTATCATCATACTAATGCTGGGTATTATATTTTGTAATGGCTTTTTAGCGATATTCCTACACAAAATTTTATACACTATATATTATCCAGCATCATTATTTTCATTGCCGGCAAACTTCTGACAGATCTCCAGCATAGCTTCAGCAAAAGTTTTTGCTGGTACAGCAGTAAATCTTCTTTTTTCTGTCCTACTGTTAACAATACGATCCTTATTGGTATAAATTTCTGTTTTTGTATCAGTATACGTTTTATCTTTTATAGCAAAATTCATATATATTTTACAATATGAAACCTTTTCCCCCTTTGCCATATCCCGGGCATACTGCATTTGCAATTTATGCAGGATATCTTTATTGGTGAAGATGGTTTTTACTATTACAGTTATTTTATCCTTATCTATTTTTCCATTATTTTTTTTCATAAACTGCAGTGAATTAATATCATAAGCATATACTCCTATGTTATTTTCTAAAACCAATGACCATATTTGTTCTTTTGTTGGAGAAATATCAGGCTGTGCGCTGATTTTCCAGTCCAGGGGATCTTGAACTTCATTCGTATCTTTTGCTGCTGCAAAAGCAGTAGTTGTCATACATAATAAACAACAGTAAATTATTATTATTTTTTTCATATTTTCACTCTCCAATATTATCTATTATACGTAATACATTTTCTGTTTTTAATTTTGTTAACTCATAATAAGTTCCACCCATAGCTTTTGCAATATCACCAGCTATTCCCAGCTTTATAAAATCCGTTTCGGTATCAATAACAACCGAATCAATTTTTTGCCGTTTTACTTCTTGTGCTGTTTCTAAGGCTTTTTTTACCGGATCATCGCTGTTTTCAAGCTTGCTGTTCGCCCGACCATCAGTGATCAATATTAATACTGCAGCAGCATCAATATCTTTTTCCCTTTCCATTTTTAATACCTGCAATGCTTTATTCAAGCCCTGTGCCAACGGCGTTTTCCCGCCCGTTGGCATTTTTTGCAGGCATTTTTGCGCAAGATCGATACTGCGTGTTACTGGAAGCAATACTTCAGCCTTATCCTTGCGAAAAGCAATCATCCCTACACGGTCTCTTTTTTGGTATGCCTGCCGCAGCATATTAAATATAGCCCCTTTTACCGCATGCATTCTTTCATATGCACCCATTGAGCCACTGGCATCTACCACGAACAGAAACATACTGCCAATTCTTTTTTCTCGTACTTTTTGCCTTATATCTTCTGATAGTATTGTCAAGGCACAATCATTTTTAGACCGTGCTTTTTGATAAACTGCTGCATTTCTTATTGTAGCATCAAGCGCAATATCATCAATCATCCCATGCGGAATTCGGGCCCGGACATACCGCCCCCGTTTTAGATCAGTTTTAGTTATACTTCTTTTGCCGCTGCCGCGTCGATGAGTTTTATCAATCTTTCTTGCCAGTTCTAGCTGCGGCATACTAATTCTTTTATCTATATCAGATATTTTTTCTTCTGGTGCAGGGCTATTACTTTCCTGTTCCTTATTTTGATCCTTATTTTCAATATTATCAGCTGCTGGCTTACTATCATTATCCTGTGTTTCATTTCCCGTATTTTCAGTATCAGCCGCTTCATTTTCCGCAGGAGGAGTTTCATTCGGTTTTTCATCGTCCCTATCCATTGCATCACTATTATTTTCTGTCGTATTATCAGAATCATTATGCTTGTTTTCCTTGTTCTGTGACTGCTTATGACTACGATGCACCAATACAAGCACTGCTGCTTCGTTGAGATCCTTAGGCAGAACATATGTTCTATCTGCCAACGCAGCCAAAGCTCTGGCTGTTTCCAATAAATACAATTCTGCCTGATGTCCCACGCAAAAAGCTTTTGCGCACATCTGTGCTGCCAAAAGTATAACAGCTTCGCTAAACTGAACCTGAGACAATATTATGCGTGCTTTCGCTATTTTTCTCGCCAATACTGATGTTTCCTTTTTATAAGCTTCACAAAAACCACATGGATTATTTTCAAAAGCCATCCTTCTTTTAACTATTTCTACACGTTTACCTGCATCTTTTTCACTAGTGCTTTCCACATATAAGCCAAATTTATCTAGCATATATTCCGGCAAAAGCATTTCATGCGGATTCATTGTAGCTACCAGGGCAAAATTTACTGAATTCGCCTGTGCCCCATCCCGCACCATAAAATTGAAGTTACTTTGCTGAACCCTGCATACCGCATCAAGCAGCTCTGTGCGCAGTAAGTTGACCTCGTCAATATACAATAAATTATTATCGGCCCTATCAAGAATACCCTTATGCCACTTCTTTTGTCCTTTATTAACTGCATATTCAAAATCAATACTGCCAAAAAACATGTCTTCCGTTATATTTAACGGCAATTCAATTATTTTCTGTTTATTCATAAGACTTTCACAAGCACGGACTAAAGTAGTCTTTGCAGTACCACTCGGCCCCCCTATAAGCAATCCGCCGACTTTCTGATTGACTAAAATTACCAACAGGGCTTTTTTTACCTGATCCTGCCCTACAACAGCAGTAAATGGATAATTATATTTCCTGCGCATTATCAGCCTCTATATTTTCGTCGAGAATATTTTGTATTTTATTCCAGTCAAAATCACTTTCTTCAAACGGCTGTCTGCGTAAACGATGCGGCAGAACCAGTCGGGACGCTGCTTTTATGTCATCGGCAGACACAGATTGTTCGTCATTGAATGCAGCTATAGTCAAGGCTGTCTTTATAATAGTGATATCAGCACGGTGTCCATCTACTCCTATTGTTACTGCCAGTTCAGCCACAGCCTGCATAAGATTATCTGTTATACATACTTTATGCAGTAGCTGTCTTGCCACAATAATTTTATCTGCCAGCTGTTTTTGCCTTTCTGCGTACTGACTTGCAAACATTTCTGGATCTCTTTCATATGCCAACCGGCGTTTTATAACTTCCACTCTTTTTTCTGGTTCCTGCTCACCCTTTACCATAACAGATAATCCAAATCTATCTAAAAGCTGCGGCCTGATATCTCCCTCTTCTGGATTCATCGTACCTACAAGTATAAATCGTGCCGGATGTGAATAGGAAATACCTTCCCGTTCAACGGTATTTATTCCCATAGCAGCAGAATCCAACAACAAATCAACTATATGGTCATCCAACAAATTAATTTCATCCACATATAAAATATTGCGATTAGCTTGCGCCAATATCCCTGGCTCAAATTTTTTCTTGCCATATTTTATTGCATATTCCATATCCAGTGTTCCTGCGACACGGTCTTCCGTCGCGTTTACCGGCAGTTCCACAACACGCATTTTAATCAGTTCTATTGGCAACTTTCCTTCCCGCGACAACATTTCCGTACAATCATCGCACAGCATACTGTCTTCATCAGGGTCACAGTGAAATTTGCATCCCTGCACACTTTTCATTGCGGGGAGCAATTCAGCAATGGCTCTTACCGCAGTTGATTTAGCCGTTCCTTTTTCTCCTTTAATCAAAACTCCTCCCAATGATGGATTTATTGCATTCAATATTAATGCCAATTTCATGTCCTCTTGTCCGGCAATAGCCGTAAACGGATAAACACTCTTTCTTTTCAATTTACTTTCCCCTTGATATATAGTAATTATCGCATACATTTAATAGTTATCTTTTTCAATTCACATTCAGGCAGACTTATTTTTTCACCGCTGCATCCATACCATCTGGCAAAGCAGCCACCGCCACAGTGCTCAAATGAATCACATTCCCAGCAATATTTCATCACATTCTCAATTTGAGAACATATCTTTTTTACTTTTACTTTATCTATACCCGTACTGACATTCCCAATATAAAAATCATCATTCCCCACCAAAGATGAACAGGCATATATTCTGCCCGAGGCATCCACAAAAGCGGCTTCTCCTTTCATTGCATAGCAATGTGCAAATTCTCCCAGCATATTTTTATCCAGCATTTTCACATGTTGTTTATGGGAAAATATAATTTTATAACCTGCTAATAGCGATAATTCATCAGCCCGTTTATAGGTTTTATATAAATATTTCCGCATCATTTCAACTGACGGCGGTTCAAGTTGCACTCCCCGTCCCTGTGAACGAAGAATATCAAACCCTATTTTGCGTATATTTCCCAAAAAGTAAGCAAACTCTACCAGCTCCGGCAAGCATGCTATATTATCCTTAGTTACGACACAGGTTATCCCTACAGCTATTCTATGGCGTTTCAATACTTCCAGTCCATTTAAAACACGGTCTGTTGTTCCCTTCCCTTCCGGCGTAATCCGCAGCTTGTCATTAACTGTGGGTTTCCCATCCAAACTTACGCCAATAGCAATTTTATGCCTAACTAAAAATTCAGCTATAGAATTAGTTATTAACGATGCATTTGTCTGTAGCTGCAACTCCGTCGGCAAATTGTGTTCTTCTACATACTCTGTTATTTTTGCCAAACAAGTAAAATTCAAAAGCGGCTCACCACCACTGAACTGAAGGATAAATTTTTCTTTACTAGCAGCCGCGAGATTAACTGCTTTTATTGCTGTCTGCAGCGACATTGCATTTTTATCATGTCCAGCCGCATAACAATAACGACAAGCAAAATTACATTGGCCCGTAAGACTCAATGCAAGCATTTTTATTTTACTGACTGCTGTCATTTCTATCCTCCAAATCACCTTCGATCGAAAGATACAGTTTCCGTAGTTTTTCCCGGGTTTCCGGTTTAGCCTGCCACATTTTACGCTGTTCAGCTTCTAGTAATATTTCTGTCATTCTCTGCAGCGCCCATGGATTAACATCAGTAAGCCATTTTTGCACTTTTTCATCTAAAGCATATTTTTCCGCATATTTTTCATACATCCAGTCTTCCATAACGCTGCTTGTCGCATCCCATTGGAAGCTGTGTGCTAAATAATTAGCCATATCTGCTGCTCCCTTATAACCATGCTTCATCATTCCTGCGATAAATTTAGGATTGACTGCTTCACTGCGAAAAATTCTTTTAGTTTCTTCCTGCACACTATGCATAACCACTTTACTGCGGTCTGTGCTATCACCACAGTAAGAACGTGGTGCTTGTCCCTTTATGCTTTTTACTGCCGCGATCATACCACCATGATACGCATTATAATCATCACTGCTGAGCATATTAGTTTCATGGTTATCTTCATTCTTTATTGTTATATCTATACTCCCCATACGTTTTCTAAACTGCTGCGGCAGGTACTTCCCCCTGGTTTTTCCTCCATAGGCATGTGCTCCCCAGCGGACATATACATCAGCCAGATCATCAATATTCTGCCAGTTCTTGGCTTCAAGCAAAGCACCAATTCCCGCACCATAAGTTCCCGGTTCATCCCCAAATATCCGGAAAGCAGCCTCCCGCCATGCATCTTTAGCTGGCAGTCCTTCATTTTGCAGCTCTTTGCTGTCTTCACTTACATGCTTCCTGACAAAATTAACTTCAAATGATTCATCCAGTTTTGCTGCTAAAAGAACAGCTTTGTCTAAAAGTTTCATTAAAACAGGCACAGCATCGCGAAACAAGCCACTTATACGTGCTGTAACATCTATGCGGGGGCGTTTCAATTCTGCTGCCGGAATAATTTCCAGTCCAGTCACTCGCAAACTGCCTCTTTGCCATATCGGTTTTATACCCATTAAATATAAAAACTCCGCAATACACTGTCCATGACTGCGCATATTTGCCCCAGCCCATAGTATAATTCCTATATTTTCCGGATATCTGTGTTCCTCTTCAATAAATCTGCTTATAGCCTGTTCTGCAAGTGTTTTTCCTATTTCCCAAGCTGCTGGTGTGGGCAGCGTACGCTGGTCAATGCCATAAAAGTTACGTCCTGTCGGCAGCAGGTCAGCCCCACCACTTGTGGGCGCTCCAGATGGTCCCGGTTCAATATACTCTCCAGCAAAAGCCCGCAGCATATTGTTGCTCTCCTGTATAGTAAGCTGCAGATTAGGATAAATAGTTTCACAAATATACCTGGCTGCACTATCTATTTTTTCGCTTATATCTACCGATACATTTTTTAAAAAATCTAAAGAAAAAATATATCGTATTTTTTCGCTGTTAAAATTATTAATTCGCAGTTTTTCTATTATCTGCTGACATTCTTCTATAACTTTATCAATCAGCTGTCCATAGGTTATCTGAAGTGGTTTATAAACTTCACTGCTGTGTTCCAGCATATAATAATAATCGGTGTCATATATCCGGGAAACTATGCCGGGCAGCCCAACAATATTGTTATTGTCAAGTCTTGTCAACAACCATATATAGTCAATAAGCTGTTCTCCCTCAGGTGGTTTTCCCAAAATGTGTAATCCCGTATGAACCTGCATGTTTTTTAAATCAGTTATATAGTTATGCAAGGCCGCAACATATTCATTAAATGGTTTCTCTGCATTATAAATAACTTCATTACCTAAATCAGCCTGTGCTACTTTTTCCTGAATTAATTCTTGTATTTTTACCAAATCAGCTGATTCCTGCCGGAAAAAATGGACATATTCTTCCAATAATTTTTCCAGTTCTGCCAATTCATCATAGGTTCCTGCCTGTGCTTGTGGTGCCGGCAAATGATCAATGAGACAGGCACTACTTCTTCGTTTTGCCTGTATTCCCTCGCCTGTTATACTCATTAAATATGGATATATGTTAGGCATATCCCCAATTGCCAAGTCAGGATAACAACAGTTGGACAACCCGGCATTTTTCCCCGGAAGCCATTCCAATGAACCATGCGTACCAATATGTGCCACAGCATCAGCCTGCCATTCATCTCTTAGCCATTTATAAAAAGCCAGGTATTGGTGTGTCGGAGCAGTAAATGGAGAATGGTATATTTTGGCCGGATCTTCACCAAAGCCGCGCGGCGGCTGTACAGTGATAAAAATATTGCCATTTATCATTCCCGGCACCAATAATGCATTTTTATAATACATCACACTGCCTGGTTCTTTTCCCCAGTCAGCATTTAATTGTCTTTGCACTGATTCATCAAGACTTGTAAAAAACTGTATGTATTTTTCCCGTTCCAGTTTTTGGGCTTTTGTTAATTTTTCTTCATTGAGCATAGTTCTGTCATTAGTAGCATTATCTGTCAATTGTGCAATAAATGTTTTATTATCTGCGGGAATATCATCTATAATATATCCCTGCTGCTTCATTTTTATTAATAAACATCTTATGCTCTCAATAGTATCTAACCCAATAGCACTGCCAATATTAGAATTACGCGGCGGATAATTATGAAAAATTATTGCTATTTTTTTATTCTTATTGTCCTTATGCCGCAGAATCCCCCATTTACGGGCTTTATTGGTTAAAATATGTATACGTTCAGCAATTGGTATATATTTCATACTGCCATCATCAGCCAGTTCCCTAGCAGCTACTGGTCCTCCGTGTACAACACCATCAAATTCCGGCAGCGAAACACTTATAGATATTTCCATAGGATTCATACCGGCAAAATCCGCTTTCCAGTCATTATAAGTGGACATCAGCGTATATGCTTGTAGAACTGGTACATTAAAATGCTTAAGTGCCGCTATTGTCATAGAAGCACTGTTAGTCATAGAAAACTTCATTGTATTAATCAATACATCAATATATGGCTTTGCATTTTCATAAAAAAAACATTCAAAAACTTCCTTCAGACTGGGTGCCCCCATATCCTCGGACGGCATTCCATTGCTAAATACACAAATTACGTTCATTCCCTGTCTTTCAATTTCTCTTATCAATGTTTCCTGATAAAACAAATCTTTCCATATCCATTCCTCACGATAAAATAAAATACCAAGTGTAATCCTGTTTTTTCGACAAAACTTATTCTTATATTCAGTCAAATTATTATATATATGATCGGCATCAGGATGATATATACCACACCAAGGCAAAAGGAGTGGCATCGGAACTTTAATATCCTCTCTGCATAAAATATTCTTTATAAACAGCCAGAAATTCATATAATTCTGCTGACCACCGAATAAAAAATATTTTTTTATCTGTGTAATCTGCGCACAAGATAATCCCTTAACATATTTCCCCGCTTCAGTCCCAGAAGAATCAATATAGTAAATAACATTATTATCCTGCAGATAAGTTAATAAATGCTTTAAAAAAGGAGTATCCAGCCCGCTGCCCATCCATTTTACTATTACACAGCCTGTTCCTGGCATTATGTCCAGCCATTTTTCCCCCCATGTTTCTACCTGGTCTATCCATATACAACGACATTTATCATTAAGAATAGCCTTATGCTGCAGTTCACTGACAGCAGTCTGCATAGCTGCTAACTGCCTATTCACATTACTTAAAAACAAAATCTTATACATAATTAACTCCCATTAAAAATAGTGTTTTTGCATTCTGCGCAGTAAATACAAAAAGTATGGTGTTCCCAATAAGGCTGTCATTATCCCTACACGTATCTCTGTCGGTGGCATTATTATTCTTCCCAGGGAATCACATATTACTAAAATAATTGCCCCGGCCAAGGCACTTGCGGGCAGCAATATACGATGGTCGGGACCTATAATCATCCGCATCATATGCGGCACCACTAGCCCGACAAAACCTATATTGCCGCTTACACACACTGCCGCTGCCGTAACTATTGCCGCCAGGGACAGCATTATCATACGAAATGGCAGCACAGACATTCCAACTGCGCGGGCTTCAGTATCTCCCAAGACCAATATATTAAGCTGCCGTGATAGTAAAATCATCATCACTATTCCTATAATTATCGGCCCTACAGCTATATATACATGCTGCCAGCGGCGATAATCCAGCCCCCCAATAATCCAAAAAAGATAGTTCTGCAGCTTTTGCTCATCTATTATTGTTAAAATTCCTGATGTAACAGCACTTAAAAACATCCCTACAGCCACTCCGGCAAGCAGTAACGTCATTACAGGAATTTTTCCGTTATGCATCGATAAAAAGACTGTCAGCATAATAGCGAATAAACTCCCCGCAAAAGCAAAAGCCGGCAGTAAAAACATATTCTGGGCCGAAAAGCCAAGTGCTATGGCAATCACTGCTCCTGTGGCCGCTCCTGCCGAAACACCAATCATTCCCGGTCCAGCCAAAGGATTGCTAAATACTCCCTGCATCACGGCCCCAGAAGTCCCCAATGCCGCTCCTACCAATACACCGACAAGCATTCTCGGCATACGGATAAACCATATAACAGCTGCCTGTTCCGCATTAAACTGGCTATGGCTTACCGGCAAACCGATATGGCTGGCAATAACAGCCAGAGTATTTTTTACAGGAATATTAATTTGCCCGCAAGTCATAGAAAAACAGGAAACTACTAATAAAAAAATAAATAGTCCCACTAAAAACAACTGATTATTTTTTCTATTTATCAGCATACATATCCACTCCAAACGACCTATTTATTTTTTGGTGTATAAACACATTCCATAATCTTTGCAGCATATATGCACTGCCCTTAATTCCAGCAAAAGGATAATTAATCAATTGCACTTCTTCTTTGGACGGATATGCGATATTGCAAAAAACATTATTATTTTTTCTCTGTCTAAGTACTACTCTGTTTTCATTACTACTACCCAAAACCAAGGTGTTGTTTGATATTTTCAGCTTTTCCTTAACTATGTCAGCATCATCTTCCATATTATAAACTTTGTCCGGCATACTGGAATATAAATCTACCGTTATTATTTTTTGCTGACAAACAACCTGCAGATAAGCTGTATCCAGCCACTCGCCGCGCAATGCTCCAGCTAATCCCAAAGCTGCTGTTCCCGCTGCATATATTACAACATTATCAAACCACAAATTTCCCCAGCTGCAGCATATATCATTATTCCACGCTAATAAATGCTCTGACATTTCATCACATTCGGCATAAACGGCTGTCATATTGGCCGCTATCTGCCGGGTTATACGCTGCAGCCATGACTTTGTTCCCTCTATGCCATATGGCATTCCCGCTATAACAAATGGTATCTGGTATTTCTGTTGCAGATACTGAGCAACAGGCATTCCTAATTCTTCATTTATCACTACGTTTAAGGCTGCTTTATCTATATCCCGTATTTTATCCAAAGGACTTCCTGCCCCTAAAACTACATTGATCTTATAACCTGCCTTTGCCAGAATACGCAGGATTTCCTCCCGATCGGCCTTGCCATTAAAATAAAAATCAGTAAGACCTAATACATTTATTAACCGTGGTTCTTTTTTCGCAAAAGATCGGATAGAAATCGTTTCAAATAGTTTTACGGCCGCACCTGCATATCCCTTAGCAAAGTTTCCCATCAATCCCCCGCAGTCCATTGTAACAACAGGAAAATCCAACTTTGCTTCTTTTGCTATACCGGCAATATCATCACCTATAAGCCCTATTGAACAACTATTTTCTATTAATAAAACAGCTGGTTTCACTTGTTTTTTCTTTATTTTGTCCAATGCTGCCAATAAAAACTTTTCTGTTCCGTAAACAACCGCATTATTATCCGGCTGTGACCCATGAAATCTTTCAGCTATACCATAAGCAGCGTGTTCCAAATACCGCAGAGCATAAAAATAACACCATAAAGGCCCGTTAGCTAATATCTCTCCTCCGGGAATACCAGCAAAAAAAGCTGCTGCCCCGGCTAATGCACATGGTTCAGTATTCCCACAATCCCAAAATTCAGACATACACTATCCCTCCTTTATGACTGCGACTACATAAAGTCTGATATATTATCTGCATAAAACCAATCTCTCCACTTGTGCCTGCTTTGGGAAGCATCGGTAAAAAAATTTGTTTTACCCGGCAGTTTTTTAACTCATGCGTAGTTAGTATCACCTGAACATTTTCTAACAATTTATTAGGATATTCACCATTATATATAGTTGCATCAGTATATTTTTTCAGTAAATTTTCCATTTTTTTACGTTCTTTTTCTTCATAAACATCCAGCATTACAATTCCCCGCAAATGCATTCGGAGTTTATTTACAATTTCTATAACCTGTCCTGGATCAAAATATACAGTCAATCTTCCTATAAATAAAACCGTCGATTTTTGGGCCGTCTTTAAACAAAATTCTGCTGTTGCGCATAACAAGTTCTTTTCTTCCCTGTCAGCTAATTCTGCCGCTTTTTCTGCACAGTTGAATAACCTGCCCATATCTGCAAGCCATTGTTTAGTTTTTTTACTGCCTATTGGATATACACTGGGTATATATTTCATCCCAAAATTCTCTGCCAGCATTTTCGCTAGTTGTGCCAGTCCTGCCTGTGCCTGCTGCACACTGCCTAATACAATAACAGCCTCAGCCTTCGCCGCTTCTTGCATCTCATTTATCGGCATATAGCCCGGGAATTGCCCAACAATGCACACTCCCAATGCATTGAGTAAACGTGTCACTTCCCTGACATAACTGCCCGCCGGGCCGCCATTATCCCCCAGCAACAATGCTGTTTTTGGTAAACTATCTTTTTGTTTTTTAAAAAACTTTTTTACCAGCTTTTCTGCCGTTTCTATATATCCCTGATAATATTCTCCATCCAAAAAACCACAGCAATTAACTGTAATCACTGGCAAATTATATTCTTCCTCCGCTTTTCTGCCTGCTGCATCCACATCATCTCCTATAATACCTGCGACACATGAATTAGCAATAACAATACAATCAGGTGTATATTGTTTTACCACAAAATCTATACAGTCAGCTAATTTCTCATTACCGCCAAATATAGCATTTTTTTCTTTAAGCTGACTAGAAATCAATGGAACAGGTACCTTGAAAAATGCATCGTCTGACAAAGCAGCATTTCTATACAAAGAATTTATTTCCATATTATTTACAATGTTCGTACAGGCCTGAGGACTGTGAAAAATAACTACAGCCCCTTTACAGTAGGCAGCAGCGCGCCATACTCCCGGCATACTGCAGCTACAGCTTTTCTTTTTGGCTATAAATCTTTTAACACTGGCTATCATATTTATCCACCATCATTTCCAGTTCCTCAAAACTTAGCGGTGTAGGAACTGTTAAATGTTCATTTTGTAAAATATCAGCAGCAAGATCGCGATAAATTTGTGCTTGTTCATGCTCCGGCGCATACTGTAAAACCGTCTGACGTTTATTTTCAGCCTTATTAACAATAATATTGCGGGGAATAAAGCTAATTAACCGCGTATTTATTTTTTCTGCAAATTCATTCAATAATTTTTGTTCATCCGGCATATTACGGCTGTTACCAATAATCCCTGCCAGTCTGACTTTACCCCGTGATGCAAAACGCTTAATGCCTTTGGCTATATTGTTAGCTGCATACAAACTCATTAATTCCCCTGAAGAAACAATATATATCTCTGTCGCATAATTTTCCCTTATGGGAACAGCAAATCCACCACATACGACATCTCCCAGCACATCATATAAAATTAGATCTTCTCCCTTTAAAGCCTGCAGCTCTTTCAATTTTTCCAGCGCAACTATAATCCCCCGGCCGGCGCAGCCTACACCCGGCTCAGGTCCACCTGCCTCAACACATTTGATACCATTATAACCAATGTTTACTATATCTTCTGTTTTAATTTCATCCTTATCCCGCAACACATCTAAAACTGTATTTCTGCATATATATCCTAACAACAGCCGCGTGGAATCATTTTTGGGATCACAGCCGATCTGACATACTTTTAACCCCTTCTGACTAAATGCTGCAGAAAGGTTTGCTGATGTAGTGGATTTTCCAATGCCGCCTTTACCATAAATTGCAATTTTTTTCAAAAAAATCCCTTCATATTCATAAAATAATATCCTGCTTCACACTTATATAATTTTATATCAAAAATAACATATATATTTTCATAATTTTAAACTATATACTTATTATACAGTCAAGTATTATAAACAATAAAAAATTCCCTTTCTATGATAACTCATATCATAAAAAGGGAATAACTATACAAAATTTCATCATTTATCATGGTGTGTGCATTTTCCACTGCTTTCGCCATTTTTTATTCTATGGAAAATTTCATGAACTTCTTTGGAACTTTTCCCGGCAGCCATTGCTTTTTGCGCATGAATAACAGCACTGCGATATTTAGCATGAGCTGCATCTTTGGGAATAGATTCAACATCTTTCGGATCAAAAGCCATTACTTTTTTAAAAATGGCATGCAATTCTGCTGTCGATTTACCCTGCTTTTTAGCAGCTTCTACGTGCCTCATAGCACTCTCATAACGACTTTTTCCATGAGGATCATCAGGTATCTGAAACTTTGGATGCGGACTACAATTCATATTATCACCTCCATATATTTTATTTATTCAACAGATGTATACATCTGTTGAATAATATAACCTATATTTTCAATATATACCGTGTTGTCGGAATACTGTCAAGTTTTTTTTAGAAATTATAACTTATTCCTGCCAAAAACGTTCGTCCCGGCATCGGGAATTCATAATAATCACCCTTAAGTCCTGCATTTTCTGCATAAGCAGCATTAGTTAAATTATAAACTTTCGCATAAACCTTCATGTTTTTATTAACTTTATATTGTGCTGCCAGATCAAGAACCAGCCATTTTGAAGCCACATATTCTTCTCTGGAGGCCCCACTTATTCCTCTGGCAAATAATGAACCATTCCAACGATTTTTATGATAGTTTATGCCAAACTTATACTGGTTGGGCGGCAACTTCAAATCTTTTTGGAACCCATCCCCGGTTCCCTTGTCTTCTCTGCTTCTCACATATGTATAACTGGCATCTGCTGACCATGTATCATCAAACTGATGATTGAAATCTATTTCTATACCATTTCTTTTCTGCCGGCCGATATTGTAGACGGTCCTGCCCGCCGCATGATTAGCCGGATCTATATAATCCCACTCAATAGCATTTGTCAGATCATTGTAAAAAGCACTCACACCTATATTAGTTTTATTATCCAGCTTGCTGTCATATCCCAGAGTATATACATTGCCGGTTTCTGGTTTCAAATTTGGATTGCCTATAACAGGTCCATAATATCCATTAGGCAGATAATAAAACATATCATTGCCTTGCGGTGCATCAAATACCTGCCCCCAAGAAAAATATGCATGTCCATTATCAGCTATTTTTCTATTTACAGCCATATGCAGTGTTGTTTTATGTCCAAAATAATTATGTTTATTATAGCGTACACCGGATGTCAAGTTCCATAATCTGTTGATATCCCAAATATTTTGAAGATAGACCGCTTTCGTATTGATTTCATGTTCCTGTCCATAATAAGAACTTTTTATCTTAGATTTATGCCATTCAATACCTGTTACTAATCTATCAGCTTTATTTAAGCGTATATTTTGTTGTACCTCTGCCCCGTCTCTGGTTTCTCCATAATTGCCGCGTGTAGTATCAGAAGCAAAGTTAGTAAAAGAATAATTGCGGTAAACCTGAGCAAACCCATTATTATCTTTATCTTCATTCCATATGTATTTAAAAGCAGCATCATTATCAAGATCTGTTCCCCATGCTCCAGTCTTAAAAACTTTTCCACTTTCCGGGGAGGCATAGGGATCACGTCCATCCTTAAAAAAATGAGAAAAATATAACGCGGCACTCTGGTCAGTTCCTATATGCTGTTCCAGTTTAACAGTTGCACTATTAGTATTATTGGCAGAATTAGGCCACTCTTCATCGTGTCCAGTCTGCGCATTTTTATACTTTATATAATCCTGGTGCGATTTTGCCAGTGTAATAAAATAATCTGTCTTTTTTACCTTGCCGCCCATTGATGCAGAGTAATTTCTTGTTCCCCATGAACCCGCATCGGCATTCAATGTAATCTCATTTTTACTGCCACTTTTAGTTATAATATTAACAACCCCGCCCACAGCATCCGAACCATATAATGAAGAAGCAGCACCCTTTACGATTTCAATTTTTTTAATAAACTCAGGTGATGGTAAATTAGAAATATCAAAGCCGGATCTGCCGCCCATTTCTGTTCCCTTGCTGAGATTAAGCGGGCGTCCGTCTACCATGATCAATACCCGTGAATCACCATTTATATAAATATGCTGATCTTCTCCCCCAACCCCGCTGCGTTTTACAATTACGCCTGGTACATTATCCAATGCTTCACTTACATTTTGGTAGTTTCTATCAGCAAAATCTTTGGCTGTTATAACAAAAACATTAGCCGCTGTATCTATAAGTTTATTTTTGGTCCTGGCAGCAGTTATTACCTCATTGCCCAGATCAAAATCCTGCGTTGAATTTTCTGCCAATACCGTTGCGGCACTCCCCAACAGCACACTGCCTGTAACTACCACAGACAAGATTGCTGTTTTCCTGTATAACTGCTTCATAATATACCCATGACCCTTCTTAAGAAATTTATCACATATATATTACACCGAATCATAAGGTCTGTACACCAACATATATCTGGTAAAATTCTATTTTCGTAATTATTCCTTAAAAAATGGAGCTGTCACACGCAAATATTTCCATTCATAAATTGCATTCTCACCTCTCGTTTATTCTTGCAAAAGGCACCCGCATAATAATTACGGTTTACATATTTATGGCAGCAATATTCTCCGTATAACAGTCCCAAATAACAATTTCCCTAATTAAAATTTCCGTTCATAAGTAAAAGCAACATTTGCCGGCATCGCATAATATTCATAATTATTTATAACATCATCTCTATTAAACAAGTTCCGTCCCACTAATTTAAAGCTGTCTACATCAGTTGGCGCATAACTCAATGTAACTGTCAAATCACAGCTGTTTTTCAAATTATGGTCACTTATTTTGGAAGATGTACGTTCATAATTATAATATGCCGGTTCTCGATCCAAATAAGCAAAAATACGCGCATCAGCCATGAATTTATTTTTATTGTATCTTGCCCCTGTGTTAATAACATATTTAGCTGAATCCTGCGTCCATTGTGAAGTACTTGAAGAATATGCTTTAGGGTTCTGCCAGGTGATCCCGATATCAGCTGATAATTCATTGTTTATTTTCTGGTCATAATTTACTTCCAGCCCAGTATTTTTCCATTTATCACGATTCTTCATTATACTAGCCCCAGTATCTGTTTTATCCCAGTAAAATTTATTATTGACCGTCATATAAAATACATCTGCCGTAATTGTCTTTTTCCCATCAGCAAACTTATGCCCCAGTTCATACGACCAGCCTGACTGTGGTTTTAAGTCAGAATTAACTACATAGTTACTGCTGTAGAAAAATCCTGAGCTAATATCCGGCATTTCAAATGATTTACCGATATTAAAATAATAAGAAGATTTATCATTTACTTTATATAATCCCTGGAGCTGTGGCAAAACCTGAAAATCGCTGTCCTGGAACTTTGAACTCGTCATGTAATATTCGCGCAGGCCCGTTATAATATTAAATTTATTCGTTATCTGGTGATTATATGACTGATACAGTGAATAACTATTTCTGTCATTTGTTTCATTATCCACAGATGGCTGATAATTGCATTTTATATGTTCGCGCGTGAGTGTTGTCCCTAAAATAAATGAATCTTTATCATTGCGCAGATCAAACTTTTTTTGTACATCAAGATTGGCATTATACCCCCAGAATTCATTATCTGTATAATGTTTAGGATATGATTTATCATATATAGTATTACAATTAAAAGTATTATATCCTGCAACAGCTCTTAGCCCATTTGTAGTATTATATATTAATGCATAATTATTAAAAGAAGTATCTATGTTACCTTTATACAACATATTAGGCACATAATTAATAAATTTCCCTGTTTCAAAATCTGACTTATTATCCGTCCTGCCATAACTGAACATTAGCTCTTTAGTCAAATTTATATCCAAATACATTTGTTCAGCACTTTTATCTTTAATATTTAAGGCCGGCCCTGCTCCTGCTATCCCAGCATGTTCCACATTTAAAAAATCCCTGCTGTACGACTTTTTTATCCCAGCATTAAAATTATCCGTCTGTATATTCAAACTTGAACCCTTAATCCTGCTACCGACAGTCCCGGAAATAGTGCCTGTAACTTTACCTGTCTTAGCAGGTTTTTTCGTGATAATATTTATCACCCCGCCAATTGCTTGTGGTCCATATAAAACTGAATTTGCCCCTTTTACAATTTCAATTTTTTCCACCTGGTCTATGGGAATATTATTCAATGTAGCATGATTCATATAATTTCCCGGATTTCCATTTATAAGAACCAATGTCCCGTCATCAATACCGCGCAATTTTATTCTTGACATCATCGAGCCATAATCCATACCATCTTCCTGATAAGTATGTGCATCAGCCTGTGTCAAATTTCTAACAGCTTCAAATACACTACTGTATCCGCCATTTTTTATTTCTTCAGCCGTAATTACCTGTACATTGGCAGGTGCATCAATTATTGCTTTTTTAGTTCTCGTTGCTGTTACTACTGTCTGATCTAAATTAAACGCTTGGTCAGATTGTGCATAAGCTGTTGAAACAGCTCCCATGAGCAGATCCCCTGTTACCATTATTGATATCAACATTGAACGACTCAAATATTTATTCATTAACTCCATTCCCCCAAAATTATTATTGCATATTTTTTAATAAAACTTTTCTGGATAAGCTTTTTGTGCCAAATCAAGTACTGCATCAGCTGCATACTGTGAAATACACAGCATCTCTGCTCCCGGCACGATAATTATCTTTTTATACTGCCATGCTGGGATATTTTCATATGCCCGATCGGACAGAAGCTGCTCTTTTAATCCATAGACATCATGTTTTCCGTCATAATTCCAATCAGCCATAATGAATATATCCGGTTTGAGCTTAACTACCTCTTCACGCGGCAGAATTCCTTCATGCCTGTTTTTTATATCATCCGTAACATCATATAACCCAGCATTGCGGAAAATATCACTAAATGATGTTTTTTTACTAAAATAAACTCCGTTATACCGCATAAATACCACTCTTTTTCGTTTACGCACTGGTATATAACCTAATTTCTTCTGCACCACTTGTAACTTTTTATTCATATAAGTAATAAGTTTAGCTGCATTCTGTGGTTCCCCTACCACTACAGCTAAATCGTTTATGCATTTTTTTATTCCGTCAATAGTATGTGGTGTTTTATAAACATAAACTTTCAATCCTATATCCTGTAAATTTCTGATCATTTCCGGTTTAATAAAATCAGGTACAATTACTAAATCAGGCTGCAAAGATAAAATATACTCCGCACTGCTGTTTTTAGGTATCCGTTTAGAAACCTTTTTTGCTTTTGCCCTGACATTGGATATACCCTTGTCATCTGCCAGCGCTGTTACCGCTAATATTCTATCTGGCGGTAACAGACCAAGTAATATTTCATCTGTACTTATAGAAAGTGAAACTATTCTATGCGGTTTTTCCGAAAAATTTAAAACACTGCCCTGAGTATCTGTCACTGTATATAAAATATTATGTGACTGCTTTTTATTATCAGCCGCACAGCCTAAAATATTTATACTGACAAAAACCAGACTGAATATTAATAGCAAAAATCTTCTATTCATGACATAAAATCCTCTTAGAGCAATAAAAAAGTATCCGCAAAAAATTTATATTCCTTAGAAATCATATTGAACACCAATCATAAAGCTGCGCCCAGGTGCGTTCCACCATTCATTTTTTTGTCCCCACCAATTACTTCTGGCATTTGAACATTCCGCATAAAACTGATTGAAAACATTATTTACCTTGAAAAAGACTTTCGCATTGCTTGTCAATTTATAATTCATGGCCAGATCCCATACCCAATATGTTGTCTGTGGAAAAAAGTTTCCCAAAACATCGGCAGTCTGCGGTCCCATTTGATTAATTATTCCGCGGCCATTTACAGATGCATCAAATTCCTTATTAGTGTAGTTTGTTGCTATATTCCATTCACTTTCTGGAATATAGCCATCTATATTGGCTGTCCGCTGTTGTGTTGGATCAATATGTACATGTGTAAATCCTATTGAAGAGGAAATAAAATCATTAAATTTTTTCTGCATTTGAACATCCCAGCCTTGGGAATGTTCATTTCCAACATTGCCATAATGGCCTGTACTATACAAATAACCAATCGTATTTTCTGACTGTCTTTTGAAAAAGTGAGCCGATCCTGATAGGCTATTTGTAAAACGATGATTTATTCCTATTTCCTTATTGATACCTGTTTCTGGTTTAATATCAGGATTGCCATAATATGTATTATAAAGCTGACTAGGCGTCGGTGTTAAAAAATAATCACTATAAGAAATATACACATTGGTTTTAGAATCTACCAAATAACCTAAATTAAAACTTGGTGTTGAATGTTTTCCAAAACCAGAATTATCATCATAGCGAACACCGCTTGTCAATTTTAAAGCTGGTGTAAGCTGCCATTGATCCTGCAAATAATAAGATCTATTGGTCAATGTATTCTTGCTTATGCCATTATCATGAAGAATTTTATCATGTGTATACTCAAATCCACTTGTAAGTAAATGATTTCTTCCTAATTTCTGGTCAAACTGGTCGGCTATACGCCACGTCTGTACATCCGTAAGATAAGAATCAATTTCCGAATAATATGTATCATCGGAAATACTAAATTGATTTTTACTCTTATTATTTGGCTTTAAGTTGTATATTATATCCCAACCATGTTTATCAATACTTCCATCCTTTAACTTTTCCCAGGGAGCCGCAAACTTTTCTTTATCCTTATATAATCTGTAATGGAACGCAATGGCAGACTTTTTACTTACTTGATTATTAAGGGAAAAATTAAACGTATCTGCATCTAATTTAGAACGCTGATTTTCCCCATGAGCATCTTCAAAATCGCCATTCTTATCTTTTTGATAAATTACATCCCAAGTCCAGCTATTTTTCACTCCTTGATTAGCTACAGCATAAGTCTTTTTACCAAAACTTCCTGTGGATGTTTTCAATCGTGTTTTATTCTGGGTAATTTTTTTCGTTATTATATTAATTACTCCACCCTTAGCATCAGATCCATATAAAGTAGAAGCAGATCCATGTAACACTTCAATATGATCTACATCATCAAGATTTCTCATAGAGAAAATTAATGAAGCAGGATTACCTCCGGCAAAATTCTGTTTTACTCCATTTATAAGTACAACAATATTCTTAGAACCATTTATATATACGCTATTACTGTCATTATACCCAGCTGGTGCATATTGACTGATATTCACTCCAGGAACAGATCTTAATGCCTCGCTGAGGTCTGTATAATGATTGCGTTGTATATCTTCTGCCGTAATAATGCAAATGTTACTATTAGCTTTAAATTTATCCACTGCTGTTCTTGTAGCTGTTACTACCGTCTGATCCAGATTAAAAGATTGTTCATCCTGCTGTGCATGAACAACAGCCATCCTTCCTACTAATAGACTCCCTGTTAAAAGAACTGATAACAGTATAGAACTGTTCAATTCGTTTTTCATTTTTCCATCATCCTTTAATATAAATAAATTTTATTATTATATAAAAACATAAATATCTTGTTGAGTGTAAACCATATAGTACATATATAGTCAAGAGAAATTCTTACTTTTTGATTGCCATTTATTAAATGATATGGTATGTTATATTTATTAATTAGTAGGTGTAATAATGAATAAATATGAACGCGATGATTATTTTACCAGCGGTGAATTGGCCAGCCTTTATAAAATTCCTAAACAAACATTACTGTACTATGACCGTATTGGCCTCCTAAAACCAGAATTTATCGGCAGTAATGGTTACAGGCATTATAATATAACACAATATCTGACTTTAGAAATCATTCTTAATTTACGCAAACTTGATATCCCTATTATTGAAATAAAATCTTATATTGCTAACAGATCCCCGGAAAATTTTCTAAAACTAATAGAAAAAAAAGACCAGGAATGTCAAAAAAACATTGCTGATCTACAAAAAGTCCATCGCAGCTTATCTTTAGTAAAAGAAAATACATTACGCATAAATAAGGTAATATTTGACCAAATATTTCTCACATATGAACCGGCGAAGACACTTTGCCTGACTCTTATCAACGAAAAACAAAAAGGTAAAAATATCATAAAAATGATTGCCCGCCATGTATATAAAGTATTTTCTAAAGATCAATTTAAAGAAAAAAATGTCGGGTGGATAATAAATAAAAAGGATTTTTTTTCTGGTATATATAATAAATCAACCGCCTTTTACTCAGTATATGATCAAAATTGCCTACCATTAAAGCCCCCCCTTTCTATTCGTCCTGCTGGATTATATCTTACTCTAACCGTTAAAGGAACTTACTATCAAAATGCCCCACAAGCTATGCTAAAATTGCAAAAATTCATGCAGGTAAATAATATGTATCCTGTAAGCAATATATTTGTCATTCCTCTAGAAAATCATTGGCTTACTGCCCACACAAAAGAGTATATCAATAAAATAATCCTACAAGTAGATAATATCTGTTAATTTACTATTTACTGGTAAAGTGCTGTAATAACTTCATTTTCAGAAGATTTTATAGCACTTTTTTTATCAAATTTATCATAACATAAGTAGTTCCTTTAGTTAAATTTTTCACTATATTTACAAGTTTTTACTATTCTGTTAAAATTGCGGTATAATAAATATTATGTTATTTTATTGTATAATAGATTTGAATATTCTTAATTTTGGTAATAGATATATATCTTTTATGCCAGACTTTTTCTTATAGATAAACAGCTTCAATATGGTAGCCATCATACATCTTTTAAGTACAAATGAAATCTCAAAACATCCATAACAACAATTATCATATATTCTTCTAATAATGAGATATAAAAATTTCATATAATAATTTTATTTTTTATGCTATCATCATCAAAGCCTTTTCTACTATAATAAAATTCATTCTTTTTATAAGTTAAATATTTCATTATATACATACATGTATTCTTGTATATTTACAAAAAGAATTAAGCATGCTACAATTCATAAATAAAACTAATACTAGTACACAAGTAATTTTTATTAATTCAATATTAAATCAGAATAAATATATTTATCTAAAATAAGCAAAAATTCTTTTTTTGCTATTATAATCATTATCTATTCTTATTGTCCATACATTTATACCTTGGTATTTTCCTTAATGAGCAGTTTATCAATTTAAACTGAAAACATTTAGACAAAATTTATTATTCTAATCTATTACAATATGAGGTGTTTTAAAATGCAAAACAATATTATTATCAATACCCTTACCCAAATTGTTGGCCCTGGACACATATTAAGTGATCTAGAAAGTCTTTACAGTTATTCCTATGATGCTTCACCTGGACATCAACATTTACCTACAGCAGTCGTATTTCCTGCTGATACACAGGAAATATCGCAGATTTTATCTTTTGCTAATATTCATAAAATTCCCGTCTATACCCGTGGCTCTGGCACTAATTTAAGTGCTGGAACCTGTCCGGTAAAAGGAGGCATTGTATTAGTAACAACACGCTTAAATAAAATTCTCGAAATCGATGAAGAAAATCTTGTTGTCGTTGTCGAACCAGGAGTAATCGTTGCTGATTTAAACAAAACAGTAGCCCCCTTGGGACTAATTTACCCACCTGATCCAGGTACAGTAGCAACCGCTACTTTAGGCGGAACCGTATCAGAAAATGCCGGCGGCTTGCGCGGCTTGAAATATGGCGTATCAAAACATTATGTTATGGGCATGGAAGTTGTTCTGGCAAGCGGTGATATAATGACTTGCGGTGGTAAAAATGTAAAAGATGTTTCCGGCTATGATATGACAAAATTATTTACTGGTGCTGAAGGCACCCTTGGCATTATCACTAAATTAATTTTAAAAATTGTTCCTGCTCCAGAAGCCAAAAAAAGTATGATGGCTGTTTTTAAAAATCTGGATGATGCTGGTAATACAGTTTCCGATATTATCGCTAATAAAATAATCCCTGCTACTTTAGAAATTATGGATAACGCAACAATCCGCACTGTGGAAGATTATGCTAAAGTAGGGCTTCCCTTGGAAGCAGAAGCTGTTTTATTAATTGAGGTTGACGGAAACCCCATTGTTGTCGAACAAGAAGCAAAGAAAGTATTTTCTGTCCTGAAAAAAAATAATGCTTTTTCTGTGGAAGTTGCTAAAACACAGGCTGATGTTGACAAATTATGGGCAGCCCGTCGCGCTGCTTTACCAGCACTGGCCAAACTCCGTCCTACAACTTATTGTGAAGATGCTACAGTACCACGCAGTAAAGTACCTGTCTTTTTGCATGCCGTAAGTGACATCGCTAAAAAATATAATGTTACTATAGGTACTTTTGGTCATGCCGGTGATGGAAACATGCATCCAACACTTGTCTGCGATCTGCGCGACAAAGAAGAAATGCAGCGCATACATAAAGCAATGGATGAAATTTTCCGAACGGCTTTAAAGCTAGGTGGCACATTAAGTGGCGAACATGGTATTGGACTAGGTAAACTACAATGGATGCATATTCAACACGGTCCGGTAGGTATGAAAACAATGAAGGCAATAAAACAGGCCCTAGATCCTAATCTAATCCTTAACCCCGGTAAATTAGTAGGAGAATGTTAAAATGGATAATAAACTTACTGTTGAAAAAATAAAAGAATGTGATAAAACCTTGCTTTTAGATATACAGGATGCCCTTGCTAACTGTATGAAGTGTGGTAATTGTATGGCTGTATGCCCCATTTTCAAGGAACTCGGCGTAGAAACAGGTGTAGCCCGCGGCAAATTATCCCTAATCGAAGGAGTTTTAAAAGGAGTTATCCCCCTTTCCGACAACTTTGAAAAGTCCATGGGATTGTGCCTCTCCTGCAAAGCCTGCGCTGCCAATTGTCCTTGTGGTGTTCCAGCCGATGAATTAATTATTCGTGGTCGACAAGCTATTGTAAAAGCACATGGGCTGAGTCCTGTAAAAAAGAAAGTATTTGCCTTGTTAAAAAATCGGCCTCTATTTGATCTAGCTTTACGCACTGCAGGAATTTTCGGTCCAATAAGCATGAAAAAGCTTCCCCGTCCTATGGCTGTAGTGTCCCGTTTTCCCATGCCTGGTATGGACAAAAAAAGAGTATTAACTCCCTTTGCTGCTGTCCCGCTACGAAAGCAATACCCTGAAACAATTAAGATTAACAATGCTAAATTTAAAATAGCCTTTTTTACTGGCTGTACAATTAATTATGCTTACACGGATGTTGGTAAAGCTGTTATAAATGTTCTAAAAGAAAATAACATAGAAATCGTTATGCCTAAAATGCAGCATTGCTGTGGAACCCCAGTCTTTACTTCCGGTGATATCGAGTCAGGTAAAGCATTTGCCCGCCATAATATCCAAACATTTGAACGATATAATGTAGATTATATTATAGCTGCCTGCGGTTCGTGTACAGAAGCTTTAAAATATGAATACCCCAAAATGTTCAAAGATGATCCATCTATGAAAATACGTGCCGAAAAAATAGCCGAAAAAACATATGAAATCAGTGAGTTCCTCGTAGATATTGTTAAATTCCGCAAGGACAATTTAGGCACGTTAAATGCTACTGTAACAATGCATGATCCCTGTCATATGGTACGCGGTATAAAAGTCACGCAACAACCACGGGAAATAGTAAAATCTATTCCGGGAATAATATTTAAAGAAATGAAAGAACCTGCCCGCTGCTGCGGCTCAGGAGGATCTTTCAGCTTAGCTCACTATGATATTTCGCGCAAAATAAACGACCGAAAAGTTGCTGACATAAAATCAACAAATGCTGATATTGTTGTAACAAGCTGCGGAACATGCCGAATGCATATCACTGATGGCCTTGTACAAAACAAAATAGACAACGTTGAAGTCATGCATGTCATACAATTACTGGACAAAGCTTATCAGGCAGGTAAATCCAATCATTAGTATGGTAGTATTTTTATGCTGATTTTATAACCCAATAGCAATATTAAAAGGAAATCTTTTAATATTGCTATTTTTATTTTACTACGGACAAATGCATATTAGCAGGAAAATCAAACTCTTTACCATAAGCGCATCTAGCAATTTCCTGTATACTAAAAACTATATCCTGCGAGGCATTATAGATGTAACCTTCCCGCGGATATACAAGTGCATTATTTTTAATGGCCTTTATTGTTTGTAATGAAGGGTCATTTAAGTATTTTTCATTATATGTTTTTACATTAAATTTACCATGATCGTCATATACAGGCATCAACAAAATATCAGGATTGATTTTAACAAGCATTTCCTTCGTCAAAGCTTGTCCATTATGGATTCCCGCAGCAGAAACCCCATTTATTACACCAGCATATTTACATGCATCATCAAAAGTAGAACCTATTCCTCCATAGGTAGTCATCAAAGAAACCAAAACTATCTTCTTGCGTTTATCCTTAGGAATAGCTGACACTTTTTTTTCTATCTCTGCTATCTTTTTATCCATAAGTGCTGTTAATTCTGTTCCCTCACTATGTCTTCCCAATGCATCAGCAATAATATTTATTGATTGTTTTACCTGCGCAATATTTTTAGGCCCGGGAACTACTATAACATTAATTCCCATATCGCGCAGATTATCAACTATAGATATATTATTCCAATCTGGTACAATAACAAGATCAGGCTGTAAAGAACAAATTCTTTCTACTGAAGGATTTTTTATTTTTGTCGGGATCTGCTTAGCTAAAGCAGCAATATTAGAACTTACTGGATCATCCAGCAGTGTATTAACTGCTACTAATTTATCTGGCTTAACTAAGCCCAGCACTATCTCGTCAGTACTCATAGATAACGTTAATATGCGTTTAGGTCTTGTTTTAAAATTAACTACAGTCCCCTGATAATCAGTAACTTTATACGCTGTATCCTTTATATCAGCTCTATTATTTCCACACCCAGCAAAAAAAACACAGCAGAATATAATAAATATTACTTTACTGAATATTGCTTTTTTCATATTTTCTCCTTTTATACCGTAATTCTTTTGTCGAGTATACGGTTAAAAACAACTATCCATGCATCCATCATATCATCAACAGCAGCTTCTTTTATTACTGCTGTTTCCACAGTATATTCTTCCGCCAAAACTTTTAATATTTTATTAGCTGCCCTTATCGTTTCCTGTCTTTGTAAAAGCTGCCATAAAAATTGATCCAGAAGATGAGCATACAGTGATGTATATGTCAGCATTGCATCTTCTACTGCCAATTTTTCTACTTGTAGTAAATATTGCGGCTTTAAAATTTTTTTACCTTTTTTACTATATTCCTGCCAAATCTTCATTGGTGTAACAGAAAAGCGTTTCAAACGGCGAAAAACATCATGCTGTTTTACTGGATTAAGACCTGATTGCTTATCAAGAGCTCTCTTAACCGCTTTAATAACAACTTTACCGATTAATTCCCCCATTTTAGAATGTTTACCAGCGCCTTCCAAATATAAAGGACTTGCTGCATCAGCAATTATTATAGTTTGATCGGTTCCGGAACCAGTGGCAATCCCAGTAGAATATTTACTACCTTCCAAAAGTTCCTGAATAGCAGCAGTTTTAGCTTCTGTGCAGGTAACTAAAGCTCTTGCCAATGTTCCCGGCGGCATATCACTGCCTAACACCAATATTATATTTATAGTACCGAATTTGTCCGGTTTTTCTATCGGGCGATAATAATCTGCCGGATCCCCGACCCTGCCACCATTAGTTTCAATCCCCCCAGTAACAACAGCTGTCACTGTTAAATCTTTGTAACTCATTTTTTCTACTACTGCATTTTCCATACTAGCAGCAGTTCCCATCCCACTAACTTTATCAGGATCAAGTGCTAATTTTTTTGACACCAGCCGCATATTTTCAACATATGTATCTGCCAGCATTTCACAAGGCATTCCTTCTCCCTGCTTGGCATCATGGTTATAAACTGCTTTAAAATCTTCATGATATCCACCATTATAAACAGATGTACTTAAAACTTTACGCCTGCCTGCAAAAAAAACTACAATACTTTTATCATAAAAATAAACTTCATCACCTGTTGATACTGTACAAAGTTTTACTGCCATATGTTTCCTCCATAATTAATCTGCCCTTAGATTCATTTATGCCAGAATCTACCACAAGCCTTCATCTGCTTGGACAGTTTTTTCCCTAAATCTGTAAAATCATTATAAATAAGCTCATGTGTTACATATTCAGGGTTTATTACATTAAATATTTTTCTTATGCCATCTTGTGTAAAAGGCTTATGCTGGTCAATTGATATTATATGTTTTATCAAACCACTATAATTATTATCTGCTGGTACTTTACGACTAAATGAGCGCTGATAACTGCCAGAAAGTGAACAGTTTAAATGCATCCCCTTTATCCGTTTAGCTGTATCCCCCAGTTGTAAAATAACTTTATAAATATAGGCAACAGCTTCCTGCTCATCTTCTATATTAGGATTCGTATTTATTAAATGGCCCGTGTCAAGCATTATTCCTACGTTTTTTTTATTGACCAGTGCAAAAAACTTTTCAACAGTTTTAGCATCTAAAAGGCGTAGTCCTGGCCACCATAAATTTTCAAATAAGACTAAAACAGAATCTGGTATACAATCAGCAACTTCATTGAACACTTCTGCCGCTGCCGTTATTACATCATCATCACTATATCTAAATTTAAAAGTATATGCTTCTTCCGGGCTGCAGTCAGCAATATGCCATACAAGATATTCAGGGAGTTCTTTAAGTGCCGCATAAATATTTTCCCTAATAATCTCCAACCACACATTTACATTATTTATGCCCATATTTTTAAGAATAAAAATATCATCGGCCGATTTTCCCCGCCAAAAATCAAGCCACTGCGGCCAATAAGCCAAATGTACTCCTATAGTAATAGAAGCATATGACTTTACAGAAAGCTGATTACAATATATAAATTGTTCTATTCCTGATAAATTGTAGTGTTCAATATATTGCGCCAGATTTATCTTTCTCTTAACTAATTCTTTTTCATAGCAGTTTATACTGCAATAATTCAATAAATTTTTCATAATATTTACTTTAAACTATATACTCTTTATATAGTCAACTAATTTTTCGGACATATACAGAAATCAAGACATATGGCATATTTTATTAAGTAATTTTCGACCTTTATCACGGTCATTAATATTAGGCTTTACCGTAATCTCCATAGTACCTGTATTTTCGTTTTCATCTACCTGCACTGCCGTTTTATAAGCACGGCTGAGCAATTCTTCTGTAAATACTTCCTGTGGTGAACCGTCTGCTAAAATTTTTTCTTCCCCCAATAAAAATATACGCGTACAATATTTTGCCGCCAAATTAAGTTCATGTACTATCATTATTATTGTTTTCCCCATTTGCGATAGTTCTTTAATAAACCGAAAAATTTCTTCCTGATAAACCATATCTAATCCTGTTGTCGGCTCATCAAGAAACATTATTGGTGTCTGCTGCGCTAAAACCTTTGCCAACAAAACACGTTGTTTTTGTCCGCCAGAAATTTCATTTACCGGCTTATCTGCTAACCCCATTGTACCAGTATAATCCATACACGCCAGTGCCAGTTCATTATCAGCTTTGCTTTCATTTTGCCACCATTCCAAATATGGATATCGTCCTGCTAAAACAATATCCTTTCCTTTATACCCAAAACCTATATTGACATCCTGCTGCAAATAAGCCACCAGTTTGGCTATTTCTTTTTCCTTATAATCATCTATATTCTTTCCAAAATACTTTATTTCCCCACTCTGCCTTGGCAAAAGCCCACGTATTGTTTTAAGGAAAGTGCTTTTTCCTGCGCCATTACATCCGATTATGCCGATTACCTCTCCTTTATCCACCACAGTATTAATTCCAGCTATGATAGTTGTATTTCCATAACCGATATTTAAATTTTCAATTTCAATAGTATGTATGATTATCCTCTCCTTATAACAATATTAATACCCTAAGCCACAAATACCTGTGTTTAAGAAATTTATACTTGAATATTTTTTGCACTGACATTCGCATAAAATTAAAAATGATACCGCATACTTATATTATAAGATCTACCTGCAGCAGCTTCACTACAATAAAATTTTCTATCAAATATATTATCAATTGCAAATTGAATTTCCGCATTATGGGCTATATTATAATTAATCGCTGTGTTAATTATAAAGAATGGATCTTCCGCTCCATATTCTCCTGTAATCTCATCTGGAGCTTGACGAGCACTAACATATTGACATTCCAACACTGTATTCCACTTTTGCTTGTCATATATGATCCCTGCATGTAATAAATGTCTGGGAATTCCATAATCTGGTTTGCTCACATCAGTTATATTAGTATTATCTACCTTATCACGTTCCAGTCGCCCAAACTGCCATGCATAATTAAAATATCCCTTCAAATAATCTGTAAATTTCCTGCTTAAATCCAATTCTATACCCTGACGTTTTTCCTTCCCATAATTTTCATATTGTTTATATGCTACTGTATTGGTATTAGGTACATAATGGCGTGTAAAAACAATTTTATCATTTGTTATAGTATGATAAACGGCTACATTCATATTAGTTCCTGCTGCCAATTGTTTTTTTAATCCCAACTCAAAAGTATCAGAAACTTCTGGGGCAAGAGCAGGATTAGCTATAGTACCACCGCTGCCACCTTCATATCTATAAACTTCTGATAATGGCGGTGGATTAAAAGAATGACCATAAGACACATACGCTGTTACTTTGTTATTAAATTTATAATCCAATGCTATTTTAGGACTAAATTCTGTATAATTTCCCTCTTTATGATTTACTACCCTGCTAAAGGAACCATCAGCATTGATATACTTACTAAATCCACCGTATTTTTTAAAATAGTCCATTCGTAAACCTGTATATAATGTGACTTTATCAGCAGCTTTATATTCATCTTGTAAAAACACTGCTGTATTACGTGTTTTTCCTCCATGCCTTTCAAACAATCCATATGTACAACTTATTGAATCATGATTTCGCCAATTATTCAAATATGATCTCTTTTGGTCAAAGCTTTCCTGATCAAAAGAAAGTCCTGTTACTACAACGTGTTTTTTTGCTTTTTCCCATGTTTTTTGCAAATCAATATTATACGTTTTACTTGGATAAGTTGAATCTATACCTGTCCCCGACCAATTTATTGATGTTGGATTAAGCGGGCTACTATATCCATTATGACTTATGTCCAAATATCCTAAATGCAGGTATATACTATTTTCTTGGTCTTTATAATTAAGCGTATGTAAGGCAGCTTCCTTTTTACCATCATATCCTAAAAATCGTGCTGGAGAAAAACTAACTACTCGGCCATCCTGAGTCAATACTTTTCCGCTAAATACCTGCTTACCATCTTTATCATAAATATAACTAAATGGATTTTTATAATTATATCTACTTCTACTTTTTAAATAATTATATTTTATTGATTTACTCTTATCAAATTTATATAAAAATTCAAAAGAATAATTTTTATTATTCCATTCTTTTTCCCCTCTTCCGCCAATGACATAATTGCCATTGCTTAATTTTGGCAGCGTAGTTGTGGAAGTACCACTACCTATATTACTTCCTGATGATGTATAGTAATACCCCTTATATCCTGCTGATTTATTATTTTCATATCCTATCCCAACAGAAATTTTTTTGTTTATTTTACTATTTATATATATCGCATCTTTATGTGTATTATTACTTCCATATGATTTTACAATATTTACCGCTAGCTTTTTTTTATTTTCCACAGTAAATATATTTACTACAGCCCCAACTGCATGCCCACCATATAATGAGGACGCTGCTCCCCGTAGAACTTCAATCCTAGCTATATTTTCTACAGGAAGTATTTCCCAATTTACACTACCACTAAATGGATCGTTTATCTGCTGTCCATTTACTAAAACCAAGATATCTGACGAATCGAATCCTCTGATTTGTATTCCTCCTTGCGCTGTTTGATCCATATATACACCTGGAAGCATTTGTAATGCCTCTGGAACAGAATGTATGTTTCTGCATTTTATATTCTCTGCTGTTATCACACTGACATTTGCTGGTACATTTTTTCTTTTTTTTATTGTTCTTGTTGCTGTCACTACAGTACTATCCAAAGCAAATTCGTCCGTATTCGCAGATGCAGCGTAACCTGTTGTCATCCCCCATAACATTCCTCCACAGCAGACGGTAAACAACAATCTTTTCCGTAAACAATATCTCATCATATTACTCCTTTAAATTAAAAATCCGCTATAACCGCTGCATTTACTTTATTAATATTGAATTTAGTTAATAAATTTTTTTATAACAAAAAGGCCATTACCAAGAGGAAATGACCTTTTTACAATAAAAGAACTGGCCAAAGGCCAGTGAATAATATCAATAAATATTGTATAATCGCCGTCCCTATCACTCGCAGGTTATAATGGTGATTGCTGAATAAGCAGTTCTTCTGACTCCAGTTCATTGCAATACCAGCCTTCTCAGATTTCTCCAATGGCATAAAAGGCTTGCTCCCTGTTACAGCGGCGTGACCGTACTGGTTTTTACCAGTTTCTCTATTAAGTCCTAGTGGACACTTATTCCCTCGATATTTTTTTAAAAACATTTTCATTTTATAACTTTACCTATATAAAATCAATAGGTAATATAAATATTATTATTGACAAAAATTATTTATTTCACTTATTATTAATAATTTTACCCTAAAGTACAACCACATATTACATAAAATCCTATAAATAGATAAATTTTGTGATATATATGCTCTAATAGTTTAATTTATATTTCTTGACAAATAATTTAAAGCTTTATATCATAGAAGTTAGATTTATTATCTTGATATAATTATCAATTATTAAATCAGCAGGTGCTGTAAGCTTAATAGAAAAGTACGGTCTACACCGTTGCGGTCCCGCCGCTGTAAAGGGGAATCATACTTCACTAATGTCACTGGGAAACTGGGAAGGCGCAAGTATGGTAATGATCCAGAGCCAGAAGAACTGCCTGCTAAAATCACCGTTAAAACCCACGAGCGATGGGAAGGGGATTGTTTTATTATGATGTCATTATTTTTTATGATATTATAAAGAGCACATTCTTTTCCTTGAATGTGCTCTTTAATTTTAAGGAAATTTAATTATGACATCATCAACTTACAATAACAATAATTATCATAAGCAAGGCCTGGTTATCTCTATTCTTGTCCACCTGATTTTATTTCTTATACTGGCATTAAGTGGTTTTTTTGCTATTAACAAACATATTCATTATCCTGATTCTAATCTTATTTATTATACCGATGATGCTTCATCTTCTTCTGACGCTGGAGGAGGTGGTGGCGGTGGTGGCGGACAAAACAATGCCATTACTAAAAATGATGTTGTCCTACCTGCTGCACAAAATGCTATTTCTAATGATAAAAAAAATCAACCTGTTTCAGAATCAACTTTTAATCCTAATGCACCTCAACCAATAAGGGAGGACAATGCTAACAACACTAAACAAACTGCTTTAGCAAATAGTGATAATAACACTGCACAGGGGACTGGTAAATCTGCTGGCAGCAATAGCAGCAATGGAAATGGCAGTGGCTCTGGTGGTGGAATTGGCACGGGCAAGGGACCCGGCAATGGTTCCGGTTCAGGTGGCGGCAGCGGCTCTGGCACAGGTGGCGGCTCTGGATCAGGCCACGGCAGTGGTACCGGTTCAGGCAACGGATCAGGACATGGCAGCAGACTTAAAGTAACAGTCCCTCCTAGACCTCTTAATGCTCCATCGCCTTCCTATCCTTCGAGTATGCGTGATTCAGAAATTGAAGGATCTGTAAGAGTAAAAATGACTGTCAGTGCTTCTGGCCATGTTGAAAATGTTATTGTTACCTCATCATCCGGGCAAAGTGCTTTTGATTCTGCTGCTATCAATACATCATATCGCTGGACATTTGTACCGGCTCGTAATGCTTATAATCAAAATGTCCGTTGTTATGTTAATAAGGAATTTATTTTCCGTTTCACTCAATAAGTAAAAGTAATATAATATCATCTCTAAGGAGGATTTTAATGGATTTCATTATGCAGGGACTCAGCTATTTTCATAAGGGTGGTTTTGTCATGTACATTCTGCTTTTATGTTCTATATTCGTTCTTTCTATTGGCATTGAACGTTTACTATATTTTAGCAAAGCTGATTCTGGGCGAAATTTTGCTGACAGATTCTATCGTCTTATGGTAAACAATAAAGTAGATGAAGCCAAGGAGTTGGCAACTAAAAGTAAGGGGGATCTAGCCTTGCTTTTGACTTCTGCCATGAATAAAACTTTTTCTGACAAGCATGCTTTATCAGCTTTTTTTGAAATACAATCTGGTATTTCCCTGGCAAAATTCCGGGCTCGTTTATATTATTTAAGCGTAGTTGTTACTATGGCTCCACTGCTTGGATTATTAGGAACTATAAGCGGTATGATATCGGCTTTTAGTGTTTTTAATCTTCAGTCAGGACAGGCAACGGCGATCACTGGTGGTGTTGGGGAAGCACTTATAGCTACTGCTATGGGGCTATGTGTAGCAATAATTGCCCTCATAATTCATGCTTATTTTACTCAAAGGGTTGACAGCATCTTAACGGATATGGAACAATCCTTCTCATTGGTTCAGTCTCATTATGATCGAGGTGAAAAAAATGCGTCTGCGTGACCGCCGTTCTTTTACCAAACCCGAGGTAGTAATAATTCCCATGATTGATATAATGTTTTTTTTATTAGTTTTTTTTATGCTCAGCACATTATATATGGTTAATATAAAAACTATTCCGGTAAATATGCCTAAAACCAGCCATGCTGAAATGCAAACACGTGTAAATTATCTTGTAACATTAAAAAAAGACGGTTCACTATACTTAGAAGATAAACCTATTACTGAGGTATCTCTGCTGCGTCAGGCCCAAATGCAAAAAAAACGCTATCCCAACTTTGCTGTTGTTATTCGTGCTGATAGAGACATTAAATATGATAAGCTTATGGCCTTTCTTGATAGATTAAAAGGTGCTGGTATAACACGCTTTGGCCTTGCCTCTGATACCAAAAATAAATAATTTATAAAAATACCCTCAACGAATTGTTGAGGGTATTTTTATAAATTATTTATTTTATTAAACCAATTACAGCCTGAGTCATTTCAAATGTATTAACCTTTTTAAATCCAGCCGTAAAAAGATCGGCAGTCCTATAACCAGCAGCTAAAACCTCATCCACAGCTGCTTCAATATCACAAGCAGCAGCCTCTTCATGTAGTGAATAACGCAAAAGCATCGCTGCTGACAAAATTGTCCCTAATGGATTAGCTATTCCTCTGCCTGCAATATCGGGAGCTGAACCATGTATCGGTTCAAACAAACTGGTATGCTCACCAATACTTGCTGATGGCATAAGTCCTATTGAGCCACCTAACACAGCAGCTTCATCACTCAATATATCACCAAATAAATTTCCCGTGACAATTACATCGAAAGCTGTGGGATTTATAGCCAGCTGCATAGCACAATTATCCACATACATATTTTCTAATTTTACCATGGGATATTCTCCAGCAATTTTTGCTGTCGTTCTGCGCCATAACCTCGAAGTTGCCAATACGTTGGCCTTGTCAACAGAAGTCACTTTTTTCCGGCGGCCTTCAGCTATTTTTATAGCCAGCCTGACTATTCGATCAACTTCTGGTATGCTATAGTTTTCCAAATCCCAGGCTCTTTCTGTGCCTTTATATTTTTCCCGCTCACACTTTTCCCCAAAATATATGCCACCGATCAATTCACGCACAATTACAATATCCGTTCCCCGTACAATATCTGATTTCAAAGGAGAATACTTAATTAAGGCATCAATTGTCTTTACCGGCCGTAAATTAGCATATAATCCCAGCTCTTTCCGCAACCCCAATATTGCCTTTTCCGGTCGTAACTCAGGTGCTACATTATCCCATTTATCTCCGCCAACTGCGCCAAACAATACTGCAGCAGAATTTTTAGCGGCATTCAGCGTTTCTTCTGGCAAAGGTTTTTTGAATTTATCATAAGCCGCTCCGCCAGCATCATAATAAGAAAATTCTAAATCAATTTTATATTTATTATCTATCTTTTTTAAAACTGCAACTGCGCTATCCGTTATTTCCTTTCCTATGCCATCACCCGGTATTACAACAATTTTTTTAGGCATTGCTTTTTTTCTCCTTAATGTAATTTATCAGTCCGCCGGCTTTAGCTATATCATTGACAAACCCTGGCAGTGGATGCGCATAAAAGATATCACCTGTTGTAATATTCTCAATTTTTCCTGTTGCTGTATCTATTTTTAATCTGTCATCTGCCTTTATTTTTTCCACGTTACTTCCTATTTCTAACAGCGGTAATCCTATATTTATTCCATTACGGTAAAATATCCTGGCAAAACTATCTGCTATAACAACCGGAACCCCACTGGCTTTTATTGCTACCGGTGCATGTTCACGGGAAGACCCACAGCCAAAATTTTTTCCTCCAACAATAATATCTCCCAAACAGACTTTCTGCGCAAATGTTTTATCTATATCAACCATACAGTGTAACGCTAATTCTTTCGGATCAAAGGTATTCAAATAACGCGCTGGTATTATTACATCCGTATCAATATTATCACCATAACGCCATGCTTTTCCTTCTGATATCATATTTTCATCCCTTTCTAAAAATTATTATTGTAAATCATCAGGCTGAGCTATCCTGCCCAACACGGCACTAGCAGCCGCGACCTGCGGCCCAGATAAATATACTTCACTGTCCACATGACCCATACGTCCCCGGAAATTACGATTTGTCGTCGAAACACATTTTTCTCCAGCAGCTAAAATTCCCATATGTGCTCCCAGACATGGTCCACATGTTGGCGTACTGACCGCTGCACCCGCATCAACAAAAATATCAACATAACCCCGTTTTATAGATTCTTTATATACCCACTGGCTTCCTGGAATTACAATGCAACGGACATCCTTATAAACTGAACGATTTTTCATTATGGCGGCAGCAATTTTCATATCCTCAATACGACCATTCGTACATGAGCCGATAACGACTTGATCAATTTTTATATTTTCTATCTCAGAAACCTTTTTAGTATTTCCCGGTAAATGTGGAAACGCTACAACAGGTACTAAATCAGATAAATTTATTTTTATAATTTGGCAGTATTTTGCATCTGTATCAGGCTCTACAACAGTATAAGATTTTTTTATCCTGTCTTTTATATATGCCAGCGTCACCTCATCAACAGGAAAAATACCATTTTTTCCACCAGCCTCAATAGCCATATTAGAAATTGTCAATCTATCATCCATAGATAACGAGCTTATTCCCTCACCGGAAAATTCTATAGCTTTATATAACGCTCCGTCAACACCGATCATACCTATAAGTGTCAGTATAACATCCTTGCCCGTTATATTATGCGGCTTAGTACCAGTTAATTCTACTTTTATTGTTTCCGGCACTTTGAACCAAGCTTCACCTGTAGCTAATGCAACAGCTAAGTCAGTAGTTCCCACTCCCGTGGAAAAGCCGCCTAATGCTCCATATGTACATGTATGTGAATCAGCTCCAATAGTGAGCATTCCCGGTGCTACAATACCCATTTCCGGTAGAATAACATGTTCAATACCGCCTCGCCCTACTTCAAAATAATTTACTATACTATGTTTATCCGCAAACTCCCGTACTGTCTTCGCCAGACCAGCCGATTTTATATCTTTGTTTGGTGTAAAATGATCTGGTACAAGTGCTATTTTTTTATTGTCAAAAACTGGTCCGCCAATTTTTTCAAATTCCTTGAATGATGGTGGTGCCGTAACATCATTAGCTAATACCATATCCAATTTACAAGTTACCAATTGTCCTGCAGACACCTTTTCATGTCCTGCGTGCATAGCCAGTATTTTCTCTGTCATATTCATTCCCACAAAAATACCTCCAGTTATTTTTAATATTTTTCCAACAAATATGGCCTTTTTATCTTCACTATCCTCTTATAATTAATATTTTTATAAAAAACTCCGCCCATAGCTCCCCATATGAGTTTGTAAATATGTAAATCATTATGTATGATATGATAGTATATATATAATCGCTTTGTCAATATTTTGTTAACTTTTTTAAAACATAAAGATTGTGTTTTACGCATATCAGGATAGCCGTTTCATCATACCTGCTGTTTTTTTAAATTCTATTATGAACTTCTTTTAATAATTTCTAAATAATCAGCTATATAAAAGGCCAGCATAAAATTAAACTTTATTGTTGCATCATCAAAATCACATGCCAGTATTTTACGTGCTTTCATCATCCGATAATTTATTGTATTACGATGCGTAAAAGCGATTTCAGCCGTTATTTTCAAGCTGTTATTATTAAATAAATATATACGCAGCGTAGCATATAATTGAGAATTATGTTTACGGTCATGTTCCAATAACACTCCCAGCTGATCATTATGAATTTTTTCCAGCAAGGGAATATTATTAGTAGCAAATAATACCCTGTATACTCCTAAATCTGCAAAAAAAAGCAATGCTTTTTTTTGCAGATTTGCCACGGCACTTGCTGCCACTGCTTCGTGATAAGCTTCAACAAGCTGGATAAATCCATTATGACAGGCACTGCTGCCACACGTTATATTATTAACAGACCCCACTCTATGCAATACAATTACAATTTTTTCCGCTAAATCCCTAACAATAATTTCCTTATCTGAATATATAAGTAAAATAAGCTGATCCTTATGCCAAAAAATAACATATGGCAAATTAATTTTATTACTGATGTTTTTAACATGTAAAATAATCTCTGACCGCAATTTTGCTGTCAATTTTATATTAGTCATATTAAATAATATAATCTGAAAAAATTTTTTTATCATTTCATGCAGATCAAAAATTTTTCCATAATCTTTAGCCAGTTCAGGTTCAAAAATAGCTGTTTTTATATGGTCAGTAACATTATTTTCCTTTTGCGTTGCCAAAAATAACCTATTCATATAGTCCTGCATAATATCAGCTAAATGAATCCTCCATGGCATAATAAACAAGGGTAAATTATGTTCATCACATAATTTTATTATTTGTTGATCCAATGCTGCCGGCTTAATATATTTGCCCGTATTAATTATTATTCCCGCAGTCTTGCGTACTACAAGCTCATTAATAAAATCTATCAGCCATGCTTCTTCTTTACAGCATAATCCTGTTGTTATAATAAGTTCATTACCACGCAAAAAACTAGAAGTAGCTATATCCTCAGTGTACTGCACCCACGTAATTTCATTTTCCAAGCCACCGGCTCCTGCCAGCAGACACAGCTGATAACTGTCTTTAGTATCACTAAAAAGCTTCTTTAATTGAATAGACATCTATTTTCTCCCCCATTAGTAATTTACCGGCATAGACATATTTATATAAAACCTTTAGTTAACATCTTTATATGTTATATTCATCATATAATAAAAATATTTGTGCGTAAAGTACAAATGACGTGAAAAAAATTAGTTTCCTGTCCCGTTGTCCTGTTATTGCAATTACGTTACTATGTTAATGTATATTAAATATAAACTTTTATGGAAAAAGCTTAAATGGATACCACATTAACTGCACGGCAAAGGAGCCTCTTATCTTTGGATAATGCTGTTTTGCGACGTGCAGCTTTTTTATTAAAATAATTAAGGAGGATTTATTATGTTAAAAGACGAACTGCCCCAAATTATTACTAATTGTCTGCCCGGTCCTAAAGCCGCTGCTATTATAAAGAGAAGAAACGATGCAATTCCCAGCGCAATACGCTGCAATTATCCCGTAGTAATTGCCCGGGGTGAAGGAGCTGTAATTGAAGATGTAGATGGTAATCACTTTTTAGACTTTATCGGTGGCGTAGGTGTACTAAATATAGGTTTTAGCCAGCCAGAAATTATAGAAGCTGTAAAAACACAAGCAGATAAATACTTTCACGGAATGTTCAACGTTGTGACACATGAAGGATATGTAAAGTTAGCAGAAAAAATAAACTCACTGGCTCCTGTAAAAGGAGAGAAAAAAAGAACTTTTTTTGCTAACAGCGGTGCTGAAGCAGATGAAAATGCTGTAAAAATTGCCAAGGCATTTACCAAGCGTCCCAATATAATTGTATTTTCCGGTGCATTTCACGGACGCACCTTATTAACGATGTCTATGACTGCTAAAAAAGCTTATGCCAAAGGTATGGGGCCTTTTCCTGATGGAATATACCGCGCTGAATTTCCTTATATCTATCGCAGACCAGATGGTATGTCTAAGGAAAAAGCACTAAATTACTATATAGAAAAGCTCTATGAAACATTCAATAACTGCTCTGACCCTGAACATGTCGCTGCTATAGTTGTTGAACCATTACAGGGAGAAGGCGGATTCATCCCGGCTCCCCTAGAATGGGTTAAATGTCTTCGCGAAATATGTGACAAATATGGTATTTTACTTATTGCCGACGAAGTTCAATGTGGTTTCTGCCGTACAGGACGTATGTTTACTACAGAATACTGGCAGGAACAGGGAATCAGACCAGATATCATCTCCATGGCCAAATCAATTGCTGCTGGTATTCCTTTAAGCGGTATTGTGGCCCGGGAAGAAATAATGCAGTCTGTACCTGCTGGTGTAATAGGCGGAACTTATTGTGGCAATCCATTGGCCTGCGCTGCAGCACTCAAAACTATAGAAATAATGCAGCGTGACAATCTGGCACAAAGGTCTTTGGAAATAGGCAAAAAAGTAACTGCATCTTATAAATCATGGATGAAAAAATATGATGTCATCGGTGATGTCCGCGGCATAGGTGGAATGGTAGGCATCGAATTTGTTAAAAGCAAAAAAAGCAAGAAACCTGACAGCCAGCTGGTCAACAATTTAATTCAGGAAATGGCTCAGCATGGTGTTCTAATGGAAAATGCCGGTGTCCATAATAATGTTATACGTTTTCTTGCCCCCCTGGTCATAACAGATGCACAGCTTGACTCCGGCCTCAGTATCTTTGAAAAAGCAATAAAAAAATGTGCTGGTTATAAATAAAGATTATTTTATAAAAGCCATATATAGCCGCTTTTTACATATTTTTGACCTAAAAGTAAAAAGTGGCTATATGCATTATAATTTCTATTAATATCTGATGCGTCTGACAGGTTATTATAAAATAACTACAAATATTTTATTAATACCCCACATATAAAATTAAGATACGATGCCCTTAAAATAAGTCTATATACTTCACCAGCTGAGTATTGTACATATTAATTCGTCTGGAATAAAATCCTGTTAAATCACGACAAGTTTTTTATATAGTGAAGAATTTTGAAAGTTTGCTTTTTAATATTAAGCGCTAAGCGCTAAAAATGAGTATTGTACTTATACTTTGTACAATACTCATTTTGTATATATAACTTCTATATTTTAGCACCTTTATCTTAGCTGCAATTCTCAACCACACAACAGCAGGTATCCTTGTTTCCCCTGGTAGACGCTTAAATATACCCGATAAATTTATTTTATATTTTTAGTTTTAGCGGCATCAGCTGATAAAACCATATAATCATCAGCTAATCCATATTTTTGCAATATTTTTTTAAGTGATCCGTCAGCACGCATTTTTTCTAATTCACCATTTACTGCATTGAGAAGATCTTTATCACCAAATCTTATCGCAGCTCCTATTTTCCCAGCTGCCTCTGGTGTATATGGACTTAATATCCATAATCCAAGTGAAGGATTCTGCTTAATAGTATATCCAGCGACAATTCCATCTGTGATACACGCATCTATTTTCCCTGTACTCACAGCCATCATTAACTCAGCCTGACTATTAAAAATCTTAACATCTTTCACTTCGCCATTTTTTTTCCACTTTTCTGCTGTATCAAGAAAGGTTACACCTTTTTGCCCGCCGATTACTTTGCCTTTTAAATCGGCTTTACTTTTTATCGGTGAATCTTTTTTTACAACAACGGCTTCTCCTTCTTTGTACCAAATATTTGTAAATAAAGCCTTCTGCAACCGTTCCGGTTTTATATACATGGCATCTGTTACCATGTCCACTGAACCATTATCAAGTGCCATCAAAAGATTTTCAAAAGGAATATGCTTCATTTGTACCTTAGGAATGCCCAATCGTTTGGCAATTTCTGTAATTATATCAGCATCCACACCGGAAAATTTATTATTTTTAGTATTTATATAAGCAAAAGGAGCATCATTAGATGAACCTACCGTTAATACTCCCTTTTCCTTTATTTTTGCCAATGTGCTTTGTAATGAATCTGATGAACTGGCTTGTTTGGCATTCTCAGAACTACATCCAGCCAGTAAAAATAATGAGGACATTACCAGCATTACTATTATTAAAATTTTTCTCCCCATATTTTTCATAATAATCAACCTTCCTTTTTTGTTTTTTCCTATTACATTTAAGACAATACACCAATTAATCCTGCACTAACGATTTGAAGAAGACAACTTATACTCAATAAACTTTACACAATGTGACAAGGGAACACTTATTATTAAATATGCAATAGCCAGATAAGTATAAGCCTCAATAGTATAAAAGGTTTGTGATGCAAAAGTTTGCGTACGCAGCAAAAGTTCATTAACAGCCACATATGCCAATAAAGAGGTATCTTTTATCATCATAACAAGATAATTTCCAAGAGAGGGAATTATACTGCGCAGTGCCTGCGGCATTATAATACGAAAAAGGGCTTCATATCTCCCAAATCCCAAAACTAAGGCTGCTTCTGTTTGCCCTTTATCTATTGATAGAAGACCTGCTCTTATTACTTCTGACATATAGCAGCCATAATTAATTCCAAGGCCTACTATTCCTGCCGTCAATGGCTTAATCTGCGCATCAACTTTATATCCAAGCATAGCCGCAATCAAATCAATAATTAGTGGTACTACATAATATATATATACCAATTGTACCAACAGCGGTGTTCCTCTAATCACTTCTAAAAATCCATATAAAAATATCTTTATTGGTTTCCATCCATATAACCGCCCGATAGCAATAAATATACCTGCAATAGTTGCCAAAATAAAACCAAAAAAAGTTGCCTCCAAAACCACTCCTAATCCATGGATCAAAGATGGGACAAGATATTGTGCTGCTGCTTTAAAGTGTAACTGCCCCAGTATACCATTCATATTCATACCCCCAATAATACCCTATTTAAAAACTGCTGTGTACGTTCCTGTTTAGGATGGTTAAATATTTCACCAGGATGCCCTTCTTCAACAATATAACCCTTATCCATAAAAACGACTCGGTCAGATACATCACGGGCAAATCCCATTTCGTGGGTAACAATAACCATTGACATCCCATCTTTTCTAAGATCTTTCATTACATTCAAAACTTCATTCACTAATTCAGGGTCAAGTGCCGATGTAGGTTCATCAAATAAAAGCATTTTTGGCTGCATAGCAAGTGCTCTTGCTATAGCGACACGCTGCTGTTGACCGCCTGATAACTGTGCCGGATAAGAATCAGCTTTATCAGACAGTCCCACTTTAGCAAGTAGCTCGCGGGCCAGTTTCTCTGCGTCTTTCTTTTTCATTTTTTTTACATGCATCGGTGCATATATAATATTCTTCAACACATTAAACATCGGAAATAAATTAAATTTCTGGAATACCATACCTACTTCCTTACGCAGGCGTTTGCTGTCAAGTTTATCATCAAGTAGTGTTCCATCATAGTAAATCTGCCCTCCTGTTGGTATTTCAAGCAGATTCAAACAGCGCAGAAACGTGCTTTTTCCTGAACCAGAAGGACCTATTATACAAATAACTTCTCCATCATCTATTCTCATAGTAATATTTTTCAATACTTCAGTCTTACCATAATTCTTTTTCAAATCGAATATATTAAACATGCCAAACACCTCTTCATAAGTAAAAAGAACGCCCATCTTCCTTTACAGAAGATGAGCGCCCTTGCTCCATATATTCTCAGCTATTGGATTTATTTTATCATGTATGTCGCAAGCCAGTCAATGTACATAAGCACAATTTTTTTATTTGTTTTTGGTATTATAGCACAATTTTCCATATACATGACACACATATATGCAAATAAAGTTATATATATTTTCTTATTTTTGTTAAAGTATAACTGTTTTCCAACTATTTAATATAATATTTTTTATCATATCCTAAATAATTTTCTTACCACCGCACAGTATATTTACCCAAAAATTTTCTCGTATGATGTTTTTTAACTTAATTTTCACTCTGGTTTAGTTACTTTTATCCATTATTATTCTTTGCATCTACTGGATATTTGTGTTATTTTCATGGATTTTTTTATAGCTATTTATTTTTTGTAAAGCAGCATCATTCATTATCTGATAAATTTTCCTCATATGGCATTACTTCTGCCAGATACTTTTTTCCTTTCAATGCTACTTCTATATCATTAAGCACCGCTTCCGAATCGGCACAGACTTTATGAAAATGATATCCTGATGTTATGTTCATAAGCGGCGTCGACTTGCCATTTTTTATATCATTAAGAAAATCCTTTATGTCACGCCGGCTTCTAATATTTAATCTGGCTGTCATTTTACCATATACCCGATGATTTATCGTAACATCAACAACAGTTCCTCCTAAATCAACAATAGTCTTAAGCTCATCCTCTGTCTGTTCATTAGTGTGATGTACCTTAAATAACCGCGTAAACTTATGTCCATCACTAAAAAGATAGCCTCTGTTAGTAGATATTATATGATATTTTTTTGCCCGTAGAATGGCAATATCCTGAACAACCACCTGTCTGCTAACCCCTGTCAGCTGTCCTAAAGCCATACCTGATAAAGGTTCATCGGAATTTTGTATAGCCTCTATAATGATTTTCCTTCGTTGCTGTCCTGTCATTACTCTTCCTCCCTCTTTAATCAGCAGGATTAATCTCGCATTTTGAACAGTATGCCCACATATAAAATGCCATCGTCATTTACTACTTAACAATTATACACCGTACCAAATACACGCAGGTTTTTCAGACTAATATCAAGTATCGGCGCTGAATGAGTAAGTGCCCCGCTCGAAATAAAATCCACTCCGACAGACACTATTTTTTCTATATTAGCCTTATTTATATTACCTGAACATTCCGTTACTGCTCTTCCATCAATCAATGCCACCGCTTGTTTCATGTCATCTACTGACATGTTATCAAGCATGATGATATCAGCTCCAGCTTCAACTGCATCTTTGACCATTTGCAGGCTTTCTGTTTCCACCTCAATTTTACGAACAAACGGAGCATATTTCTTAGCCGTCAATATGGCCTCTTTTACCCCTCCAGCTGCATTTATATGATTATCTTTAAGCAAAACACCATCTGACAAATTATAACGGTGATTTAATCCACCACCTATTCTTACCGCATATTTTTCAAAAATTCTCATGCACGGTGTCGTTTTCCGTGTATCAAGCAATTTGGTTCTGCTGCCATCTAAAAGCTTTACTACTGCCGCAGTATATGTGGCTATCCCACTCATGCGCTGCAAATAGTTAAGTGCTGTCCTTTCCCCTGACAACAAAACTCTGACATCACCTGTTACTACAGCCATTTTATCACCATGATGCACCACGTCACCATCATGTACATAAAATTCTACTTTCGTCCTGGGATCAAGCAGTTCAAAAACACGTTTAAAAACATCTAGTCCGGCTATTATTCCCTCCTGCTTGCAGATCAGCTCCACATCACCTTTTTTATATTCAGCCATGATGGCATTAGTTGATACATCTTCACTGCTGATATCTTCCTCTAAAGCCATTTTTATGTATTTATCAGCCGCTATTTTCATTGTTATATTATTCATACTGCATTTTCACCAACTGTTCTTTTCGCAATTTCCCGTGCTGCCCGGGCCGCAAAGACCAAACTTTCCAGCAGACTGTTACTGGCCAGACGATTCTTACCATGTACACCGTTACAGCTTGTTTCACCCACAGCAAAAAGATTGGGCATCGTAGTTTCCGAATTACTATTTACATGCACTCCACCCATAAAATAATGCTGTGCCGGAACAACCGGAATCAACTCTTTTAATATATTATATCCTTCTTCCCTGCATTTTTCGTAAATATGCGGAAAATGGTTTAAAATAACATCCTGGGGAACTTTTTCAAAAGACATCCAAACATGTTTTGATCCTTCTTTTTCCATTTCAGCATAGATAGCTTTAGACACAACATCCCGCGGCAGCAGTTCATTTACGAATCGCTGTTTTTTGTTATTTAAAAGTATTGCATTTTCTCCACGAGCCGATTCCGATATAAGAAAACTCCGCCCTTTATTTTCCGTATAAAGACTCGTCGGATGGATCTGTACATAGTCCATATGTTCCAGCTCGACATTATGTTTTTTGGCAATACGGCACCCATCGCCTGTCAAATGGGGAAAATTTGTTGAATGTTCATATAAACCACCGATTCCACCTGTTGCCATCACAACAAATGGTGCTTTTATTATAAGCTCATTTTTATCTTTTGTCTGTGCTTTTATTCCCTGGCAGGTTTTATCCTTCTCCACAACATCGACCATAGTCACATATTCAGCTAATTTTACATTGTCCAGTTTGCGTACTTGTTCCAGCAAAGTCGTGGTAATTTCTTTTCCCGTCACATCTTCATGAAAACAAATACGCGCCCGTGAGTGAGCCCCCTCACGAGTATATTTTAATGTTCCATCCGCATTTTTTTCGAACCGCACGCCCAGCCGCAAAAGATCATTAATTACTGTCCGGCTCGAGCGAATCATAATATCTACACTTTCCCGTCTGTTTTCATAATGTCCTGCCTTCATTGTATCTTCAAAATAAGCCTCATAATCATCAGGATCATGTAAAACACAAATTCCTCCCTGCGCAAGCATGGAATCACTGCTTTCCACATCCGATTTTGTTATCATAAGGATTTTTTTATCACGCGGCAGGTTTAATGCCGTATATAATCCTCCCACACCACAACCAACTATAACAACATCATACTCCATATTTTCCATTTATATTATCTCCTTTATTTTCAAGCCAGCTCAAGCATCTTCAATAGTGTCTTTTTGGCCGGTTCTACCAATTCTGTCGGCACTTCAACACTATTTTCCCCTGTTCTCAACACAGTGAGAACTGCATCAAAAGTATTCAATTTCATATTAAGGCACTTAGGCACTGTTTCTGTAAAATAAAAATTTTTGTCGGCTTTTTCCTGTTCTAACTTATATTTGACGCCTATTTCTGTAGCAATAATAAATTCCTTATGTTTACTTGTAGCTGTATAATTAATTATCCCACTTGTTGAGCCTACATAATCAGCAGCTTTTACTATATCTTCATTGCATTCAGGATGAACCAGTATAAGAGCATCAGGATGTATTTTTTTTAGTTTTTCTATCTGGTCATACCGCATATGCTCGTGAATAGGACAAAATCCATCATTAAAAATAAATTGTTTATCAGGTACCTGACTGGCAACATAGCGTCCAAGATTTTTATCTGGGATAAAAAGAATATTCTTATTGGGTATATTCTTTACTATGTTTACCGCATTAGCCGATGTAACACACACATCTGAGTATGATTTTGTTTCTGTAGTTGAATTAACATAGCATACCACCGCCAAATCCTCATATTTTTCACGGGTGCATTTTATAAAATTATTATCTATCATATGTGCCATAAAACAATCTGCCCTGGCATCTGGCATTAATACCGTTTTATCAGGATTAAGAAGCTTAGCACATTCTCCCATAAATCTTACTCCAGCAAAAACAATTGTCCGGCATTCCAGTTTAGCAGCTATTTTGCTCAGATAAAAAGAATCGCCAACATAATCCGCTATATCCTGCACTTCAGATGAAGCATAATAATGTGCGAGAATAACAGCATCCCTTTCTTTTTTTAACCGTATTATTTCTTCAATCTTAGTCATTAGCATCTCTCCATTAACTGTCAATTTTTAAATATTGGCAGATTTATATTTATCCGGTATCCTATGTTCAGGCACTTTCTGTCTTATAACCAAGGCAGATTACATACTCAAACCTCGATTGGTGAATATTTTAAATAGCCTACTGTATTCATCAAACATTTCTATATGTGACTTATATGTCAAAATGCAGTATAGCAGATAATTTTACATATGACAAGACAGATGAATAATATAAATCTAATGTATATATTCAAAACACCAGTTTTATTTTTTTTTGTAATTTTGTATACAAAATGCTTGTAATATTAATCTTAATGTGCTATTGTATATGTCATACGAAAAATGCGTTGCAGAGGAATAGTAATATTTACCAAAAACTATCAGAGAGTTGTTGCATGGTGAAAAACAACAGTTTAGTAGATATGAACTCGCCTTGAAGCAGCTGTCTGAATGTTCCAAGTAGGTACAGCCGGGAACCCAACCGTTAAAATGGGAGGATATAATATCATTTTATGATACGTATCTGTAAAAGTGCATACTAAATTATTCTAGTATGAATTTGAGTGGTACCGCGAAAGCAAAGCCTTTCGTCTCTTTATACGAGACGAAAGGCTTTTTATTTTACATATTTTCTATGTTATCAACTTCTGCCCACTCCCCCATAAAATCTGTTAATATAGAAAATCATTGTATTTTTAGCAAATTAATAATTATAGGAGGATCTTACCATGTCTGTTATGAATAGCAAAAAGTATACAAAAAACTATTTTATGCCGCCAAAAATTGATATGAGCTGGACAGCAAAACAATTTCCTGACAAAGCTCCCGTTTGGTGCAGTGTAGATCTGCGAGACGGTAATCAAGCACTGGTTATTCCCATGAGCCTTGATGAAAAAATAGAATTTTATAAAATGCTCATACAAATAGGTTTCAAGGAAATAGAAGTAGGCTTTCCCGCTGCTTCTGAAACTGAATATGAATTTTTGCGTACACTTATAGAAAAAGATTTAATCCCTGATGATGTTACTGTGCAGGTTTTAACTCAGGCCCGTGAACACATAATAAAAAGGACTTTTGAAGCACTCGACGGTGTAAAAAACGCTATAGTACATGTATATAATTCCACATCTGTACCTCAGCGTGAACAAGTTTTTAAAAAATCAAAAGAAGATATAAAAAAGATTGCTGTCAACGGTGCATTAATGTTAAAAGAACTCACTGAACAAGCCGGACGTGATTATCGGTTTGAATATTCACCAGAAAGCTTTACCGGTACAGAAATTGATTATGCTTGTGATGTATGCAATGCAGTTCTTACTATATGGAAACCATCACAGCAGCGCAAAGCTATTATAAATCTGCCTTCCACAGTTCAAATGTCCATGCCGCATATTTATGCTGCCCAGATAGCCTATATGTCAGATCACCTTAACTACCGCAATAATATTATCCTGTCACTTCATCCTCATAACGATCGTGGTACCGGAGTTGCCGATTCTGAAATGGGTCTTTTAGCTGGTGCCGACAGAATAGAAGGTACTCTTTTCGGTAACGGCGAACGTACTGGCAATGCTGACATTGTCACAATTGCCATGAACATGATGGCACTTGGTGTTGACCCCAGATTAAATTTCAGCAATATGCCTGAAATAGTCAAATTATACCAGCAGGTGACGCGTATGCGTGTATATGAACGCCAGCCTTATTCCGGTAATTTAGTCTTTGCCGCTTTTTCCGGTTCTCACCAGGATGCTATCGCCAAAGGCATGAAATGGCAGGAGGAACATCAGCCTGAACATTGGACAGTTCCTTATTTACTTATTGATCCTAAAGATATTGGCAGAAAATACGACGGCGATGTAATACGAATAAACAGCCAATCTGGAAAAGGCGGTGTTGCTTATATAATGGAACAAAAATACGGTCTTGATATGCCAAAGAAAATGCGAGAGAATTTTGGCTATTGTGTAAAAAACGTCTCTGACCATCGCCACAAAGAGCTGCTTCCCGATGAAATATACAAAATATTTCAAGATACTTACGTGAATATAGAAACACCTGTTTCCTTAATAGATTTTAAGCTCAATAAAACAGCTGATAGTATGCGCAAGGGTTTTGTTCATCTTTATATCAATAAATGTGAAAAGAAATTAGGTGCTTATGGCAATGGACGTCTTGACGCTGTCAGCAATGCTCTTCAAGAAGAATTAAAAATAAACTATACTGATCTTATTTATAGTGAACATGCTATGGAAATAGGTTCTACATCAAGAGCAATGGCCTATATAGGAATCACCGATAAAGACAGTACAGTGTATTGGGGTGCCGGTATGGATACAGATATCATCACAGCTTCCGTAAAAGCACTCATAAGTGCTGTAAACAAACTTCCCGATATAAAAAAATTATGTAATAATAAAATCTAATTTATTCATCATTTCTCTATTACAAAGCACCCGTAACAAAATTATGGTATCAAATCTAACGAAATTTTTATCTATTGTTAATCTCGTCCATATTTATTTTCTTTTCATTTTACACTATTACATTAATAATAATCATTTATTTTTATTAAATTCTATTTTTTAGTAATAATTTATCTTGACAAATTATTTTTTAAATAATAAAATGTATGTCAAAGTATTTTATGATTACATTTTTACAAAACAATATACCATATAAATTTTATGACGAGAACGAGTATGCATTTTATTTGTTTTACAGAGAGTCAGTAATGCTGAAAACTGGCAAACAAATTTTGCAAAAAATCATCTCTAAAAAGCAACACTGAATCAAGTAAGTGAAGCCGTTTTTCCCCGTTACCGGAAATGCGTATTTTATTTAAGTACGTCATAAGTGTATTTATCATTTAATGATAAATAAATCTGGGTGGTAACGCGGAAAATCCGTCCCTAATCATTAGGGATGGATTTTATTTTTTATATTTAAGGAGTTACAATTATGAAAAGTGATTTAGCAAAAAAAGGGCCTGAACGTTCTGCACATCGTGCTTTATTTTATGCTATGGGCTATGGACCAGAAGACCTAAAAAAACCAATGATCGGTATAGTAAATGCTTTTAATGAAATCATTCCCGGCCATATACATCTGCGAACTATTGCAGAAGCTGCCAAATTAGGTGTAGCCGCTGCCGGTGGAATGCCTGTTGAATTTCCTGCGATTGGAATATGCGATGGTATCGCCATGGGGCATCAGGGAATGAAATATTCCCTGGCTAGTCGTGAATTAATTGCTGATTCCATTGAAGCAGTAGCTGCCGGCCATGCTTTTGACGGTCTGGTAATGATTCCTAACTGCGACAAAATTGTTCCAGGGATGCTCATGGCCGCAGCCAGGCTTAATATTCCCTGTATCGTTGTAAGCGGCGGCCCAATGCTGGCTGGCCGCCATAATGGTAAAGATGTAAGTGTCAGCACAACATTTGAAGCTGCAGGTAAATTTGCTGCCGGTAAACTCAATGCCGCAGACATGGCTTCCCTTGAAGCTGATGCGTGTCCCGGCTGCGGATCATGTTCTGGACTATTTACTGCCAACACTATGAACTGTCTGACAGAAGTCCTAGGTATGGGACTTGCCGGAAACGGTACTATCCCCGCTGCCTATTTTGGTCAGCGCCGTTTACTGGCAAAAACAGCCGGAGAAAAAATTATTGAACTAATAAAAAATGATATAAAACCACGTGACATTATGACTAAAAAAGCTTTTGAAAATGCAATTACGGTCGATATGGGCATAGGCGGTTCCTCCAATACTGTACTGCATTTGACCGCTATTGCGCATGAAGCCGGTATTACTATCCCCACACCATTATTCGATGAAATAAGTGCCCGAACTCCTTATATCACAAAATTAAGCCCTGGTGGTATCCACCATATGCAGGATTTAAACGAAGCCGGTGGAATATGTGCCGTTATGCATGAACTAGCAAAAAAAGGACTGCTTCACCTCGATGCTTTGACTGTAGATGGCACTATCGCTGACAGGATAAAAGATGCCCGGATAAAACGCCCAGATGTAATAAAGACTGTGGATGCCCCTTATCGCAAAACTGGTGGCATTGCCATATTAAAAGGAAATCTTGCGCCTGATTATGCCGTAGTAAAGGAAAGCGCTGTCACGGAAGATATGCTTTGCTACAAAGGAACTGCCCGCATCTTCAATTCAGAAGAAGAATCCATTGCGGCTATAACAAAAGGGAAAATAAAAAATGGTGATGTCGTAGTAATACGCTATGAAGGACCAAAAGGTGGTCCCGGAATGAGAGAAATGCTCAATCCTACTGCTGTTATTACCGGTATGGGACTAAAAGTAGCACTTATTACCGATGGCAGGTTTTCAGGAGCTACACGTGGTGCATGCATCGGACATGTATCTCCCGAAGCAATGGCTGGTGGTCCTATCGCCTTAATTAAAGAAGGTGATACCATTAACATAGATATTCCCAAACGCAAACTGGAACTTGTTATTGATGATAAGGAAATGACCGCCCGCAAGGCACAATGGAAAAAACCTGAACCCAAAATAAAAACCGGCTACCTTTCCCGTTATGCAAAACTAACTACTTCTGCAAGTACTGGTGCTGTCTTGGAATAAAAAACAAACATCTGCTATGTTATTCATAAATTTTTCTTTCTCATTATTAATTCTTATAAATGCATACTATATTAGATTATGATATAATAAAAATTGGTTAAAATTCTTAATAAGAATTAGTTTTATAAATATTTATTTTTATCAATCCAATAGCAGTATCTGCATTGTTTTTATAAAATGTTTTCCTATGCCAATATTTTGAAACAAATATTATAGTAAATCATTGATCGGATAAATAAAGTTTTGTCCTGTTTGAAACGTAAAGCCATTATATAAATCACTCATCGCTTTTACTTATAATTGAAGCTGATTATTCTTTTACAGCTAAATGGTAATACGATTTCGCTAAAATTTACTTTTTTTCTCCAGAAACAATATTTTTTAACTGCTTAGTGTTTAGATAAAAAATTTTGAAAGGATGAAATAAATGAGCGAAGAATGTACACACGAATGTGGCAGTTGTTCCAGTGCTGACTGTGCAGAACGCACTAAAATACCTCTAGAAAAAGGAAATCCTAATTCTCACATAAAAAAAGTTATTGCTGTTATGAGCGGTAAAGGCGGCGTGGGTAAGTCATTAGTAACTTCTATGCTGGCTGTGATAATGCGCAGGCGCGGATTCAATGTAGGCGTCCTTGATGCTGATGTCACAGGCCCGTCAATACCTAAAACTTTCAACATCAAAGAAAAAGCTGGTAGTTCCGAAAAGGGCGGCATCCTGCCCGTAACAACCAAAAGCGGTATAAAATTAATGTCCGTCAATCTTCTATTGGAAAACAGTACCGATCCAGTGGTATGGCGCGGTCCAATAATAAGCGGCGTTGTCAAACAATTTTGGAATGATGTAGAATGGGGCGATATTGACTATATGTTTGTAGATATGCCCCCTGGAACAGGCGATATCCCGTTGACTGTCTTCCAGTCATTACCAGTCAATGGTATCATTGTAGTTACGTCGCCTCAGGATTTAGTTTCCATGATAGTAGAAAAAGCTGTAAAAATGGCTTCTATGATGAATAAGCCTATCTTAGGAATTGTTGAAAACATGGCCTATTTCCAATGCCCTAATTGTAAAACCAGACACAATATATTCGGTGAAAGCAACGTTGCCTCACTAGCCGGTTTTTATAATATCCATCAAACCGCACAAATTCCGCTCGACCCTAAGTTAGCTGCTGAATGTGATAAGGATGGCATCGAAAATTTTGATAATGATTATTTAAATTTATTGGCGGCATATATTGAACAAAATGTCTAATTTTCTTTATGTATAGGAACCCATTACTATGATAACTGTTTATATCGCCGATGCCAGCAGTTTATCCCTATCTATGCTCGATAAATATTTAAATAATTTACCTGCATATAGGCAACAAAAAGTTCTATCTATCAAAGCAGTCCCTGCACGCAAATTGTCTTTAGGGGCAGGTCTTTTACTCAATCATGCTTTAAAAGAACATAATATTAAGAGCGCTTCTGCCAAATTTTACACTAATGATTTTGGCAAGCCCTATTTAAAAAATATTAATATATATTTCAATTTATCACATTCTGGAAAATATGTTTTTTGCGCTATAAGCAATACTGAAATAGGCTGTGACATCCAAAAATCAAATGCTTATTACAATTTTGATATTATTAAACGTTTTTTCCACCCGGCAGAACAAAAACTAATATTAACAAAAACCGGTACAGAACAAAAAAAATTATTTTTCCGTATCTGGGCTTTAAAAGAAAGTTATGTAAAAAACATAGGTATTGGTATTGCCCATACTTTTAAAAATTTTGCAGTTAATATAAATACTGCCAATGTAACTATTGCTGAAAAACAAAAGATACATTCCTACTATTTTATAGAATACTGTTCTGCCGACTATTTTGCCGCAGTATGTACAAACCAAAAATGTATAAAACCATGTCTGCAATGGGTAGATATAAAAAAACTGCTGATATAATTTATCGGCAGTTTTTTATTTATTTCATCACTAAATAACTATTATAGATTATAAATGCTTTTTCACTTTTTTCCTTTTGCGTTTTCCTATTTTACGATTTTCATGATTGTGCTTCATACAGTCACTATGCCAGCAGCAGTCATCATTGTTACACTCATTGCCAAGACCATAGCATTGCTGATTTCCTTCGGCATTCTGAATTGCATGTATAAAATCTTTTTTCGTACGCAAATTCTGCATAGCAACGCCTTTTTGCTCCGCAATACTCTTTATTTCCTCCAAAAGCATAACCATCTGCCCCCTTCTAATTAAACTACTAAGTCATAAAATTATATGTAGACAAATACCTTTACAATGAATATTAGTAGAAAAAGAGAACCTTAGAAAATAGTATAGCAATATTTGCCATAAAAATAATAATATTATTATAACAGTATATTTAAGAATATCAACGCTCTTATCAGAATCGTCTTATTCCTTACATAAATATACAACTATTAATATTGTTCTCCATTCAATAGCAGGATTCCTTTAATTTTTCAGATAATAACACTATATATATCCTTATTGACATTATTTATCATATATACGAAAATAAACTAATAAGGGGCGATACAATGAATGATTTTTTAGATATGCATATGCATACAATAATGAGCGGCCACGCTTACAGCACACTTTCAGAAATGATAACTGCAGGAGAAAAAAAAGGATTAAGACTTATGGGAATAACAGAACACGCACCGGCTATGCCCGGTACCTGTCATGAAATATATTTTCATAATTTTAAGGTTATCAACAGACACTATCACAATATGGAATTAATGATGGGTTCAGAAGTAAATATTATGGACCATGCTGGTAATTTGGACATGACAGAAACGACTTTAGCCAAACTTGATTATGCAATTGCCAGTTTCCATGAACCATGTATTTCTCCAGGAAATAAAAAAGAAAATACAACAGCACTTTTACATGTCTTGGAAAATCCTTATATAAAAATAATCGGTCATCCTGATAATGGTGCATATCCCATTGACTTTACTGCTATAGTAAAAAGTGCGAAAAAGAACAATGTGTTACTAGAACTAAACAACAGTTCTTACGGGCCAAAAAGCGGCCGTATCCACTCCCGTGAAAATGCCGCTGTAATGCTCAATTTATGTAAAAAATATGGTGCCTGCGTCATAATGGACAGTGATGCCCATATCCATACCGATGTCGGTAATCATGATTATATCTATGATTTACTCCAGCAGGTCGATTTTCCTGAAGAACTTATAGTAAACAGCAGCATAAATAAATTCAAGGATTACCTCCAGTTGAAATAAATACCTATCATATACGTTCATTCAACAATCTCATGCTTTTCTGTAAATTTCACGATACGTACATCAGAAGTAGTCAGCCATTTTTTTTGATGGCTGGCTATTATCAATGTTTTACCAGATAAAGAAAACTGTTCTATAAAATTTTCTATCCATCGTCTTGATCTTCCATCCAGCCCATTCATAGGCTCATCCATCATTAATATATCAGGATTTAACGCTAAAACTGCTGCAATAGCAGTTTTTTTCTTTTCACCGCCGCTCAAATGGTAAGGAGCCCTGTCCTTTAAGGATTCTATTTCTAAAAAAGTTAGTAAATCCATTACCCGTTCTTTTACCTCATTTTCCGAAAAACCCATTTGACGTGGTCCAAAGGCAAGCTCATCATAAACCGTAGGATTAAATAGCTGCATATCTGGATTCTGAAATACATACCCTATGCGCTTATGAAATTTTTTGGCAGTCACCATATCTTTTAATACTGCTGCTGTTATTTCCTGTCCGGCAAAAAAATAACTTCCCTGAGAAGGAAAAATAAGACCATTAAGCAGCTTAAATAAAGTTGATTTACCGCAACCGTTAGGCCCTTCCAGTAATATAAACTCACCACTATTAATAGACAATGAAACATCATTTAGTGCCACAATATCATCATAGCTATATTTTATATGAGATAACTTTAATAACGCCATTATTTTAAATATCCTTCTGTATAAAGAAATATAAGTGTTGTAGCAATAACTATAACCGCATAAACAAGATAAATATTCTTCCAATGATTATGCTGCACTATATGATAATCACCTGTAAAGCAGCGGCATATCATAGCATTATATGTCTGCCTTGCATACTCTTGTGATTTTATAAAAGTCATACCTAAAACACTGCCTATGCTTTGATATTTTTTTTGATTTCTGCCTATAGACCGTAATTTTAGTGCCGTAAGCAATGCAAAAGCAGTTTCTCCTAATAGTACAATATACTTTATTGTAAGTTCAAGTGCCGTAATAAATATACCCGGTACATGAAATCTCCCCAATATCCGCGTAAATAAGTAAAAAGGTATACTGCGCGATAAAATTGCTGCAGTCATGGTTGTCAAAAACACCTTAAATGGCAAAATGAAATTATTTGACAATCCCATACAAACAGCAGGCAATATAATAATGAAAGAAAATACCGCTGCACCAGCAGCCGGTTTCAGCACTGCCTCTATATATTCCCCATTAAAAAAACATATGTATACTAAAAGTGCTGCCAATAAAACCAGCAGGAACCCCATATTATGCGCCAATGATATCAACAGTATCAATAAAAATGTATATACTATCTTAAATGATGCACTAAACAGGCTCTTGCTGAATATTGTTTTTTGTTTCTTCAGCATACTAAGTTTAGATATTAATTCCAGTACCGTTTTACTAATATATTTTTCCTTATCCGGTACTGGAATATAATTATCAGAACTAAACAACCATTGCGGCATATTCTTCTGGCTGCACTGTTTTGGGAAATTATCAGGCAGTTTTATGTCCTTCATGACGGCTGCCCAATATTTTGAAAATTATTATCAATAATGCTACACCTATAACCGCTGATAATATATAACCAAAAACATCAGAAATTCCGCTCACTGTATAATCAGGAAAAACCGCACTATAGCTGAATCCGTTCGCTATTTTATCAGGTATATATCCAAGAGCTTTACCTAACGATCCATCGGCAGCTATTTCATCAGCACCCCATTCTCCCCATGCCGTTCCACTTGCCAAAAGACCTAGTGGTGATGCTGCGATAAGAATTATTATCAACGTAATTATGGGATTTAATTTTACTTTCTCATTATTATAAACGATTCCAGGCGAAACTTTCAATATAAATTCATAAATTGCCAGAGTAAATATTGCTTCTGCTACTCCAGCGACTAAAAGATGTGCAATAAGCATAGCCGGTATTGCAACTGATAAAGGATATGGGCAGTATAGAGCCTTTCCCGCGCTATCAGTAAAAAGCAGCGGTTGAATCCCAAACTCTACAGCCGCCATAAATGCCGCTAAATTAATACCTGCATATGAACCAAGTAATATAGCAATTTTTTGTCCCAGTGCTGATGGAACTACTTTCTTAATAAGCTGAACTGCATAAAACCCAGTAAACGGCAGTACAAAAGCCATATTAAAACAATTTGCCCCAAAAGAAAGTATACCACCATCACCAAAAACAACTGCCTGTATGAGCAATGCTACACTTATAGCCATACATGCAGAATACGGCCCCAGCAGCAACGCAATCAAAGTTCCTCCCACGGCATGTGCCGTAGTCCCACCGGGAATTGGTAAATTAAACATCATCATCAAGAAAGAAAAAGCTGCACCGACACCAATAAATGGTACCTTATCTGCCGGCAGCTCTTCTTTTATTTTTTTTATTGAATAATACCATACTGGAACCATAGCTGCAGCAAATACAACACATGTCGACGGACTTAAATAATTATCCGGAATATGCATAAAAAAACCTCCTTTTATAATAATGAGGATATTATAGCATTTATACATATGGGAAAAAAGCCTATGGCAGGGTATAGCATTGCTTCCCTTATTATAAAAAGCCCCCCATCATTATACAATGGGGGGGATATGGATATTATTAATCAGTCCATAATTTAACTGCGACAATTAATGGCGCAAAAACACATTTAAAAGTATTGTTAATATAATACTTATAACAATAGACGACCCTAGAGGAAAATATACACCAAAATTACTATTTTCCCACTTAAAATCTCCTGGTAATCTGCCTAAAGCGAAAAATTTACTGCCAAAATAGAATAATGTTCCCATAACGACCAGCAGGACCCCTGCCCAAATCATTATCTTGCCTAAATCGTTCATAAAATCGCCTCTCCAGGAAGTAAACCATGTTATTGTATTTCGTCTTCATGGTCAAAAACAGCCATTGCTGCTACATTGTCATTTCCACCAGTCTTCATTACTTTTACCCCTTGAGTGTTGCGTCCTATTACTGATATTTCGTCAACACCAGAGCGTATAACTATCCCATCAGTGGTTATAAGCATAAATTCCTGGCCTTCATGTACAACCTTTATACCTATAACTTCACCTGTTTTTTCTGTTACCTTAATATTAATAATTCCCTTGCCGCCCCTGGCCTGTTTACGATAACCGCCTGCCAGAGTCCGCTTGCCATACCCATTACGTGTAACAGTCAGCACCGTAGCTCCCTTATGCACATTATCCATGCCAATAACTACATCGCCATCTCGTAGTGATATTCCGCGTACCCCACGGGTATTACGTCCCATTGAGCGAACATCGCTTTCATCAAAACAAATCGACATCCCATTCTGAGTGCCTATAATAACTCTGCGGTTGCCATCTGTTAGTTTAACAGCAATAAGTTCATCATCTGCATCCAACGACAAAGCAATCAGGCCCGTTTTCTTGCGCTTAGTATCATACTCCGTCAAAGCAGTCTTTTTTACAACACCCTTTTTAGTCGTCATAAACAAAAATCTGTCTTCGGCAAATTCATCAATAGGAATAACTGCCGTAATCTTTTCGCCATTTTCAACTGGCAGCAGATTAATTATTGCCGTTCCTCTGGCCGTACGTCCCGATTCAGGAATTTCATAGCCCATTAACTGATATACACGGCCCCGGTTAGTAAAGAAAAGAATCGTTTTATGTGTGGAAGTTACTATCATATTTTCCACAAAATCTTCTTCTTTTGTTCCCATTCCCGCTATACCGCGTCCACCGCGTTTTTGACTGCGATATACAGCAATTGGCTGGCGCTTAACATAGTTATTATTTGTCATGGTAACTACAACATCTTCTTCAGCAATAAGATCAGCAAGATCAAGCTCTGAAGCATCCATAGTTATCTGAGTACGGCGTTTATCGCCAAACCGGCGTTTTACTTCAGTAAGTTCCTCTTTTATAATATTCAAGATTTTATGTTCATCAGCCAATATAGCAGCTAATTCATCAATTGTTTCTAATACCTGCTTATATTCATTAGCAATCTTTTCTTGTTCAAGTCCTGTTAAACGCTGCAGCCGCAGATCTAAAATAGCCTGAGCCTGTTTGTCTGTAAGTCCATAATTAGTTGTCAATGCTTCTTTAGCAATATCAGCTGTACGGGAAGTTCTAATATCCTTTATCACCGCATCAAGATGATTAAGAGCAATAGTCAATCCTTCCAGTATATGGGCTCGTGCTTTTGCCTTATCTAAATTATATTTAGTACGACGTCTGACAACATCTTCCTGATGTTTAATATAATACTGCAGTATCTGCTGCAAATTCAAAACACGCGGCTGACCGTCAACTAAAGCCAGCATTATTACCCCAAAGGTATCTTGCAGCTGTGTATGACGGTACAGTTGGTTCAGTATTACATCAGGATTGACATCACGGCGCAAATCAATAACAACACTCATGCCCTTGCGGTCTGACTCATCATTTAATCCTGTAATACCTTCAATCGTTTTATCGCGGACTAATTGGGCTATTTTTTCCACTAAGCGTGCTTTATTCACCTGATAAGGAAGTTCTGTCACAATTATACGTGACTTACCGTTAGGCCGTTCTTCCACATGCGCGCAGGCCCGCATCTTTACTGCACCGCGTCCCGTTGTATAAGCCGAAACAATACCTTCTTTTCCCATTATAAGCCCGCCGGTAGGGAAATCCGGGCCTTTAATTGCTGTCATAAGTTCTGGTATTGTTATTTCCGGATTATCTATCATCATCAGTATACCATCAATAACTTCCCCTAAATTATGCGGCGGAATATTTGTTGCCATCCCAACAGCAATCCCAGCAGAACCATTTACCAGCAAATTAGGCATTTTAGCCGGTAACACCGTCGGTTCTTTCAACGACTCATCATAGTTAGGCATAAATTCAACAGTATCTTTATCTATATCAGATAACATTATTTCAGCAATTTTCGACATGCGCACTTCAGTATAACGCATTGCTGCTGCTGAATCTCCATCAACAGAACCAAAGTTGCCATGTCCATCGGCAAGCATATACCGATAAGAAAAATCCTGTGCCATACGTACAATCGTTTCATACACAGAACTATCACCATGTGGATGATATTTACCTAAAACTTCCCCGACTATACGTGCCGATTTTTTATAGGGTTTATTGGATGCCATTCCCGCTTCCTGCATTGCATACAGAATACGGCGATGAACCGGTTTAAGCCCGTCACGAACATCAGGTAATGCTCTCATAACGATAACACTCATCGCATAATCAATATAAGAATTTTTCATTTCTTCTTCAAGCTTAACAGGTATAACCTTACCTAAATTGCCAAGCTGTCTCGGCCCGTCCTGCCCGGGTTTTTGGGCATCATCATTCTTATCAAAATCGTCTGCCACTTTCTCACCTCAAATATATAATAAGCGGCATTTATTCCGCTTGAAAGCATAGATATACGTTTATATATTATCATTTTTCTCTTAAAAAGTCCAATTGCTAACTATACACTCATATTATATCGTACCTTTGTATATATTTTCCTGCTGATAATTTTATAGTATAATCTAACTAACTTAATTACTCCATTTCTACTAGTACCGGATAATAAATACAGTTTTGAAAAGAGGATTTACTATTATGCGGCTTTTAAAAACCATGTCTGAACCCAAACGCTTTAATTCAACCGAGCAAACAATAATAAATTACATTCTGTCACATACAAAAGAATTGGCTTCATTATCAATACGAACCTTGGCAGAACGCACTTTTACCAGTCCTGCCACGATCTTTCGCCTTTGCCGGAAATTAAACCTAAAAGGTTATACTGAGTTCAAGATAAAATTTATCAGTGAAGTAAATCGTACTTCCACTCTGGGACGGCCTATTACCGGCAGGCCTATAACTGATAAAAATCCACCAGATTCCATAGTAAAAAAAATCGCCGCTCTTGAAATTGAATCTATTGAAGAAACAAAAAATGAAATGCACATGGAACAGTTAATACGTATTGCCGAAATACTCAGTAAATCAAAAAGTATTGACTTTTATGCTTTTGACCAAAATTATTATATTGCCCAAATGACGGCATACAATTTCATCCAAATAAAAAAAACCGCTGTTGCCAATATGGCTGCAAACAGCCAATATATGCAGGCACTTACCTGTGATAATACCCATACCGCCATAATTTTAAGCCGCACCGGTGAAAACAAACGACTCATTGATATCGCTGAAATTTTAAATCAGCGCCATATAACTTCGATCTTAATGTCACCAATAAAAAAATCTACATTAGCAAAATTGTCCAGTGAATTTCTTTATATTGCTGATACCAAAGAATATCTTGACATGGGCATTTTAATTTATAATGTCGGCGTTCGCTATTATCTGGATGTTCTGTTCGCTATGATGCTTTCTCAGGACTACTGGAACATAAAAAAAACCTATGATAAATTTGAAGATATCTTCGGTCGACTTAAAGATCCCTGGCATCTTTGGTAACTTTTCATTTTATGCTTTTTCCTTCATAAATATATAACCATATTGCAATATTCAATAGAAATTTGCCCATTAACTACACAGCCAATGTCTTTTACCACCACACATATTGTTCGATATGCTATGGCCTTTTAGGTACACTTGCATTAGGTATATCTAAAAACATGGAATAATGTTTCACTATATTCCATGTTTTTTATTATGTTCTGAAACATTATTTCTAAATGTTCGTAATTTATTGAATAATAGCTATAATTATTTTATATTAATATTACATGCAGAAGATCAGCTTATGAGTGCAGAAGGTTTTAAAATTGTTGCACTTGAGTTTATAGATGTTTATAAAAAATTTTTTTATACTAAATAACCGGAGGTTTATGAATGGGATTTTCAGAAAAATTTTTATGGGGCGGCGCAGTAGCTGCCCATCAAGTAGAAGGAGCATGGCAGGAAAGCAACAAGGGTATTAGTGTAGCTGATGTTATGACTGCAGGCCGCCATGGCGTGCCGCGCAAAATTACTGATGGTATCATTGAAGGAGAAAACTACCCTAACCACGATGCTATTGATTTTTATCATCATTATAAGGAAGATGTTGCGCTCTTAGCTGAAATGGGATTTAAATGTTTTCGTACAAGTATTGCCTGGACACGTATTTTCCCTAATGGAGATGAAAAAACGCCCAACAAAGCTGGTCTAAAATTTTATGATGATTTATTCGATGAATTATTAAAGTATAATATTGAACCTGTAATCACCCTATCCCATTTTGAAATGCCATATTCTTTAGTAAAAAGATATGGCGGCTGGCGCAATCGCAAATTAATAGATTTTTTTGTCAACTTTGCTGTGTGCGTATTTAACCGCTATAAAAATAAAGTAAAATATTGGATGACATTTAATGAAATAAATAACCAGAGTGAAGTTAATGTGCCATTCACTGCTTTTACAAATTCAGGTATACTGTATAAAAAAAATGAAGATAAAAAAGAAATAATGTATCAGGCAGCACATTATGAGCTGGTAGCCTCAGCCAAAGCTGTAATTGAAGGACATAAAATAAATCCTGCTTTTAAAATAGGCTGTATGCTGGCATTACAGCCAGTCTACCCATATAGCTGTGACCCTGATGACCAGATAAAGCAACTTGAAGAAATGCATAAACGCTTTTTCTTTGGCGATGTACACTGCCGCGGACATTATCCATCTTATACTACAAAAGAATGGAAAAACAAGGACTACAAAATAGATATAACCAATGATGACCTTGATATTTTATCACATGGCACCGTTGACTATTTAGCCTTTAGTTATTACAAAAGTTCAGTTATTTCTTCCAATCCGAAATTGACTAAATCAATCGAAGGCGGTTTCGGCATTGGTACAGATAATCCTTACCTACAACAATCTGCCTGGGGCTGGCAGATAGATCCAGTGGGCCTCCGTTATACCCTGAATATTCTTTCTGAAAGATATGAACTGCCCCTCATGATTGTTGAAAACGGCATCGGTCTACAAGAATATAAAAACACTGCGGGAAAATTTGAAGATAACGAACGCATAGCATATTTTTCTTCTCACATACGGGAAATGAAAAAAGCCGTTGATGAAGATGGGGTTGAGCTTTGGGGCTATTGCCCGTGGGGTCCTATAGATCTGGTATCTGCCGGCACCGGAGAAATGGAAAAACGTTATGGGTTCATTTATGTAGATAAGGATAATAATGGCAATGGCACGCTAAAACGAGAAAAGAAAAAATCTTTCTACTGGTATAAAAAAGTCATTGAAAGTAACGGAGAAGATCTTTCCAATAATACAAAGACCTATTAAACATGTAAATATTATACTCTAATAGAAAACAAAGCTATCGCATGATTTATATGTGATAGCTTTGTTTTTTATTTATCACGTATTTTTTTTATCTTATATCCTATATAAATTACCAATATCCAAATAGGGCAGAGATATACAGCCAGCCGATATTCCGGCATTACTGCCATGGTAATTCCAATAGACAAAAAGTAAATTATACCTATATAATTCAGTAATGGAAATAATGGCATCTTATAAGAAAGTTTTTTCACCCTGATGCCGATTTTATGCCTGAATTTTATCTGGGTATATAATATCATGATCCAATTTATTAATGCCGCAATAGTAGCTATCGACATCACATAATTAAAAACCTGCTTAGGTGCAAAATATGTAACAACGACGGCAATCCCCACAAACAATGACGAAAATAACACAGCTGCACGCGGTACACCATTTTTAGAAACTTTTTTCAAAAATGCCGGAGCATTATTTTGCAGTGCCAATCCATGGAGCATACGAGCGTTGCTGTATAAGCAACTGTTATAAGCAGAAAAGACACCTGTTAATACAATAACATTCAAAATAGAAGCTGCTGCCGGAAATCCTATCGCCGAAAAAATTTCCACAAAAGGACTGCCATTCATGCCTACTTTATCCCACGGGTAAAGTGTAACCAATACAAACATTGAGCCTACATAAAATATTAAAATACGCCCAATTATTAAATCAACTGCCTTTGGAATAGTTTTAGACGGATTTTCTGCTTCTCCTGCCGTAATACCTATTAATTCCGTTCCACCGAATGAAAATGTCACAACAACAAAAGAGAGCATCATCCCCCACATCCCCTTAGGGAAAAAACCACCATGATCTACCAGGTTATGAAATCCAATTGGTGCAGTTTCTCCTATACCAAATAAGATAATTCCAAGACCAAATATTATCATAAGTGATATTGCCACCACTTTTACAATAGCTCCCCAAAACTCGATCTCACCAAAAGAACGAACATTCGTTAAGTTTATAACATTAACAAGAATAAACAGCACTAATCCTGATACCCACATAGGCAACTGGGGAAACCAATGGTGCATATATATGCCGATTACCGAAACTTCGACCATAGAAACAGCCACATAATTAAACCAGTAATTCCAGCCTGATAAAAAACCCGCAAAATCTCCCCAATAATCATATGCATAAGTGCTAAAGGAACCAGAAACAGGATTATCCACAGACATTTCACCCAATGCTCGAACTACAAAATAAATAAAAATCCCGCCAATCAGATAAGACAGCATAACTGCCGGGCCTACCATGCTTATAGTACTTGCCGATCCATAAAATAATCCCGTCCCTATAGCACACCCCAAAGCAATCATTTGTATATGGCGTTCTTTGAGCCGCCTTTGCAGCCCTTGCTTATTTTCCAATCCTACCAATCACTTTCTTTAATTTATTTTTTATCTATAATTTGCTTGTATATAAAGCCTTCACGCATTCCTGTATCTATATATTTTAATTTTGCGGCTTTAAAGAATTGGCATACCTTATCAACTATAACTAATCCCGGTATTATGGTTTTCAGCCTATCTGGTGCTGTTCGTAGAAGTATTATCGCCGCCGCTTCATCAAGATTATCTGCACAAGTATATTTTTTTATTATATTAATAAATCTACTTGTATCCATTTTCATATTGTCTGCTGCACAATTAAACAATTCATTATACAATAGACGGGTACTTTTTATCGTTCCTCCTATGCCGCACATATACGGTTTGGAGAAATTGCCAAAATTGCTATTAGCAGCTAATAATTGTTCTACTTCTTTTTGCATATCCTCTATTTCAACATAGCTGGGCAAAAAATCTTCTACATATTTAGTATATAAAGAAAGTGCCCCTACCGGTATGCTGCTTTTTTTTATAATTTTTTCATTTTCATAGTGGATTATTTCTGTACTACCGCCGCCCACATCAATCATAATCCCTGCCGGCATATCAACGCTGCGGATTACTCCGGCAAAGTCAAACTCCGCTTCTTCCTCCCCTGTTATTATGCGTATCGCTATTTTAGTACGTTTTTTTAACTGTTCAATTACATCTTGACTATTTTTTACATTACGAATAGCCGCTGTTGTAAACGCAGCTACATTTACAATATGAAAACCTGCCAAAAAATCATTAAATTCATTTAAAATTTCGCAGGTTTTATCAATACCTTTTTGCTGCATAACACCATCTTTCACATAAGCCGCCAATCCTACTGTATGCTTTTTTTTCATAAGCATTTCTATCCTGCCATAATTTATATTATATATTGCCATTCTAATAGTACTTGAACCAATGTCAATCAACGCATAAAGCATTCTGGTCTACCTCCTAGACACCATTTTTTTATATCTGATTCACCTAAATAAATCCCATATCTGTTTTCCTATAAGAAGCACTGACATCATAACAAAAAGCGGTTTTACATAAGCTGCTCCGTGTTTTAATGCCGTTCTGGCCCCGCAAAAAGCGCCTGCCATTACCGCCAATCCCATAGGTATCGCATAAGAAAAATAAATCTGTCCTAAATAGGCAAAGAACAAAACTGCTGCAATATTACTGCAAAAATTTAATACTCTGGCATTCGCTGCTGCTCCTATAAAATCTAACCCCATACATAAAAAAGCAAACATTAAAAAAGAACCTGTTCCCGGGCCAAAAAATCCATCATAAAACCCCATTGTAAAGGCTATCCCCATACTGCTTAAAAGTATTTTACGAGTAATTCCTGTATATGATGCCTTTTTCCCCCAATTTTTCCGACTCAGCGTATAAATCGTAATACATATCAATAATACCACTACTAACGGTCGTAAAAAATCAGCCGGTATTTGATGTACTACCATTACTCCTCCCAAAGAGCCTATAATTGATAAGGGAAATACATACTTTATTATTTCCACGGTAACTTTTCTATTTCTAATAAAAGTCATGGCACTTGTAAACGACCCCATAACCGCTGACATTTTATTTGTTGCCAATGCGGCAACCGGATCTATTCCGGTTAACAATAATACCGGTAATGAAATTATCCCGCCTCCCCCTGCAATTGAATCAACAAAACCTGCTACAAATCCACCGCATACCAAAAAAATTATTATACCAACATTATCCAAAAATCATATACCTCCCATGCCATTTGCAAACACTGTTTCACCTGGTCCGTGTGGACAAAATATAAACCAATACATTATGTATTGGTTTATATTTTAATAAAGACTAGCCAAAAATAAAAGTGTTTTATCTTATTTATATTAAAACATTTTATTTTTTAATATAATTGTTTACTTTCCTGCCCGTTCATTCCACTCATATTCAGGATAATAATCCTGCTCCAGTCAATGGTAAAACAATTCTATAATTATCTGGTTTTCCCTTTTTGAAAAACTTCAATGCCCCAGCCAATGAACAAGCAGCACTTTCTTCCACATAAATCCCTTTTCGACCAATAGCCAGCTGGGCATTATGTATTTCATCATCAGAAACTGTCACCACATTTCCTAAACTTCGCTGCAGTATCATTAATATTTCATTTATCCGCTTGGGGTGCATTATCCGTATTGCCGAAGCAATCGTATATGATTCTGGCTGCAATTTTCTATGTTTAAACCGACTGTACACCGGGCTGCAACTTTCACTCTGAACTGCTACAAAAGCCGGCAGCCGACCAATTTCTTCAAATCCATAATACAACCCCAATAGTATTGTACCATTGCCCACAGGCACAAAAATATATTCAGGTACCTTATTTCCCATTTGTTCATAGATTTCATATGCCAAAGTTTTTATTCCTTCAAAAAATAATGGATTATATATATGCGAAGCATAATATATTTTTTCAGCAGCTCGGCGGGCTGCTTTGCCTGCCTCTATCCTGTTATCTGCATAATGGACATGAGTACCAAAGGTCTTCATAAATTTCACTCTGCTCTCAGCTATTCCCTTAGGAACGTAAATATCACAATCAATCCCCGCTGCTGCCGCATAAGCAGAAATTGCGGCTCCGGAATTACCCGATGAATCCTCAACTATATGACTTATTCCTAGATATTTCAGTTCATTAATGAGTGCATATGCCCCTCTTGCTTTAAAAGAACCAGTAGTCTGAAGATGTTCCAATTTCAAAAACACCTTGCCAAAATCATCAAAGTTTACTGCCAGCATAGGAGTCTTTATCTCACCGATAGATATAGAAGAAGGTATAATGTCCTCTGCAGTTTTATAAAGCTTAAACAGTCCTCCACAACTGCAATGATAAGTCAATGTATTAAGCGGATATTTTTTTTTACACTTTTCACAATAAAAATGCATTTTTTTCACCACCATTATAAAATTTTTACCGTCTTTTCTATACCTTATAATTCGCTATTTAGCTTAACATTTCCTGTCATGCAAATTTTTTTCCATTTTAATTTCAACAAAAGACTTGACTTACTATCCTTTTTCATTGTATAATATCATTCGTTCGGGGCATGGCTCAGTTTGGTAGAGCACCTGGCTTGGGACCAGGGGGTCGCAGGTTCGAATCCTGCTGCTCCGACCAATAAAAAGTAAAAATTAACCATCAGCATAAATACTGATGGTTTTTTTATATTCAAAAAAATTTTCTTTATCAAATTCTCTAGCTTAAAAATTGTCATTCAACATATCCGCAATATTATCATATGTTTTAACTGCATATCTTTTTATCGCTTCATCTGCAGTATTAACTGTAAATCCAGCAAATTTTTTAATCATTGGCAAATCATTGATCCCGTCCCCAATTGTTAATATTTTATTTTTTTGCCAGTTATTTACCGTTAAAACAGTCTCCAATCCAGCCGATTTATTGATATTATCCCTCACAATATCAACAGCAGTCACATTACAATATGCCATCACACCTGCATTTAAATTATTTATCTGTTTTGCTGCTATCGCTGCTTCTGCAGCACTATCATATTGCAAACTTATTTGGCATATTCCTTTCAAACATTCTGCCGTAAAAAAATCTATCTGCGTAATAAACTGTGCCAAGTCACGTATAACACTAAACCATGATGTTTCAGATTGAATACATACATAAGTAGCATAAGGCGTAAAGCAGGCAATATGCCTGCTCTGCTGAAAAATTGGCAGTAACATAATATTCCTGCTGATAATATTATCAATAGGATTTTGTTCTACTATATTGCTGTTTTTACCATAAACTACTGCACCTGTCAGACAAACTGCAAAATCTAATTGTAAATCATAACTATCTGTATCTTTTAACAGCATTTGGTAATTTCTACCAGTTACAATACCAAACCTATGTCCAGCTTTCTGCCATTTGGTAATTGCCTCTATGTCGCTTTTAGCAATCCCCGCTTTAGAGGGAAAATGTTTTGGCGGAAAAAACAATGTACAGTCAAAATCACTAGCTGCCACTTTCATATTTTATCACCTACATTATACTCCCTGAAAATCCAGTCAATGTTGCAAAATAATCCGTCATCGTTTCTGCACGGCGTATAAGCTCTACTTCTCCATCTTCCCGCAACAGTAATTCAGCACTGCGTAGTTTCCCATTATAATTAAAGCCCATAGAATGTCCATGTGCTCCTGTATCAAAAATCACTACTCTGTCACCAATCTGTATTTCTGGCAAATTGCGATTAATAGCAAATTTATCACAGTTTTCACATAATGAACCTGTTATATCATAAATTTTCGTGCAAGGTTTATCTTCCTTCCCTACTACCACAATATGATGGTAAGCTCCATACATTCCGGGACGCATTAAATTAGCCATTGAAGCATCTAGCCCTATATAATCCTTATATGTTTTCTTTTCATGCAGAACAGTTGCTACCAGATAGCCATAAGGTCCAGTTATTGCCCTGCCGGATTCAAAAGCTATTTCTGTACTATCCAAACCAGCCGGCACCAATATTTCTTTATATACTCTTTCGATCCCCTGTCCCACAGCCTCAAGGTTAACTTCATGTTCTTCTGGACGATAGGGAATGCCAATGCCTCCGCCCAAATTAATAAATTCCAGCGATATTCCCAGCTGATTTTTCAAGTCTACCGCAAGTTTAAACATCATTTTGGCTGTAGCAACAAATGCATTGTCATTAAGTTCATTGGATATAACCATTGTATGAAGGCCAAAACGTCCAACACCCTTTTGCTGCATAATTTTATAAGCTTTAAATAATTGTTTACGCGTCAATCCATATTTGGCTTCTTCTGGTTTCCCAATTATGTCATTTCCTCCAACTATTGAGCCAGGATTGTAACGAAACGACATTATCTTGGGCAGACCAGCATTTTGTTCTAAATATTCAATATGAGAAATATCATCAAGATTTATTATAGCTCCTAACTCAATTGCCTTTTGAAATTCATCTGCCGGTGTATCATTTGATGTAAGCATTATACGCTCTCCTGTTATTCCTGCTTTTTCTGAAAGGATCAATTCCGGCAGTGAACTACAATCAGCCCCAGCCCCTTCTTCCCGAAGAATTTGTAAAATACGCGGATTCGGCAAAGCCTTAACTGCATAATATTCGCGAAATCCCGGAGCCCATGCAAAAGCTTTAAATAGACGTCGCATATTCAGGCGAATAGCTTTTTCATCATATATATGAAAAGGCGTCGGATATTTCTCTATAATTTTTTCAAGCTGCTGTTGTGATACTGGAAAAACTTTTTTTGACATAAAACCATTCTCCCTAAAATAATATTTTCAATTTAATAATATATAATAATATGTTAACAATTATACCATTGGCCAAAAAAGCATGTCAATTTAGTATATATCATATATATCACAAAAATATTTATGTCATATTTTCTTTGTACCAAATAGTTTTTTACTAAAAGAGAAATTTATCCTTTCAATTAAATTTTACTACATAAAAACATTGCGTTAAATTAAAACAGAATTTATAATAAAAGACAATTGTATATAAGTGTTCTGGTAAAATTATGGATATTGGAGTATTAAACATGCAAAAAAAGAAAAAAACATATCTGCCGATAATAATTTTATTATTAGTATTCTTAGTAGCTGCCGGCTGTGGTGCAATATTTGCTGGTTTTCTCAATACGGACCATAAGACTGACAAAGAAAAAGGTATGCTCGTTGCTGCTGACAAAGCTACTGTCATGATAATGGGGGTAGATTCCCGTCATGATGATGTTGGCAGAAGTGATACCCTGATGGTAGCCACAATCGACCCAAAGAAAAATCAGGCAGCCCTTTTATCAATTCCCCGTGATACACGTGTTAAAATCAAAAATCATGGCTGGGATAAAATAAATGCCGCTTATGCTTATGGCGGACATAATTTGACTCGTGATACAGTGGAACAATTCTTAGGTGTTCCCATGGATCATTACGTTGTAATAAATATGGAAGCTTTTGAAAAAATCATTGATGATATCGGTGGCGTTGATATCGATGTAGAAAAACGTATGTACTATAATGATCCCTGGGATGATAACGGCGGTCTTCACATTAACTTCCAACCAGGAATGCAACATATGGATGGAAAAACTGCTATTGAATATGTACGTTATCGTGATTCAGAAGGAGATATAGGACGGATAAAAAGACAGCAAAAATTTATGAAGGCTGTAATGGATAAAGTTTTATCGCCTGCAATTATTCCCCGTATTCCAGCAATAGTAGCAGAAGTATTCCATGCCGTAAAAACAGACATGTCCATACGACAGTTATTAGCTTTCCTAGGTTCACTAAAGGAAGCACAAAACAATGGTTTAAAAACAGCCATGATTCCTGGTACTCCTATGTACATTAATGGAATAAGTTATTGGATACCTGATATCAAAAAATTGCGCTATGCTTTAGCAGATACTCTCGATATAAATATGACCCCTGCCATGCTTTCCTCTATGGAAAACACAGCTTTAGAATACAAAACTTCTATCCCGGCAACAGCCAAAGAACTTCCTAGAAAAAATAATGAAATAGGCCACATAGAAGATACTTCCCACAACACAAAAAAATATATCAATAAAAACAGTTCTATCGATAACAAAAAATCACTTGATAAAAATTCTCTCCATAAAACTTCAAATGAATTTAAAGAACCTTCTGGCGCAGATAGTACACCATCACAAGGAAATAATGCTAGTGTTCCTGTACGCGGGAATCAGGCAATTGGAAAAAATTGATTTTATTATAAAAAAGTCTTGCATATTATATTTAACTATGATAGAATATTTATTGCTCGTGACTGATAAATATTTGTCACGCTGTCAATTGATATGGCGCCTTCGTCAAGCGGTTAAGACACCGCCCTTTCACGGCGGGTTCATGGGTTCGAATCCCATAGGCGTCACCATAGTATGGGCGATTAGCTCAGCTGGGAGAGCGCTTGCCTTACAAGCAAGATGTCAGCAGTTCGATCCTGTTATCGCCCACCATATTTCGGCCCGGTAGTTTAGTTGGTTAGAATGCCGCCCTGTCACGGCGGAGGTCATGGGTTCAAATCCCATTCGGGTCGCCATTTTGTTTACAATAACATGGATTTCCATGTTATTTTTTTATCATTATGCCTCGGTAGCTCAGTCGGTAGAGCAGGGGACTGAAAATCCCCGTGTCAGTGGTTCGATTCCGCTCTGAGGCACCATTTATAAATATTTTTTTGCTTTTTACACATAAATTATGAACTCAGTTTTAAATTGACATGACAGCTTGTCAATGCTATTATATACGGGGGTAAATGAGCCCCCGTATATTTTTTTGTCTTAGGAGGACACCACCAGATGATTGAACGTTATACAAATCCTGAAATGGGTAATATATGGACATTACAACATGAATTCCAAGTCATGCTTGATGTAGAAATAGCTGCATGTGAAGCCATGGCTGAACTTGGACAGATTCCCAAAGAAGCTGCCAAAAATATTCGTGCTAAAGCAAAGTTTGATCTGCCCCGCGTCAAGGAAATTGAAAAAGTTACTAATCATGACATTATTGCTTTTCTGACTAATGTTGCTGAATATGTCGGTGATGATTCTAAATATATTCATAAAGGTCTCACTTCAAGTGATGTAAAAGATACAGCACTTGGTATTATGATGAAAAAATCAGCTGATATAATTATCGAAGATATCAAAAAATTACGTCAAGTTTTACTACGCCGTGCTGATGAACATCGGCATACACCGTGCATCGGCCGTACACATGGTATCCACGCAGAACCAATGACACTTGGTCTAAAATTTGCCCTGTGGTATTCAGAACTAGGTCGTGACTTAAAGCGTATTGAAAATGCCCGTAAAAATATAGCTGTCGGCAAATTATCCGGTGCAGTCGGAACGTACTCCAACATTGACCCGCGCATTGAGGAAATTGTCTGCAAAAAGTTGGGACTTACTCCTGTTCCCCTTGCTACCCAAGTTGTTCAGCGTGATCGTCATGCTGAATATATGACAATGCTCGCTATCACTGCCAGCTCTCTGGAAAGATTTGCCACTGAAATACGTAATTGGCAAAGAACTGATATTCGCGAAGCAGAAGAATATTTTAGTCCAGGTCAAAAAGGTTCCTCAGCTATGCCGCACAAACGTAATCCTATAACCTGTGAAAGAATTTCGGGACTCGCCCGCATTGTCCGTGGCAATGCTTTGGCATCTATGGAAGATATTACACTTTGGCACGAACGTGATATTTCTCATTCTTCTGTTGAACGAGTAATTTTACCAGATAGCACAATAACAGTAGATTATTGCTTACGTAAATTCACTAATATTGTTGATAAACTGCTTATTTACCCTGATGCGATGATGGCTAATATGAACAAAACCGGTGGTCTCATTTATAGTCAGCGTATCATGCTTACTATCGTAAATAAAGGGGTATTACGTGAAGATGCTTATAAATGGGTACAGCGAAACGCTATGAAACGCTGGATGGCAGGCGAAGACTTCCGTACAAATATAGAAAAAGACCCTGATATTACCAAGTATTTATCCAAAGAAGAAATTGACAACTGCTTCGATTATAAATGGTTTTTACGCCATGTTGATATGATACTAAGTCGTTTTGGCATCTAAACATAATTATAAAATAAAAGCATTGACAGCTCCGACTGTCATAGAAAGAAGGATACTACATGTCAACAGTTGTTGTTACAGGAACCCAATGGGGCGATGAGGGAAAAGGTAAAATAGTTGATTATCTTGCTGAACAATCAGATATAGTAGTCCGCTATCAAGGTGGTAGTAACGCCGGGCACACCGTAAGTGTCGATGGCAAGGAATTTAAACTGCGCCTTATGCCTTCTGGCATTTTATATAAAGGGAAAAAATGCGTTATCGGTGATGGTGTAGTTTTTGATCCAGAAGTTTTATTAAATGAAATAGCTTCATTAAAAAAAGAAGGGATTGAAACTGCCGATTATCTTATCTCTAACCGTGCTCAGGTTGTTATGCCTTATCACCGCCTGATGGATGGGCTAGAAGAAGACAATCGTGGTAATTCAAAAATTGGTACAACTAAACGCGGTATTGGTCCATGCTATATGGATCGTGACCGTCGTATTGGCATTAGAATGTGTGATTTAATTGACAATGAACTATTTGCTGATAAATTAAAAACCATACTTGATATAAAAAACCACGAACTTGAAGTACTCTATAACCAACCACCTTTAAACTATAAGAAAATTCTAGAAGAATATTCCGTTTATGCTGAAAAACTTCGTCCATTTGTAATTGATACACCATCTTATCTCAATAAGGCCATCAAAAATAATAAAAAGATCCTTTTTGAAGGAGCTCAAGCTACTATGCTTGACATTGACTATGGTACATATCCCTATGTCACTGCTTCTCACCCGATTGCTGGCGGCGTATGCGTCGGAGCAGGAATCGGCCCAAGAAACATAGATACTACTGTAGGTGTAGTAAAAGCATATTGTACCCGTGTTGGTGAAGGTCCTTTTCCTACTGAACAGCTAAATGATATAGGCAACCAAATACGAAATGTAGGCCATGAATTTGGCACTGTTACTGGCAGACCACGTCGTACTGGCTGGCTTGATGGCTGTGTGGTTAAATATGCTGGTTATTTAGGCAGTTTAGACTATCTTGCAATAACCCGTCTTGATATATTGGATCACTTTGATGAAATAAAAATGTGTGTTGCTTACAAATATAATGATAAAATAATTGATGAAATGCCTGCTAATTTACGTATTTTTGGCAAAGTGACACCTGTATATGAAACATTCAAGGGCTGGAATTCGGATACTACAAATATCAGAAAATATGAGGACCTCCCAGAACAGGCAAAAACATATTTAAAACGACTCTCCGAAATAGCTGAAGTAAAAATTGGTTTTGTTTCCGTCGGTCCAAACCGTAACCAGACCATCGTATGTGCAAAAAATATATTTTAAGGATAATAAAAAACGGCATTGCATAAATACAGCAATGTCGTTTTTTAACAAAAAATCATGAATACAACTCACTTTGCTTCCAAAACCACCTTAACTCAGACTCTCTGCATTGATACGGCAAAATATATGATATGGCATAATCCGATATTTATATTATTCCTATTTATCGGTCTGCTGCTTATTTTGACCTTCCCTGGATATATTCTTGATGGATACCCTCTTTATGACGCCTTTCGCACAGCCATCGGTTTTATCCCTGGAATTGCCCTGACAATAATAATAATATCTGCACCATACTTAATAGGCAGAAAAATCCACAAAAAAACCAATCCTATAATACAAATTATATTCAACGATGACTATATGATCATAAACAACTCGCACAAAATAACTAAAGTTTCTTACCATAATTTAAAAAAAATTAGGGAAAACAAAAAATATTTTTTTCTCACAACTACAGAAACAGGAAACTCTATAATTTATACCATAGACAAAAACTCATTTACAGTAGGAACTGCCCTAAATTTTTCTGTTTTTCTAAAAAATAAACTAACATTCTAACAATAACTCTTATTTTTTATAGTCAGGATTTGATACTTAATGAATGAAAAATTTATTACGGAAACTCATTTCACTAAAAAGCTTTGCCACGATTTTGTCAATTATATTAATCTGCATCGACAAATATGGCTGTACATTATTATTTTAGTAATCATAAGCTTATTAGAATACAAAAACAGCCATTCTATAGAACGTGTATTAATGTTTATCGGTGCAATGATTATAATGTATTTTATCTCTAGTTTCGCAAGTACGTTTATTCTCTTAAAACGTAATGGCAAATTTTTAAAACTGCATTTTTACGAACATAATATGTTTGTTGAAACAGAAAAAAAGCGAGAAAAAATTTCCTATGATACTATACAAAAAATTGTCGAACAGGATAAATATTTTTACTTGTTTTTCACTCAAAATAGAGGTGCATTTATAGTCGAAAAAGCTGGATTTTCTAAGGGCAATATGAATAAATTTTCTGACTTTATAAAAAATCATCTATCGCAAAAACATTAATAAAGGGGTATAAAATAATGGATATCATAAAAAAAGTTATGTCTGCAAATGATAAATTTATAAAAAATAATAACCCTATTCCCTTTGACAAACTACCCAAATGGCATGTTGCTATCGTCACCTGTATGGATACACGTCTTGTTAATTTTTTGGAGCCTGCTATGGGAATATCACGTGGTGACGTAAAAATGATCAAAACTGCCGGCAATGTGGTAAGCGGTGGTTTAAACGATGTTATAAAAAGTCTTATGGTATGCGTTTATGAGCTTGGTGTAAAGGAAATTCTGGTTGTTGGCCACTGCCACTGCGGCATGGAAAAGACAACTTCTTCTAGTTTATCCGAAAAAATGAAAATCGCCCATATAACTCCTGCTTTTATAAAAAAAATTATCCCCCTATTAAAAAACTGGGCTGATAATTTTCAGCAGCCACAACAAAATGTAATTGATTCTGTTAATAATATAAAAAACTCCCCTTATCTGCCAGGTAATATTATAGTACACGGTTTTATTATAGACCCAGATACAGGAAAATTGGAACTACTCACAAACAACAATCAAGGTTAGTTTAAACTAATGCTAACCAAGTATTTAAAAGATTTCCTGTAGAATAACAGGAGACTGCTACATAAATAACATTGCCATTATAAATGCAACGATTACCCTTATCATTCCTTTTTTTAAGGAATGATAAGGGTAATCGCATTTTGCATATTTATGAATAAAAATACTTACATACAACAGTCTCTTGCTATTTTATTTATATCAGTCTTGACAAACTTTATGTGGATTTAATATATTCTGAGGATCAAAAACCTTCTTTATGCCTTGCATAAGGTCAACTGCCTTACTGTTCATAGATTCTTTTAAATATGCTTTTTTTGCATAGCCGATTCCATGTTCTCCAGATACATTACCCTTTAATGCACGAGCTTTTGTATATAATTTTTCCATAGTCATATTTAATACTTTCTGCCATTGCTCATCAGATAATTCATCTTTCAAAATATATGCATGCAGATTACCATCACCAGCATGTCCAAAACATTTTATTCTTATGCCCATTTCATTCTGCAATTCATGAATATATTCAACGAAAGTATTAACCAAACTACGCGGAACAACAACATCAACTTCGTCCATCATTGTTGTAGAACTTTTTATTGCTTCAAGGAATGCTCCACGAGCCTTCCATATTGCTTCAGCTCTCTCATCTGTATCCGCTATTAATAAATCTATAGCGCCTTCATCAAGACAAATCTGTGCTACCTTATCATAATACGATGCTATCTCTTCCATAGTATTGCCGTCAAATTTAAGCAGTAAATATGCATCAGCCTGATTATCTGGGAATTTACGGCCTAAATATTCTTCAGCATCCATAATTACTTCGCGTTCCATAAATTCAATAGCAGTTGGTACAGCTTTAGATTTTATTATTGGGGGAACAGCACCAATAGCCTGTGCCAATGTAGGAAAGGGAACCAGTAAACTAACATTTTTTTTCGGCAGAGGCAATAACTTTAAAATGGCCTTTGTAATTACGGCCAGAGTACCTTCTGATCCTATAACCATATCTTTAAGGTCATAGCCTGAGCTGTCCTTAACAGTCTTTCCTCCCAAAGTCATAACCGTTCCATCTGCCAGAACTACTTCCAATCCTCTAACAAAATCACGTGTAACACCAAATTTAACAGCACGCATACCACCTGCGTTGGTACTTATATTACCGCCTATTGTCGCCGATTTTTCACCTGGATCCGGTGCATATAGATATCCTTTTTTTTCAACATAATCAGCTAGTTCCATCAAAAGCACACCTGGTTCAACTGTAAGCGTAAGATTCTGATCATCCAATTCTAAAAAATGATTCATCAAGGTCGTGTCAAGCATTATACCTTGTTCTACCGCAACTGCTGCCCCAACAAGTCCCGTACCTGCACCACGCGGTGTAACTGGGATATTATTTGTATTAGCATATTTAAGCAGCTTTGATATTTCTTCAGTAGATACTGCCTTGACTACAATATCAGGATAATACTGTCCGGCGCTCAATTCGTCATGACTGTATTCCTCATTTACTTCATCTTTCCATAAAATACGATCTCTACTGACAAATTCTGCTATATTTTTTAAATCATTTTCATCTATCTTCTTATAGGGTTTCATAATATAGTCCCCCCCATTTTTATTTTATTTATAAGTTCTGGCACAACTTCGTATATATCACCGGTTATAGCATAGTTTGCTGTTTTAAATATTGATGCTTTAGGATCAATATTTATCGCAAAAATATTTTCTGCATGATTCATCCCGGCAACAAATTGAATTGCTCCTGATACACCGCATGTTATTATAAGTTTTGGTCTCACAGTACGACCGCTTAAACCTACCTGACGTTTCGGATCCATCCAGCCAATTTCTACCAAGGGACGTGTTGACGCAACTTCACCGCCTAAAAGATTTGCCAATTCTTCCAACATTTTTATATCATCTTTTTTCTTTATCCCTCTGCCAGCAACTACAAGGACATCTGCATTATCAATAGTCTTTTCCTTGGGTTTTTTTGTCACTCCCAAAACTTCTATATGACTGGATAGTTTCTTATCATCAACATCCAGTTTTTCTATTTTGCCCCATGCATTGTCAACACGTTCAGGTGCATCCATTACCTTATAGCGCACTGTGGCCATTTGAGGACGTGTGTTAGGTGTCATTATTTCTGCCATAATATTACCGCCAAAAGCCGGTCTTATTTGTACTAAATCTGTACTTTCTTTTATATCAAGTATCGTACAATCCGCCGTAAGCCCCGTATTAAATCGAGCAGCCACACGCGGTGCCAGCTGACGTCCTACAGGAGTTGCTCCTACTAGAATAGCTGCTGGTTTTACTGAATTAATAAATTGTTCAAACACACTAGTATACGATTCAATTTTAAAAAATTCCAATTGTTTTTTATCACATACATATACTTTGTCAGCACCATAATGCAATAGTTCATCAGCTGCATGCTCGATATTATAACCTATAAACAGCGCATATACAGGCTGTTTAATCTTAGCTGCCAATTCACGCGCCTTACCAAGTAATTCATATGTTACAGGGTGAATCACCCCATCAACATGATCTACATAGACTGTGATGCCGCGCCATTTACTCTTATCTATCGCTGGTTGCACCTGATCTTCAACGTATTCTACAACACCCTTTGGTCCTTTTTTTTCACATAAACGACACATGCGGCAGGCTGCCGTAATAACAACTTCTCCATCTTTTTCCTGCATAGCATTAAAAGGACATATTTTTATAAACTGTTTGGCATCTTCTATTTTTTCTTGATGTATAACAAGTTTAGCCATAATTTTATACCTCTTTACCCTGCAATAAATTTCTTATTTTTTAATGTTTCATATATTTTTACTGATAATTCTTCCGATGTTCCCGTCCAGTGTTCCTGTACTTTATCACTAACTGGAGGAAAGATACGCTGTACATGTGTAGGCGAACCAGATAAACCATATTTATTTTCATCTTGTTCTTCCATATCACTAAAGGTAAAAATATCTATATCATTTTTTTCTGTTTGTTTCTTTCTCCGATAGGAAGGTAGTCTTGGCTGATAAATGTCTTTTTGTACTGTCAGCAAACAAGGAAAATATACTTTTACTCTTTCAATATCCTGTGGCATATCCATATCAACGATTATATTATCATCTGCTACTTTTTCTATTTTTTTTACATTGCAAATACTCGGAATATTCAGTAATTCTGCTGTTTCTGGTCCTACCTGCGCCGTATCTCCATCAGTTGTCTGCAAACCACACAAAATAATATCAAATTTACCAAATTTTTTTATTCCCTGCGACAGCGTCCGGCTAGTTGCCAAAACATCAGCTCCGCCAAATTTACGATCTGTTATTAATGCGCCCTTATCTGCACCCATAGAAAATGCTTCATAAATGACCGCTTTAGCTTGTGGCGGACCCATGGTAATTACGCTAACTGTTCCACCATATTTTTCTTTTATCCGCAGCCCTGTTTCCAACGCATAAAGATCATACGGATTCATTTTGCTGTCAGTACCATTTCTTTTCAATACACCTGTTTTCTCATCTACTTCAACTTTATTCGTACCTGGAACTTGCTTTATACACACCAGTATTTTCATCTTTGTTTCTCCCCAATAAAATAATTTTTATTTTACCTGATGAATAAGCAGCTTTTTTAGCCAACATCTCCATGAAAGATGTAACTTTTTCTGCTAATCTTTTTAACCTGCGAATCAATTGGCATCATTCCCCATAATTAAAACTGGGTAATTCTGGAATAACAACAACTCATGTCTGCCAAAAACAGATCATACTTGTTCTATCCCTAAAGGATAATGCCTTATCCTTATTGTATCTGTCCAGTTTCAATTGCTTATGCAAATTTACCAGACACACCTTATATTCCCTCTGGAACTTTACGGTGTTTTTAGTAAATATCATAGATACTTACTAATAAATTTATCGCTCGCGACATATTTTTCCTTACACCGCAATTGTAACAAATTAGTAAAAAATTGTAAATATAGTGAAATATTTAACTAAAAAAACTATTTATTATGGAAGGTTTTACACAAAAAAACGCAGTAAAAATAGTCTATAGCTCTTATTTTTACTGCGTTTTTTTAAGTTTTTTATAAAATAATTTATTTTCTTTAATTACTGAATCAATATCCTTTTACTTTAACAAAAAATATAATTTTTATCTGTATCCATAAATATTTATTCCGCTATTTTCTTCGCTATATCTAAATGAATCTTATCAAGAATATCCCCAATAGCGCCGCTGAAAAACCGCCTATTGTATTAACAGCCACATTAAATAATGCACCTGTCAAATTTCCTATTCTTACCAATGTTAACGTATCATAACTAAATGATGAAAATGTAGTTAATCCTCCTAAAAAACCTACTGTTAAAAGCAGACTTATATATGGTGAAATCCCCAACGTCCTCTCATTTAACACAGTTGATATCATGCCAATTAAAAAACAGCCTAAAATATTTACCGTCATTGTTCCATAGGGAAACAGCGTTCCGTATTTTTGTGCTAATATAGTGGAAATATAAAATCTCGCACCTCCACCAAAAGCACAGCCTAACATTACACATGAAATTTTAGTCAGCATATAATTAAATTCCTTTGCTTTTTATTTATTAATGAAAATTTATTCTGCTATTTTTTTAATAACAACAAAAAAACTCCAGCTTTGAAAAAACATCATCCAAAACAGGAGTCATCACTGCAAAATGCAGATTTAACGGCGAACCCCATCACCATCATGATAGATTGAATTATACTATGCACTTAAAATCACGTCAAGTTATATGTAATATAATTAACTTTTATTTAACATAAAAATCACCCATATTACATTGTTTTGCATAAGTTTAAAAAGTATATTATAATAAATATTTGAATACATATTTTTATTTGATTTAAATATTTTATATTTTACCCGAGAGGACCAACTAATGGTAAATAATTCTACCCGACCACTTATCGAAGGCGCCATGCTTACGGCAATAACTGTAATTATGGCTATAACGGGAACAGCACTGCCGATGTTTTTTTTCTTATTATATATTCTTCCTATTCCCATAAGCATAAATATTTTCCGCCATGGACTACGCTGGGGATTTATTTCTATTGTTGTTTCCAGCTTGATTACGGGAAGTTTATTTGGCTTTTTTCCTGCACTGTCCGTTCTTATAACAACATCCTTTACCAGTCCAGCACTTGGTATTGGTTTCCGCCACTTTTCACCTATAAAAAATCTTTTAATTGCAACAGCAACATCAATTATTTCTGTTGGCATACTGCTGAGTGCCAGTTCTCTGATAATGGACATCAATATATTCAGCAGTCTCGAAGCAACATTAACTACAGCTACTCAAACATCTATTAAAATGTACCAGGCCATGGGATTATCACCAGCTGACATACAAATACAAACACAGCAAATACAAAATATCGTAAAGCTCATAATGCTTTCACTACCAGCCGGGATCATTTTATTTGCCATATTTATCACTTTAATAAACTTTCTCTTAACACATCGTCTTTTAAAAAGAATTGATGCTACTGAATTACCCGGATTACCCCCCTTTGCCGAATGGCGTATGCCCATAATATTTTTATTTCTATTCGGTTTTTCTCTCGTAGGTATGTATTGGGGCAGTACACGCCATATAAATTTATTATATAATATCTCGTTTAATTTAAATTATTTTTCTTCTATGTTTTGTCGTGTGCAAGGTTTATCTCTTTTATATTGCGGACTGCAGCATTTTAAGCTTGCTACTGTCCCCAAAATTATGATAATTATCCTTGTTATATTTACTCCTTTTATGGAAATTATAATGTATGCGGGTTTATTTGATATGATTTTTGATTATAGAACTCGTTTTGCTAATTCTAAAAAGGACTAGTAATTTAAGTAAGGAGTGTAATTATGCCGCGCAAATTATCTTCATGGATAGACATTTGCATTACGTTGATTATTATTGCAGGCTTACTGCTGACTCTTTTGTGCTATAATATCTATTTAGCTGTTGCCGGATTACTGTTACTCATATGCCTGCTGCTATTTTTACGTGAACGCAATCAAGATAGACAAAAAGCTCTATCTGATTATTATCAAAATGTAATAAAAAATGTCAATGAGTTGTCAAATCTGGCTTTAGAGCAGCTTCCTCAGGTAATTCTTATTATTGATCATGACAGCCGCTTAGAATGGCATAATAATGAACTTGTCAAGTGGCTTGGTAAAGAACCTGAACTTGGTACTGTAATCCATGAATTCTGGCCCGAACTTAATTTAGAGCCCTTCTGGGGACAAACAGGTGAAACAATTTTCAGTAATAACAATAGATTTTATCTGCTTAAATATCGGCCAGTATCAACAAATACTGATTTAAACGGACTCATGGCTCTTTATATAGTTGATGTTACGCAGCATGAGCAATTTAAGCGCTATACTGCTGCCCATATGATGTTGTTTGGCTATATACAAATAGATAATTATGATGATGCTATGCAAGGATTAAGCGATGCCCAAAGAACATCTATATTATTTGAGGCCAACAGCATTCTTGATAAATGGGCTCAATCACTTAATGCTTTTCTCCGCCGTCTTGATGACGATCTGTACATCATTATGCTTGAACATTACACTTTAGAATTGGCAATGACTGACAAATTTGATGTACTTGATAAAATACGCAATATGCGTGGTCCCAACAAATTCCCTATTACTCTAAGTATAAGTCTGGTTGAGGCACGTGAAAAAATGACCATGGAAGAACTTGGCGCGCTCGCCCAGTCAAATCTTGACCTAGTATTGGGCCGCGGTGGTGATCAGGTAGCAGTTAATATAAACGGCAAAGTAAAATTTTTTGGTGGAAAAACCAAAGCTATAGAAAAACATACCCGCGTAAAATCTCGTGTAGTTGCCCATGCCATAAGTGAAATCATTGATAAATCTGATATCGTATTTGTCATGGGGCATCACAACGAGGATTTCGACAGTCTTGGTGCCGCTATCGGTGTTGCGGCTATGGCTAAATTCATGAAAAAGGAAGTCCATATTATATTAAGTGATATGAATGAAGGCATCGATAAATTTGCTGAGCTGGTTAAAGACAGCCCTGAATATACCGGCTTGTTCATTACAGAAGATGAAGCAATGAATATGACAGCCATTAATCCTTCATTGTTTGTTGTTGATACACATATACCACATCTTGTCGCCGGACCACAGCTGCTGGATTATATAAAAAACACCGTCGTAATAGACCATCATCGCCGCTCAGAACATGTAATAGAAAATTCTCTTTTAATTTACATCGAGCCAGCCTCTTCTTCAACCAGTGAACTAGTTACAGAATTACTGATGTACTTTAATGATGATCCCATTATTTCCCGTATTGATGCCACTGCGCTATACGCCGGTATTATTGTGGATACAAAAAATTTCAATGTGCAAACAGGCGTCCGTACTTTTGATGCAGTCGCCTATCTGCGCCGTAATGGCGCAGATCCACAGTTAGTCAACCAGTTATTCAGAACAGATTATACAACTAATTTAGTCAAAGCTAAAGCCATATCAACCTCTACATTCTTTGAAGGTGGCCTATTAACTGCCGTATGCCCTAGCGAAGCGTCAAACATACAAATCCTTTCAGCACAAATAGCTGATTACCTTTTAAGTATTGATCAAGCGCGCATGAGTTTAGTTTTTTTTCATTTAGAACCAAATACAGTGGGAATATGTGCCAGATCGTTAGGCGAGCTCAATGTACAAGTCTTAATGGAAGCATTTGGCGGCGGCGGACATTTAAATGTCGCCGGTGCACAAATAAAAAATGGCAACCTTGAGGAAATAAAGAACAAAGCGGTAGAATTGGCAAAAAATATAATAAGAGAGGCTGATAATAATGAAAGTAATTCTCGGACAGGATCTGAAAAAAGTAGGTAAAAAAGGAGACATTGTCGATGTTTCAGAAGGTTACGCACGTAATTTTCTTTTACCTAAAAATATTGCCATCGAAGCTAACAATAATAATATAAATGTTGCTAAAGCAAAAAAAGGTTCCCAGCAAAGAAAACAACAACAGGCAGTCGATGAAGCCCGCTTAATGGCTGCGCAGCTAAAAAAAGTTGAAGTAAGTATTATTGTTCGCGTGGGCGAGGGCGGTAAATTATTTGGTTCAGTTACAGGAAAAGATATTGCCGATGCCCTAAAAAAAGATTTTAACATTGATATCGACAAACGAAAAATAGATTTAAAAAATGATATAAAAAGCATTGGTGATTACGAAGCCGTTATAAAAATTCATCCTAAAATAACCGCCAAAATAGCAGTTCATATTATTGCCGAATGATAATCTCGCTTACAAGATATCCGCTGTCAATTGATGAAAGCGGATATTTTTATCTGCTTAAAACTATTTTTTTCCATAGCTTTGTTTAAAATTACTACCTAATAAACATACAGCCATACAGTAAATTTATTTATTGCTCCTTAATGGCGCATGGTATATTATAAAGCTAATCACCATATTGCAAACTATATAATATTTTCGTAAAGGAATTAATATGTCAATAAAAAGTTTTTTACAAAAATACTTTCCTGGCAAAAATAATATGATTTTTGCTAGTAAGGATAATACAAATTCAGCAGCGGTACAACCGCTGTTAAATCACCTAGAAAAAGATGTTGATGCTGTTTATAATATTTTAGTCGATATTATTGGCTCCGAAAAGCTTGTCCTGAAAGCTGGTAAACTTGATGCTATTAAGCTCTTGCAATCCAAAAACCATAATGAACGAGTTCTAGCACTACAAAAAATAGTCTATGAAGATCCCACTTTAGATGCCATTCCGTCTGACAAGGAAATACCTTCTATTTTGACTTCTATAACTGAAAGAATTGCCGATATAATTGCTAGACGTAATATGGAAGAAAAAATTGAAAAACGCATTACCGAAAAAATTGAAGAAAACCATCAGGATTATGTAGAAGACATACGCATGCAGATACTGAAAGAAGAACAACCAGAAGAAGATTCTCCACAAGAGAAATCCAGACTAGAAAAGCTGGAAAAGCTAGAAAAAATAAACCTCACACAATCAGTAATGGAACTCCTGCGTCCTCAAGCACTTGATGAAATCATTGGTCAGGAACGTGCTGTACATGCTTTAAAAGCAAAACTATCATCTCCCTATCCACAGCACCTTATTTTATATGGACCTCCAGGAGTAGGTAAAACCACAGCAGCACGGCTCGTACTAAACGCCGCCTGTCAAGAAAAACATTCTCCCTTTAAAAAAGATGCCCCATTTATTGAAACAGATGGCACTACTCTGCGCTGGGACCCCCGCGACATGACCAATCCTCTTATGGGCTCTGTACATGACCCTATATATCAAGGAGCCCGGCGTGATCTTGCCGAAAGTGGTATTCCAGAACCAAAGCCCGGACTTGTAACCGATGCTCATGGGGGTATATTGTTCATTGATGAAATAGGCGAAATGGATGAAATGCTGCAAAATAAATTATTAAAAGTGCTGGAAGATAAACGTGCTTATTTTGAATCTGCTTACTATGATCCATCTGATCCTGCTGTTCCCAAGTATGTGCGTAAATTATTTGATGAGGGAGCCCCAGCAGATTTTGTTCTTATAGGAGCCACTACTCGGGATGCCATGCATATTAATCCGGCACTAAGATCACGCTGCGCCGAAATCTATTTTGAACCGCTTACACCAAAACACATCGAAACCATAGTAAAAAACGCCGCTAAAAAATTAAATGTTAATTTAGCTGACAATGTTTCACAAGTGATAAGTAAATACACTATTGAAGGCAGGAAAGCTATTAACATTCTTGCTGATGCTTATAGTCTTGCCTTGCAAAAATCTTCTGATGACAGCAATTTAACCATTACTTTAGCTGATATTTATGAAGTAGCCCAAGTCAGCCGACTTTCCCCCTTTATAATCAAAAAATCTTCTGACATTCCTCAGACAGGAAAAATATTTGGCCTTGGTGTTGCCGGATTTATTGGATCCGTCATTGAAATCGAAGCAATTGCTTTTGCTGCATCAAAAAAGGGACATGGCACAGTGCGATTCAACGATACAGCTGGCAGTATGGCTAAAGATTCTGTTTTTAATGCCGCGGCCGTCGTCCGTAAAATAACAGGAAAAGATATCCATGATTATGATATCCATATTAATGTCATCGGCGGAGGAAATATCGATGGCCCATCTGCCGGAACAGCTATAATGACAGCATTACTTTCTGCCATCACCGGGGAAAAAATACGCCAAGATACCGCCGTGACTGGTGAAATTTCAATTCAAGGCAATGTACGTCCGGTTGGCGGAGTATTTGAAAAAGCATATGGTGCAAGACAAGCCGGCATATTACGTTTAATAATTCCTAAGGAAAATGAAAAAGATATTCCTAAAGATCTTTTAGGTTTAAAAATATTTACAATAGAAACTGCCGAAGAAGCATTACAGCAATTACTTGTTAAAGACTCACCCATACAATAATATTCATGCACAAAGGAGGTAGAATCATTGAACGACCGAGTTCCCCCGCAAAACATTGAAGCCGAACAATCCGTACTAGGTGCTATGCTTATTTCACGCGATGCTATTGCTGAAGCTGCCCAGGTTTTACTTGATACCGACTTTTATCGTGAAGCCCACCGTATAACTTTTGCAACCATGCTGGAAATATTTAATCGTAATGAGCCAGTGGACCTTATAACCGTCACTGAACAATTACGCAAATCCAATCAATTGGAAAAAGTAGGCGGTATTACTTTTTTAACAGCTTTAGCTAACAGTATTCCAACAGCAGCCAATATTTCTTACCATGCAAAGATTGTCAAAGAAAAATCTCAGCTGCGTTCTTTGATAAACACAGCAACAACTATTGCCGCCATGGGTTACGAAGATGATGAAGATGTTGATACTGTTCTTGATAAATCAGAAAAAATGATACTGGATGTAGCTACTAACCGCACCGTAGGAGATTTCATTCCCATAAAAACAATTTTATTAGATACCTTCAGTAAAATCGAACAAATGCATGAAGCTAAAGGTGGTATAACTGGTCTTTCCACAGGATTCAAAGACCTTGATAAATTAACTTCTGGTTTTCAAGCTTCCGATCTTATACTTGTCGCAGCCAGACCAAGTATGGGAAAAACAGCTTTTACATTGAATATTGCTACCCATGCCGCTGTCAGAAAAAAAGAATCAGTTGCTTTTTTTTCCTTAGAAATGTCCAAAGAACAATTGGTTCAGCGCATGCTTTGTTCGGAAGGTGCCATTGATTCACAGCGCATGCGTACCGGAGGATTACTGGACGATGACTGGCAACGGCTGATCAGTGCTGCCGACCGGTTATCATCAGCTCCCATTTTTATCGATGATACTCCTGGTATAACCATTATGGAACTACGTTCTAAAGCACGCCGTCTGAAATTAGAAAAGGGCTTATCCTTAATAATAATCGACTATTTACAACTTATGCAAGGACGTAATGCCGGCAAAAGTGATAACCGCCAGCAGGAAATCTCCGAAATATCGCGCTCTTTAAAAGCACTGGCCCGTGAATTAAATGTTCCAGTAATCGCATTATCACAGTTAAGCCGCAGTGTTGAATCACGCCAAGTAAAAAAACCTATGCTCAGCGATTTACGTGAATCTGGTTCCCTCGAACAAGATGCTGATATTGTTATGTTTTTATATCGTGAAGACTACTATGATCCAGATACCGAAAATAAAAATATTACTGATGTTATTATTGCCAAACACCGTAATGGTCCGGTTGATACAATTCAGCTATACTTTCAAAAAGAATTTACCCGGTTTGGTAATCTGGCACGGGAACAAGCTCCACCACCGGTAATCGAGTAGGAGGTCACTCATTAATTGAATGACCGACCTCTCACACCACCGTACTTACTGTTCAGTATACGGCGGTTCAATAATTTAACGTGAATGAAACATCTCATATTTCTTGGCTATATTCATATAACCAAGCGACTCAAGATATTTATCTGTTAGTGTTTTGCCTAATATTGGACTGTTTGCGATGCGCCAGTACCCCAGTCTTGTATTGGCATACTCCCACGCCTTGCCTTTGTACAATCCTAATCGATTCAGATTTTTAAATCTCGCGGAAATTTTCTTCCACTGTTTCCACAGATACATTCTCAATCTACGCCTAATCCACTGGTTTAAATCTTGTATTCTGCTGCGCATATCGCTTATGGAAAAGTAATTAAGCCAGCCTATTGTATAATTTTTTAATTCAAGCAAGATGCTTTCTATTGACCGGCCGCGACTGCGGCCGGTTATTTCTTTCACCTTTTGCTTGAATTTCCAGATTACATTTTGGTGTGGCCTGATTCCTATTTTCCCTACTACTTTGTGCAGAGAAAATCCTAAAAACTTTTCCCGCAATGGGCTGCCTATTTTACTTTTCTTCCGGTTGACTTTTAGTTTCAGTTTTCCTTCAAGATAGTTTATACAGCTCTCCATTACACGTTTTGCCGCTCTTGGCGTTTTTACATAGATGTTACAGTCATCGGCGTATCTTACAAATTTATGTCCCCTGCTTTCTAGCAGTTTGTCAAATTTTGTAAGATAGATGTTAGACAGTAATGGTGACAGGTTTCCTCCCTGCGGCGTTCCTGCCATTGTCGGGCTTATTATTCCGCCTTCCATTACTCCGCTCTTTAAATATTTTCGGATGAGTGCTATTGCGCGCTCATCCTGTATTTCTTCTCGGAGCATGTTTATGAGCATGTCATGATTTACCGTGTCAAAGTACTGTGCAAGGTCAAGGTCCACTATTTTAGTGTATCCTTCTTTATAATAGGCTTCCGCCTGTTTTATGGCCAGGTGCGCACTCTTTCCCGGTCTGAATCCATAACTGTTGTCTGAGAATGTCTGTTCGAAAATTGGCTGTAGTACCTGCATTATTGCTTGTTGTATTACTCTGTCCAGTACTGTTGGTATGCCAAGCTTTCTTTTCCCTCCGTCTAGCTTAGGTATTTCTACCCGCCGTACCGGCTGTGGTTTATATTTCCCGTTCTTTAGCGATTCAAGGAATTCTTCCTTATGTTCTTTTAACCATCCGTACATTTCGTCAACTTTCATGCCATCTACTCCGGCTGCGCCTTTCTTTCGCTTTACCCTGAGATAGGCTTCATTGAGATTTGCCGGACTTAGGATTATTTCTAACAGGTTCACACGGTTCTTTGTTGCAGTTCCCAGCGATGTCATGCTCTGCGCTCCCTTGCTACTATCTGTTTCCAACATACCCTTACAAGGGCAGTCCATTTTATTGGTTTTCTGCTTTCTTTGCATGACTTCTCCTCCCTCTGCCCAAGAACGCTATTATTGTTCGGTCCTTCCTGGATTTCTTCCAGTACTATGACCTCAGCTGACTTCTCACGATAAATCTTATTTCAACCATGTTTCAATTTTATTTCTGCATGTCCGCGAGACCTCCCCGGGTAAGAACGCAGTCTTTCTCTCCATCCATCTGCCACATTTACAGGATTGGCCTCGAATAGTTTTGGGCTTTGGTTTGTCTAGCAACCTTACCCGGTTACTCCTGCCTTATATGTGATTTCTGTTCGTCAGACCAGAGATTTGCCGCTGGCTTCCTTTAGATTCCACCTCGCGATGGACACCCTTGCCTTAAGCTATGTGCTTGGCACTATTAACCTGCACTCGGGACTTTCACCCGTTAGACTGCGCCCATGCCGGGCACACTAGAAAAAAGGCTTTTCTTTTAAAAGAAAAGCCTTTTTGTTTTTAATAATAATAAGTTTTGAAAAAAACAAAAATTTCTTTTTCAAAACTTATTGACAAAAAACACTTATGTAATTAAAATTAATAATCGCAAGGACTTATTATCTTACTTATCCCTTAACTTCTTTGGTTAAGGGTTTTTTCTTTACCTAATAAGCAATAGTGACATCAATATGATTTTTTTCTAAGAGTTTTTTAATATCATCTGTAATCTTATTATCAGTAATAATTTTATCCACTTCTGAAAATCTAAACTGCAATACGACTCCTTGTTTTTGAAATTTACTGGAATCGGTTAATATTATGACCTGACGTGCTGATTCAGCCATATTATGCACAGATTCCATCCGCATCATTTCACCACTGGTAAAACCAACTTTAGGAATAAATCCATCTGTTCCAATAAACAACTTATCAACAAAAAATTCACTGGCATACTTTTTTAACAGAGGCCCTACCATAGCTTGAGTTTCTTTTTGATACTCTCCGCCAAGCAGTATTATTCTTACATTTCCCTTATCTCTTATATACGCTGCAATAAAAGCTGAATTAGTAATAATTGTAACATCTTTTTTCGTTTCAGCTATTTGTTCGGCAAGCAGTGTACAGCTAGACCCTGACTCGATCATTATAGTTTCCCCGTCTGCAACCAGTTCTGCCGCTTTTACTGCTATTTTCATTTTGCTCTCATATCGTACTGCCAATTTATTATTTACATCATCTGCCTTGCGGCACAACGCATATCCATGTTCCCTGTCCAGAAGTCCCCGCTCCGCTAAAATATCCAAATCCTTGCGAATAGTAACCTGAGATACATTGAGCATTTCCGATAAACGATTGACTTCAATCTTTTTATACTCATTTACTAAATCAAGAATCCTCGCATGTCTATCATTCATAAAAACCCCTCCTTTTACAAGTATAACATACGTATATTTCGTATGCAAAACCAATAATATATTTTTACATTATATTTATTTTAAATAAAGTTTTTAATTAATTGTTTTCCTAAAAAAGGCTGCTTTCCTATTATTATGAATTTTTATAATAATAGGAAAGCAGCCTTTTAAATTAATAATCATTACCAATTATTTGAACATTTTTAACTTAAGCATTGTATATTACTATTATTTATATCTGCTGCCCTGCTCAATATATCTGCTGCATCCTCCTCGATAGCCTTAGTAACTGTACGGAAAATGGTCATTCCCTTGAATCGTTCTATATCATTTATCGGTGAATCGCCTGTCATAATTATGATTTTGCTGTTAGCAATATCCTCTTTCGTCAATTTATTATAAGTCATCACTTCCTCTTGAATTTCAATCTTCAACTGCAACTTTCTTAATTCTGCTGCTTTTGAAAGCGATTTTATTGCTCTGTATAATTCCAGTTCATTCTCTGCATTTGCCATAACCGCCGCAATAGTACCCATAATATCACCTTTTCTTTATTTTCAAATGTAATTTTTCTATTTACGAATGATTATATAATATATGATATAGTATATAGCATATATTGTCAATAATTGATTGTTTTTTTTCAAGAAAAACAAAAGTATAATATTGACCAAAAATTTCTCATACCGATCTAACCTTTATCTGCTAAATTGCAGCAAATTATGTTACAATATCTAGTATATAAAAAAATCTCATTTTACAATTAATTCACCAAAACAGCCATAAAATGAATTTTTATTTTCTTCGCGGGCAACTTGCGGAGAAAACTACAGCAAATAATTTTTTGGAGGAAACCATGAACAGACTCGAAAAAGCTACTATTCTTCACCACAAGGGATATAATTGTGCCCAAGCCACTGCTTGTGCCTTTGCTGATCAGCTTGCCATAGATGAAAAGTTACTATTTAAAATACTGGAAGGCTATGGCTCTGGTATGGCTGATACATACGGGACATGCGGCGCACTTTCTGGTGCCACAGCCGTCGTAGGCTTACTTAAAAGCACCGGAAATTTAAACGGTCCTCCCTATTCAAAAGCAGTTACTTATCCCTTGGTAAAAAAAATCAATAATATTTTTCGCCATAAAAATGGTTCGACTATCTGCCGTGAACTACGCGGCATTACTACAAAAAACCCACTTCGTTCATGTGACGGCTGTATTCAGGATGCCGTAGCTATTCTGGAGAAAGTTCTGAAATTACCGGAAAACTAAACACTATACTCTCAGTAAAAATCACAAAAATATCATAAACTTGCCACATTTTATATTTATTAACCTGTTATTATAATATTTAAAAGGATAATCTGTTGAACATTTTTGTAAAGCGAATTATTTTATCAACTAGCACAATGTGAAGATAGTAAATATATTTTTACTAAAGGAGATGATACAAATAGAACGATCTTTATGGGGTGTGGAATTTTTATCAAATGTAGGAAAATTGGGAACAGGCATCGTCACACTCAATGATAATATTATTTCTGGCGGTGGTTCATTATACTATTATATCGGCAGATATATAATCGATGGACAAAAAGCTTTTGCAACGATAACTGTAACTAAATATGCTGCTGGTGAATCTGTATTTGGTTCTATAGCTGCTTTTAATTTAGAATTAAAGGGCATTTTCCAATCAAACTATATGTCTTTAACAGGAGTAATGATAGAAAACCCCCAATTTACTGTAAATATTAATTTAAAAAAATTACAAAATTTAACCTGAAAAACCGCAGGGCATAATTCCCCTGCGGTGATTTTTCTTTACTTCACACAGTATAGCCAGCCATTTATTCAACAAAATATTTATACCTGTACAGTAAAAAACATTAAAATCGGTCCTTATCTTAGCTGAAATTAAACACTACCAGTTTTTCTTCGGTTAATTCCCGTACAGCATATTCCGGACCTTCTCTACCAATCCCACTGTCTTTTACCCCACCATAAGGCATGTTATCCATTCTGAAAGTGGACCCATCATTTATAATAACTCCGCCTGTTTCGATTTTTTCTGCACATAAGTGTGCAACAGCGAGCGAACTAGTAAATACACCTGCCTGTAAACCATAGTTAGAATCATTTACAGCTGCAATCGCATCTTCAATATTATCATAAGGCATTATTGAAAACACTGGTGCAAATGTTTCTTTACAAATGACCTTCATCTTACTATTGGTACCTGTTAAAATCGTCGGCATAAAAAAGGCTCCTTTTCGTTTGCCGCCGACCAATAATTCTGCTCCAGCACTGACTGCTTCATTAATCCAGCTTTCAATGCGAACAGCTTCTTTTTCTGCTATCATCGGCCCGATATCAGTATTGGTAGCAAGTGGATTACCTATCTTTAGTCCCGCTGCGTATTCTACAGCGGCCTTACAAAATTCGTCATAAATATTTTTTTGCACATATACTCTCTGACATGATATACAAACCTGTCCCGCATTAACAAAAGCATATTTAGCACATAATTGGGCCACTTTTTTCACATATGCAATATCATCATGAACTATATTAGCTGAATTTGAACCCAGTTCTAATGCTACTCTTCTAAACCCAGCAGCTTTTTGCAGACTTTTCCCTACTGGTACACTTCCCGTAAATGAAATCATTTTTATTCTTTCATCTTTTACCAATAAATCTCCCACCAAAGAGCCTCGCCCCATAATGAGATTTAAAAACCCATCAGGAAGTCCTGCGTCAGCGAAGGCTTCACACAATAAATATGCTGTTAATGGCGTAGCTGAAGCTGGCTTATATATCACAGTATCTCCTGCAGCAATAGCCGGACCAATTTTATGGCAGGCAAGATTCACCGGAAAATTAAATGGTGTTATAGCACAAACAACACCAAGCGGCATCCGTTTAGTATATGCGACACGCTTTTCGCAGCCAGGTGCCCCTTGAATAGGGACCATTTCCCCTGTCAAACGTTTTGCCTCTTCAGCAGACAAAATAAGTGTCTGGTACGCCCGCGCGATTTCACCCATAGCATCATTTATAGGCTTACCAGCTTCTTTAGATAATATTTCAGCAAATTCATGCTGCCGCTGCATCACATTATGTGCAGCTTTCATTATAATTTCATAGCGCTGATACGGCGCAAGTTTTACCGTTTCAAAAGCTTCTTGTGCGGCATCAACAGCCATTTTTACCTCTTTTTCTCCCGCAGTAGAAATTTGCGCAAAAACTTCTCCTGTCGCCTTGTCATATACATTTTCTGTAGCTGCTGTCGGCATTTTTTTCCCATCAATAATAAGCTCATAACATTTCATAAAACATTCCTCCTCAAATTTGCAACGCATATTTATATTATACAAGTTCATATTTAATTCCTGCCATTCATTACATAATATATGGCGGGACAGCTTGTAAATTATCTATTTATATGATACTATTCAGTTAATATCGTACAGATGGCATTTAATAATATTTTTCATGAGTATATTATACAACTATCATACACTAATAAAAGCTATACTGACAACGATAATAAACATTTTATCCATTATGTATTAGTGGTTTCTTATAACCGTTATATCTGCTTGGATCTTTACCGACTAAGACAGAAAGGAGTCATATTATTGTCTAAAAATCATTAAACATGCCTAGCGATATTTCTGTCGATGGCATGTATTTTTTTGTCATGAAGCATCTGAGAACGAACAAAAATTCTATTTTATCAAGTACTAAAGGAGCTGTTTTTACCACATGAAAAAACTTTCTTATAAGGAAAAATTCACTCAAGTTAATCGCGAAGCCCGTATAACATGTATAATAACTGCTGTCATCATAGCTTTTTGGTGGCTTACGGCTTTTGGTGTAAGTAAAGAAACAATGTTTTTTAATATGCCTTTATGGTTTATAGGTTCATGCATAGGTACTTATATTTTAGCAATAATTCTCGTTACCTTCGCCGTAAAAAAATTTTTTCTCAATTTCAACCTTGATGATGAAGATACCTCAAATAAAGAGGTGAATAAAAAAAATGCGTAGTTTCACTATATTAATTCCTTCTGCTATTTTTTTCTTATTGCTTTTAAGTATAAGCTTTTACCTTAAACAACAGGAAAAAACTAAACGAAATATAAATTTTTCCAAAGAATATTTTATCGGTGGCAGAAGCCTAAATGGATTTGTCCTTGCGATGTCATTAATTGCCACTTATGGATCAGTAAGTTCATTTGTCGGTGGTCCCGGTGTTGCCTGGCAGAAAGGCTTTGCCTGGGTATTATTCGCTTCCGTGCAAATAGTTGCTGCTTATCTTATATTAGGCATACTGGGCAAAAAAATGGCTCTTGTTGCCCGTAAAATAGATGCTGTGACAATTATCGACCTTATCCGATACCGTTATGCCTCAAATACACTCGCCAATTTATGTGCTTTGGTCTTATTAGTATTTTTTACAACACAAATGATTGCCCAATTTATCGGCGGCGCACAAATTTTTGCTGCCGTGACCGGTATGAACTATACCACAGGATTAATATTTTTTGCTGCCGTTGTAATTATCTATACAACAATTGGCGGTTTTAAGACAGTAGCAATAACTGATACAATATGTGCTATTATGATGCTGCTGGGCATGTTTTTTCTGGCCTATGCCATTTTACAAAAAGGCGCAGGTCTTGCCAATATAATGCATACTATACAAGTTTTTTCCAATGATAAAAACAATATCGACATGCTATCCCCTACCGCCAGCGGCACTGTCTCCATTCCCCTGTTAATGAGCCAATGGATATTGTGCGGCATAGGAACTATTGGGCTTCCTCAGTCTGCCGTACGTTGTATAAGTTATAAAGACACACAATCCGTTCACAAAGCAATGATAATTGGCACCATTGTCTGTGGTGCCATGATGGTAGGAATGCCTCTTTTAGGTGTATTAGCACGCGGCGTGATCACACAGCCGCTATCGCAGCTCGGTGGTACTACCGACAAAATAATTCCTATGCTGATTGCCAATTACATGAATCCATGGCTGGCAGGACTTACTATAATTGGTCCATTAGCAGCAACAATGTCAACTATATCTTCTCTGCTTATTGCTGGGTCTTCAGCAATAATAAAAGATATTTATCTCTTTTATACCAAAGATAACAACCGGAGTAATAACCAAAAATTTATCAGCCGCATAAGTATTTCAGTGACCGCTATAATGGGTATTATAACTGTTCTAATGGCAATAAAACCACCTGATATAATTGTATGGATAAACCTCTTTGCCTTTGGTGGTCTGGAAACAGCTTTTTTCTGGATCCTTATATTTGGCTTTTTTTGGCACAGAGCAAATGCTGCCGGTGCTATCTCTTCCCTTATCTGCGGATTATCCGCATATTGCCTGACAATGGCCTTCGGTATAAAAATTTCATCCTTCCACAACATAGTAATAGGTATAGGCATTGGTGCCATTGTTTTTATCTTAGGAAGTATATTTACCAAATCACCTGACAAAAAAATCGGTCGTATTTTCTTTCCTGAACGATATTAATCCATTGCTGTTCATGATACAAACTTACAAATTATTATTGACACAATATGAATTGAAAATTATAATTATATGCATGGCAATAGCGTCAATTAAATATATCAGTCTTATAGAAAGAGGTTATCCAATATGAATGAGCATCAATACAAATTTGAAACACTACAGCTGCATGTCGGCCAGGAAGAAGCTGATCCAGCAACAGCTTCCCGTGCTGTCCCCATTTATCAGACAACATCATATGTATTTAAGGATAGTCAGGAAGCAAGTGATTTATTCGGACTCAGAAAGGCCGGCAACATATATGGGCGCCTGACTAATACTACCCAGGACATTTTTGAACGTCGCATTGCCGCCTTAGAAGGGGGTGTAGCTGCTTTAGCTGTAGCCTCAGGTGCAGCTGCCATAAATTATGTTCTTCAGGCACTAGCCCATTCAGGCGACCATATTGTTGCTGCCACAACGATTTATGGTGGAACTTATAATTTACTTGAACATACCCTGCCAGATTATGGCGTGACCACAACCTTTGTCGATCCTACACAAGGAGCAAGTGTATTTGAAAATGCTCTGAAAACCAATACCAAATGTGTTTTTATTGAAACCGTCGGTAACCCTAATGCCAATCTGATAAACATAGAAAAAGTAGCTGCCATTGCACATGCCCATAAAATTCCCCTTGTCATAGATAACACATTTGCTACACCATACCAAGTAAAACCCTTTGAATATGGTGCTGATATTGTTGTCCACTCCGCAACAAAATTCATCGGCGGTCACGGAACAACTTTAGGCGGAGTAATAGTGGACAGTAGTAAATTTGACTGGGTGGCTTCCGGTAAATTTCCTCAGCTCGTTGAAGCAAACGCCAGCTATCATGGGATTAGCTTTGCTAAAGATGTAGGAGCTCCTGCGTTAGCTGTTTTTATCCGTGCTTTATTACTGCGTGATACCGGCGGCTGCATTTCTCCTTTCAATGCATTCCTGCTGTTACAAGGCACTGAAACTTTATCCCTGCGCGTTGAACGTCATGTTGAAAATGCCTTAAAAGTTGTTGATTTTCTAAGTAAACATCCCAAAGTTGCCAAAGTAAATCATCCATCCCTGCCCAACCATCCTGATCATGCACTATATAAAAAATATTTTCCTAACGGCGGCATATCTATTTTTACTTTTGAAATTGACGGTAATGAAGCTCAGGCCCGTAAATTTATCGACAATTTAAAAGTATTTTCTCTATTAGCAAATGTAGCTGATGTGAAATCACTGGTTATCCATCCGGCAAGCACTACACATTCCCAGATGAATGATGAAGAATTAGCACAAAGCGGCATTAAAAAATCAACCATCCGCCTGTCTATCGGCACTGAACATATAGATGATATACTATGGGATCTAAAACAAGCTTTCGAAGCAATATAATAGTATACCTATTGAAGAATAGTATTCATCTTTTGCACACCTATAAAAAAATACTGCAACAGCTGTTAATGCTGTTGCAGTATTTTTTATTCTATTTCAGGAATAAATAAAGCCGGCATCTTTTTTATTATGTCGCAGACCTTTTGTTCCAAAACCAATGCTGCCTGATAATTTTCCTCCGCCTTTGTAAGCTCCATTGGATCATTTGTCCCCATTCCTGCCGCAAAATCCTGCCATGCCTCAATTGTTTTTGCATTGCTCTGCATCCGCAGAATATGAAGATGCAATGCGCCTGAGGGAACATTTACCATTTGTAAATAATTTTCCCTGTCCCGATAAGCCGGAATTATTTTGTACAGGATGAAATTTTTTACTTTAGTGCGTTCTATGGCAGGAGTTGTTTCATTGATGTTCTCCGCCAAAAGGGAAAACTGTCCCTGAAGCCTACGAAAATAAGTATTGTACTGCGTAATTCTCATTTGTGTTCCATTTATATAAGCAGAAATATCACCTGCACATAAATCACGCACATGTACCAAATAATCATGGTAATTAATGATTTTTACTATTCTCCAAACATAACTTTTATCTTTTTCTAATAAAAATTGTAGAGTGAACTCTGTATTCGTATATCGGTCAACAACCAGTATCGGTAAGATCGTCTGCCCTGTTTTATTCGTTTCCGCGCGGCCTATCTTTTTTATCAAAGTATCTTTTACAAGCGAGCGTTCCAACAGTTCTTCGTAATCAATTCCCATTTCCCTGCCTTTTAATACTGATGATCCCCTTGGCGGCAGCCATTTATTTTCTGTCATATATTCATTTACTATATTTACTGTTCCTTGACAAACAGCTGGTTTAATCAACTTATAAAATTGATTGAATGTTTGTTTTTCCTGTGCTTTCATATTCACACCAGAAAACAAATCGCCCGTAACATCATCATAACAACCGCCTACTATCGAAGGAATATCAATATAACGGTTCAGTATATCAACGTTATTGTTTCTATAAGCAAACTTTATCTGCATAACTGTATACCATTTTGACTGCATAGCCAGCGCAAATATTAAATAAACAGCAATAAACCCTATTGCAAAGCCCACAACTATTCTATTTTCGTTAAACCATTGTTCTATTAAACCTTTTTTTTCATTATTTACCAAAGAACTCATGTTCATTAATAAAAGCTCCTATATTAAATTATATGCAACGTTTTTATTATACTATATTTTTATCAACATATATATACCATATTCAGCAAATACTGCTACTAAGCAAATATTATTAAAACTATTATTTCCTTCCTAAATAATATTGCTGTCATAGAGAAATTTTCTTAATACATCATAATATTCTCTTGGATTTTTCTCAATCGAAACGGCATGCGGCGAATCTGCAAAAATATGTGATTCCTTATAAGATGAGCAGGCATCATATAATTTTTGCATTGAAGTTGTCGGCACCAGTTCATCTGCCCCCCCATGTAAAAATAATATTGGGCTTTTCGCTTTATGTACTGCACTCAAAGGAGAAAGCTCAGCCATCGTTCCACCGGTATGCCAATACATAGAAAGCTGGCAGTAAAACCACAACATATTAATAATAAAGTCATTTTTCTGTACCTGCAAAAATGATCTGAACTTTTCATGATAAATATGCGATAAGTCATCATATGCACTGTCCTCAACATAAAACGCCGCCTGTATCGGTGGATTTGAACCGCTGTGCAGCAAAGCATATGATGCTCCTAGAGATATACCTTGAATTCCTATTATATTGTTTTTCTTTTGATTTTTTAAAAACGCCATCCATGCATCAATATCGGTTACTTCTTTCTTGCCCCATGTCATCTGGCCCTTGCTCTCACCATGTCCCCGCAAGTCAATGAGCAGCACATTAAAACCCAGTTTCAGATAAATTGGCACATAGTCAATAGACATAGACCTGTTTTGATATATGCCATGCATTACAAGCACTGCCTTATCTGTAGGTACTGAATTTTTTATATAAGTTCCTACCATTACATAGCCGTCATTCGTTGTTATTGTCACTCTTTCCCATTTTTTCTCTGCTTCATATTTCTTAATTCTGTCAACATTTTGGGAATAATCAGCTAGTACCGGGACCAAACGGTCAACATGCTGTTTATTAAACATCAGATAAAGTGTATTTCCAATAATTGCCCCGACAATATTTGCCATTATAAAACAACCAATAATTATTCCTGTTAAAAGATATACATACTTATAATAATTTTTCATCTAAAACACTCACCACATCTACTCAAATCCTGTTTATCCCCTTAACAACCGTATTTATATATACCTGTCACAGTATTTTTTATTTTCCTGTCGGATAAAATATTAAGTCGCTTTACATGTAATGTCAAATCTAATTTTCCTAATTTATTATATAATTTTCTTGCAATTAATATATTAATGTTTTATAATTATAGCCAGTGTCACGGGATTTTCGACGATTGTGGGGATGTAGCTCAGCTGGGAGAGCGTACGGTTCGCATCCGTGAGGTCGAGAGTTCAATCCTCTTCATCTCCACCAATAATAAATATGGGGACGTAGCTCAGTTGGGAGAGTGCTTGAATGGCATTCAAGAGGTCGAGGGTTCGATCCCCTTCGTCTCCACCATTATAAAATAAGGATTTATGAAGTTTGGGAGCAATCAGTTCAAGAGGTTATTGGGAGCAAACTGGGAGCAAAGTTCGTAAATTAAAAAATAGCCGATAGGATTTTTCCTACCGGTTTTTTTATGTTTTAAAATAAATTTTATATGTAAATAAATATTCACCCGCATAGCGGGTGGTTTTTCTTTTTCGGACATAGCCCTTTTTCACTGGCTGCGCATAAATGCGCTTTTTATTGGCCTGCCAGCCGTGCAACTTTTATTTGCTACCCGTAAACGGGTCTCTTGGATCAAACAAACTTAATTGGTCTGCTTCCTTATCTCATTTTAGCTGATTTGCTATATATTCTGTTATAGCTTTTGTGTCTTTTCCAACTGTATCTACATAATATCATTTGTACCAAAATTCGCGATTTCTATACGCAAATTTCATATTCCCAAACTTTTGAAATATCATTAAGCTACTTTTCACTTTTAGATATCCCATAAATCCTGAAACGCTTATCTTTGGTGGTATACAAACCAGTAAATGTATATGATCTGGGCATATTTCTCCCTCAAAAAATACCGCCTGCATTTATTTGCAAGCGGCTTATTTGTTTTGATTGCGATACCAGTTAGCTTTTCCTCTTAATACATCACCCCCGCGAGTTCCATCGGTAGCCCAGGGATTATAGTTTCATGCTAATCAGGCCGGGTGAACTCTACATTTGAGCAATTTGAGATATCTAAGAGAAATGCTGTTGCTGGATCATAATCATCACGAACCAATTTAAATGACATTTTACCAGTAGCGGTATCCATAAATTTATAAGCATTTATATGTGTGAGTATATTATTAATAAGGTCCTTGGCTTCTGTTTTGCTGGATAGTTGGATACTAATGCCAACACCTTCATCAGAAAGTGTTTTCCCTATCTTTATTAAGGATTCTTCACTTTCTCCTAGCCCCCAGTCATTATTGACATGAAGTTCAAATAAGACCTCAGCAGGGTTGGCATCTTCGCCAACAGCACCAAGACCTAAGCGATTAGGAATGTTTTGCATTTCAATCCATGTTTCAGGAATTGTAGATTGTTTGCCTATATAAGCGGTAGGAACAACAATAGACACAAATGGCTTGTAGGCTGGGGGTAGACCGCGCAAATCTTCTTGAACGCTATCTTTATTCATTTGGTTAACCATCCATGCATCAGTGCCTTGGTTATTACCACCAAGATAAATATGCATGGTTCCATCAAAACCGCCTTGTTCATCCGGGCCACCAAAAAGGTTGTAATCATTTATGTTTATTTCATAAGGTTGACCATTTTGGGCTCTCTTTGACACAGAAGTTGCCCTGCCCTTACTTTCTGTTTTTCCATGTCCGGTAAAAGTCATTCCAATATATTCCATTATAAGTGATCTAACTAATGGCCATGCATTAAAGTTAGCATGGGCAGCGTATTCTTCTGTATATATTTCACTCCTGAAATCTCCGAAATATGATATTATAGGTGACTTTATAAGGCAACGCCCCATAACAGCAGGAATAGGATTGCCAATTTTAGTATCTGGTGCAGATACTTTTAAGGCATCAGCTTCTCCGGTCGATATTTCATTTTGCTGCTGGAACGTTTATTTAAAAAATATAATGCAAGAGTGGATAACCCATAGCCAAGATATTTGTTGAATCCCAAATAATCACCTCATTAAAATTCAATAATAAATATTATTGAAAAAATATTTTTTAGATGATAATATATAGTTAACTTAGTCATATATTTACTATATCATATAAAATGGAGATAAATGAATGAACGATTATATTGAAGTATTTGGTGCGAGAGAGAAAAATCTTAAAAATATTGATATTAAAATACCGAAAAATAAAATTACAGTTTTTACGGGAGTTTCTGGTTCAGGAAAATCATCATTAGTATTTGATACTTTAGCTGCAGAATCACAGAGACAACTAAATGAAACATATACAAGCTTTATTCGGCAACGTATGCCACGTTATGGAAAACCTGATGTTGATAAAATAAAAAACCTTACGGTAGTTTTTATAATTACACAGAAAAGGTTAGGTGGAAATGCTCGATCAACAGTTGGAACAATTACAGATATTTACTCATTGTTACGGTTATTATTTTCAAGAATTGGAAAACCATTTGTGGGTTATTCAGATGTATTTTCATTTAATAATGCTGCAGGAATGTGTTCTTATTGTGAGGGGTTGGGAAAAACAGAAACTATTGATATAAAAACGGTATTAAACTTTGAAAAATCTTTAAATGAAGGCGCAATTCTTTTTCCTACTTTTGAAGTAGGTGGATGGCGTTTAACCCGGTATACTGATTCAGGTTTTTTTGACAATAACAAAAAAATAAACGACTATACAGATAAGGAATTAGAATTACTACTTTATGGAGATAATATAAAAATAAATAATCCGCCACCTGAATGGCATAAAACTTCATTATATGAAGGAATAATACCGCGAATTGAACGGAGTTTTTTGAAAAAGGAAAATGGTGAAAAACTAAAATACATAAAAGCTATTGAGCCTTTTGTTATAAAACAAGAATGTAAGCATTGCCATGGGATGCGGTTAAAAGATAAAGTGTTGTTATGCAAAATAAATGGTAAGAATATCGCGGAATGTACGAATATGAATATTGATTCACTTTTTAATTTTATAAAAAATATTTCTGATATTAAAGTTAATGCGATTATATTAGAAATAACAAAAAGGCTGCAATATATTATATCAATGGGTATGGGATATTTAAGTTTGAATAGAGAAACATCTACACTTTCAGGCGGTGAATCTCAAAGAATAAAAATGATTAATCAACTTGGTAGTAGTTTAACAGGCTTAACATATATTTTTGATGAACCTAGTATAGGACTTCATCCGTATGATATAGGGAAAATTAACAATCTCTTGAAATTGTTACGTGATAAGGGAAATACAGTTGTAATTGTTGATCATGATCCAGATGTGATAGAAATAGCAGATCATGTTATTGATATTGGGCCTGGAGCAGGGAAGTGTGGAGGAAATATAACATATCAAGGTAATGTCCTTGGTTTGAAGAAATCCAATACGATTACAGGTAAATTTTTGAGAAATAACTCTCAATTGAAGTCTAATATACGTATGCCAAAAGATTGGTTCTATATTAAAAATGCAAGAATGAATAATCTAATAAATGTGTCTGTAAATATTCCTAAAGGTGTAATGACTGTAGTCACTGGCATTGCTGGAGCAGGAAAAAGCACTCTTGTTAATGGGATATTAACTGATCTATGTAAAAATGTGATTATTATAGATCAAAAAAGCATACAAACTTCCAAGCGGTCTAATATTGCAACATTTACGGGGATTTTTGATATTATTAGAAAATTGTTTGCTAGAAACAATGGTATTAAAGCATCCTTATTAAGCTTTAATTCAAAAGGTGCTTGCCAAAATTGTAAAGGGTTAGGAGTTACTTATACAGATTTATCATTTTTAGATACAGTTGTTACAACATGTGAAAAATGTAGAGGAAAACGGTATACTGATGAGGTGCTTACCTATCGATTGAGAGAAAAAAATATTGCTGATATACTAGAAATGACAGTAGATGAAGCTTTGGACTTTTTTCATGAAAAAGAAATTGTATCAGTATTAAAATCGCTTTCTGATGTTGGAATCGGATATATTTCATTAGGGCAGTCTTTAAATACTTTTTCAGGTGGTGAGTTACAGCGGCTTAAGCTAGCAAAAGAACTTGAAAACACCGGAGAAGTTTATATTTTTGATGAACCCTCAACGGGATTACATATGTCAGATATAAAAAAATTAATGACTATAATGGATGTAATTTTAGCGAAAAATAATACAATTATAATCATAGAACATAATTTGGAAATTATTTCTCAAGCTGATTGGATTATTGACCTAGGACCATATGCAGGGGATAATGGTGGGAAAATTGTGTTTTCAGGATTGTCCAAAGATATAATAAATTGTAAGTTGTCGTTGACTGGAAAATATTTAAGAAAATATATAAATGAAAATGAGTGATAATATTATGTCGACAAAAGAATTAGAAGAAGCTTATGTTCCTTTTCAATGTATGGTAGTATCAAATTCAAATAAATTTAATGTTGAGGGCGTTTCAACAGCGCAATATTATATAATTGATATTCTTGATAAACAAGGTTCGAAAACAACAAAAGAACTTGCTGAAATGAGGGGAATATCACAATCAGGCATTTCAAAATTAACAAAGCGTTTATTGGAAAAAAAATACATAGCGCAAGAAAGAAGAGTTAATGACCGACGTGTTTATAATATAGTGCTTACCAAAGAAGGTAAGTTTTTCTTAAATCGTGTTGAAAAATTTGGAAATGAAATAATGAATATAATAAATGATGCATTGAGTGTAGAAGAAATACATAAATTTTCAGTAATGTGTAAAAAAATTACAGCATTATATGCGAAAAAACAATAAAATTTGTTATTATGCTAAATAGGTTACCTTTGTTTAAATAGATGACTATATAATTTACTATTCTTAACTACAGTTGTTGTGATGAAACCTTCTAGTTTTTTGCTATCCACAGTATTTTGAATATGAGTATTTACTATTGGTGTTTTTGAGCTATTACTTATATTAAAAGCAAATTTGTCCATAGTTCCATTTAAAGCATTAGAACCAGCTCTATGAAAAGATTAGTTTTTATTCCTTTTCCTTTTTAGTTTGAGTTTCACGCGGCTGCCTCTTATTGATTCAGGGCACATATGGTCGTCTCTGCAAACAGGTACCGGTGTGCCATCCATTAAAATCTAGATATTGTAGTTTGAATATAGTTGCTTACCACAACGCCAACAGAACATTTGATCACCTCCTTAAGCAGATTTTTCTTTAGACTTAGATTTATTATTAAAAGTATTTTTAGTACAGTTGGAGGATAAAAAGATATTAGCTATTTTGCTTGCAATATCTAATGATGGTGTACGTGTTCCCTGTTCAATAAAGGAAATGTATCGTTCCGTTACCCCTACAGCATTTGCTAAATCTTTTTTTGTAAAAGATTGTTCTTCTCTTATGATTCTTAAGTTATTAATATTAGTACCTCCTTATGTACTAATAGTACAGTACTTTTAGTACATTGTTAACAGGAATTTAAAACTAAATGTAGTATTATATAAAAATAACTTATTGTTCAGATTTTTAGAAAGGTGCATAATTATGATTTCCAAAAGGATAAAAGAATTACGTACTGAAAAAAATTTAACACAAAAAGAATTAGCAAATCTTCTTAGTTTAACACCAAAGATGATTTCGTTTTATGAGCTTGGGCAGCGGACGCCACCAAGTGATATAATTCTTAAATTAGCAGAAATTTTTAATGTTTCCACAGACTATTTGCTTGGCCGTGAATCAGATGAATATGATAAATTATCAAATGAAAATTTACCTAAATTAAATAAAAAAGACAAAAAAGATATTAGTAAAATTTTAGATGCATTAGTAAACGATCTAGCTGGAAAGGAAGCGGTTGCATTCTATAATGGTGATGAAGAACTAGATGATGAGACTAGAGCATTAATTGCCCAAAGCTTAAAAGTATCAGCGGTAATAGCAAAGCAAAAGGCAAAAGAAAAATTCACACCAAAAAAATATAAAAAGAATGATAACGAATAGGCAGGGATGCTGCATATGGATATATATAATGAACCCATAAATTAAGACAAAAAATCAGTTGTTTTACAGATAGGAACCCCAACGATTATGAACAGTGATCAAGGCAGCGATTTTACCAGTCCGCGATACACTAAGATTTTTATTGATGCTGGTTGCAAAATAAGCATGGATCACCGTGGACGTGCCTATGATAATATTTTCATTGAACGCTTATGGCGTACCGTAAAATATGAGAATGTGTATCCGAGAGAATATAGATCTCCAAGAGAAGCTCGTATCGGCATCAATGAATATATGAAATATTACAACGAAAAACGGCTGCATCAAAGCCTGAATTATAATACCCCACAGGAAATATATTTCACATCTGGCAGGTGATATTTATAAAATTTAATTTTCAAAAACATAACTTATTTTTATAAAAAATCTGTCTTGACAAAGGGGTTCACTTTAGTAATTGTGGTCCGGCTTTTTATTTTATGATATTAGTTTAAAGGAAATTGATATGTTAGATTATATAGTAGAACAAACTAATTTATATATAAAAGAAATGCCAAAACTTGAGCGGAAGAAGTATGGCCAATTTTTTACGAGTAAAGAAACGGCTGTATTTATGGCAGGTTTATATGATATACCAAATAACGTGGATAAATTAACTATACTAGATGCTGGAACAGGTTCGGGGATTTTATCGGCGGCATTAATTGAACGATTACAAAATAATAGTATACATACTGTAGAATTAACTTGTTATGAAAATGATGAAAAAATATTAGGTTTATTACAAACTAATTTAGCATATATACACGAAAAGGTGAGCTTTAAATTCAATTACAGGGTTATTACAGAAAACTATATTACAAACCAGTATTTAGGATTAGAAGGTAATCTGGCATATGAAGATTCGGTAGAAAAATATGATATCGTTATAGGAAATCCGCCCTATAAGAAATTACCAAAGGAAGCCCCGGAAGCAGCAGCGTTACCAGATGTTTGTTATGGTGCTCCTAATATGTATTTTCTTTTTGCTACAATGGCTCTTTATAACTTAAAAGACAATGGCGAAATGGTATATATAATACCACGTTCATGGACATCAGGAGCTTATTTTAAAAAGTTTCGTGAATATTTTTTGAACAACTGTACTATAGAGCATATACATTTATTTATTAGCAGAAGCAAAGTATTTAAAAATGAAAATGTTCTTCAAGAAACCATGATAATAAAAATAAAAAAATGTATAAATCATGATGGGAATATAGCGGTGACATCTTCTGCCAATAATAGTTTTGATGATGTAAAAGTTATTAATGTGCCTTATAATATAGCAGTTTCTGGAAAAGATTATTATGTGTATCTTATTACTGATGAAAAAGAATTGAAGCTTCTTGAAAAATTTAGATGTTTAAAAGATACGCTGCCAAGTATTGGGTTGAAGATGCATACAGGATTAACAGTTGATTTTAGAAATAGAGAATTACTGTGTGATGAACCTAAAGAAGGTACTGTACCATTATTCTATGCACAGCATCTAAAGGCTGGACGAGTGGAATTTCCTATAAATAAAACTGGGGAGTATGTTTTTACTGATAAGGCAGGATTGTTGCAGCCAAATAGGAATTATCTATTTGTTAAAAGATTTACTTCAAAAGAAGAAAGCCGAAGACTGCAGTGTGGAATATACTTAGCACATGAGTTTCCATTTTATGAATTGATCAGTACGCAAAATAAGCTAAATTTCATTGATAATAAAGAGCATAACATATCAGAAAGTGTTGTATATGGGCTTTATGTTTTATTTAACTCAACTGCATATGATATGTATTACAGAATTTTAAATGGCTCTACACAGGTTAATTCTACTGAAGTTAATTCTATCCCAGTACCAACAATCAATGAAATTGAAGAACTAGGAAACGAACTTATTAAAAGCAATGATTTAACAGAAGAAAATTGTGATAAAATTCTAGGGAGTTTTTTTAATGAACAAAATAGAAGAAGCGAGAAAGTTTCTTGAATCAATAGGTATGCCTGAGCGGCAGCAAGCTGATATTGCTTGTTACACATTGTTGGCATTGGCACAAATAAAAAAATCCGATGATTGGAATATGGCAACCAATGAATGGTTTAGAATACATGATATTATACAGTTCACTAATAGTCATTATGATATGACTTATGCTGAAAATAGTAGAGAGACATTTCGTAAGCAAGCTTTACATCATTTTAGAAGAGCAGCTGTTATAGAAGATAATGGGAAACCAACAAATAGTCCTAATTATAGGTATCGCTTAACACCGGAAACGTTAACGCTAATAAAATCATTTAAGAGTGAATTATGGGAGAATAATTTTAATGATTTTTCATTAGTACATGAAAAGCTTATTAATGTGTATGCTTCAAAAAAGAAAAGGGAAAAGATGCCAGTTAACATTAATAATATTGAACTTACTTTTTCTCCGGGAAAACATAATGAGTTACAAAAGGCTATTATAGAAGAATTTGCGCCACGATTTGCAGGTGGTTCAGAGTGCTTGTATGTAGGGGACACTATAAAAAAAGATTTGGTTAAAAATGAAACAGTCTTGAAAAAATTAGGGTTTGAAATAACGCAGCATGACAAAATGCCAGATGTAGTATTGTACTGCAAAGATAAAAATTGGATATATTTTATTGAGGCAGTTACGTCTGTTGGCCCCATGGACCCAAAACGAATAGAAGAAATTAAGCTTATGACGCAAAATGTGACAGCTGGTAAAATATTTGTTACAGCATTTTGGGATTTTAAAACATATAAAAAATTTGTAGATTCTTTGGCATGGGATACAGAAGTATGGTTGGCTGAAATGCCAGAACATATGATACATATGAATGGTGACAGATTTATGGGACCGAGAAATTGATTTATAAGGAGAATAACGGTATGAGTTTAGAAGAAGAAATAAAGAGAAAAAGACAGGAAATAACTATAGATTCTTATGCAATGTCAATTGGAGAAATAGCAAATCTTTATCGTGATGGAGAATTGGAGATTCATCCAGAATTTCAACGTTTTTATAGATGGGGCGATGAACAAAAAACAAAACTAATAGAATCAATATTATTAGGTATTCCTATTCCGCCTATTTTTGTTGCACAAAAAACTTCTGGAGTATGGGACGTTATCGATGGACAACAACGGTTATCTACTATATTAGAATTTATGGGATTATTGAAAGATTCAGATGGTAATAAATTAATTCCATTGGTATTAGAAGCGACTAAATTTCTTCCATCATTAGAAAGTGTCATTTGGAATGATGATAATCGTTTTAATTCAACTCAGCGTATAGAGTTTAAACGAGAAAAATTGAATTTCACGATAATAAAAGAGAAAGATAATTCAGATCAAACAAAATATGAATTGTTTCAGCGGTTAAATACAGGGGGAACTCATTTATCACCGCAGGAAATTAGAAATTGTATCCTGATTATGATCAATAGACCATTATACTTATTGTTAGAAGAACTAAACGAATATGATAGTTTTTCTAAATGTGTGGCAATATCAGAGAATAAGGCCAATGAACGAAAAGATATTGAAATGATTGTGAGAACTATAATTTATATTAATCTTAATCAAGATACTTTTGATAGAAAAGATGAAGGAAAAAATATTTCAAAGTATATTACAGAAAAAATGGAAAAATTAGCAGCAAATAATGAGATTGATAAGGATAAATTTAAAAGTAATTTTAAACGAACATTTGATATATTAGAAAAATTATTTGGTAGAAATGCTTTTAAAAAATATAGTAATGATAAATTTTCAGGAGCATTTAGCGATGCATCTTTCGAAGCAATAGTACCAGGCATATATGAAAATATTTCTTATTGGGAAAAAAATGAAGAACTTTTAAAAGAAAAAGTTAAAAACTTATATAGTGAAGAAAAATTTCAGGAAGCTACCAAGCATGGTGTAAGACCAGTACAAAGAATTTTTCAATTAGTAAACTTTAGTAGACAGTGGTTTAAGCATGAAGATTAATACTTTGGAAGATTTGCAAGATAAATTATCTAGTGATTTATCTTGGAGAAAAAGAGAATTAATATATATGAAGCAAAATATTGCTACAACAAATAATCCTACATTGATACGTGCAGGAGTAGCACTCCTTTCAGCGCATTTTGAAGGCTTTTTGAGAACAGCGGCTAATTATTATGTTATATATATTAGCAATCAAAATATTTGTAACAAAGATTTAAAAAAGAATTTTTTTGCATTACAATGTAAAAATAAAATAATAGAAGCGGGAAAAACAGAAAAAACATCAACGCATACAATACTTATAAATAATATGTTAGAGTTACTTTCACAAAAATTTCATATAAGAAAACCTGATATTTCAACTGAAAGTAATCCTAGCTCGAAGATATTTAGAGAAATAATGAAAAGTATATCTTTAAATTTTACTAATTATGAAACAAAGGTTAATTATATAGATGCAGATTTATTAAGTAATCGTCATAAAATTGTTCATGGAGAACGATGGAATGTAGACGCTGATGAATATTACGAAACTTTAACAGAGATATTAAAAATCATGGATAATTTAAATAATCAAATTTTTGAAGCGGCAAAGAATAAAGAATATCTTTTAAGTGAAAATATTACATGAGTGAGGTGATAAAATGCCTACAAAAAGAACGCACGGAGAAGATTCTGTCTATTTTGAGGAATCTAGACAAAAATGGGTAGCATCTTTTTTTGATGCCCTAGGAAAACGCCATAAAAAGAGATTTGATGGCGAAAAAGAGGCTCGTGTATATTTAATAGATCAGATAAACGAAATTAATAAAGGCAGTTTTATCACACCTACCAATTTGACTGTGGGTGAATGGGTAAAGTAATAGACATTTACCGGGAAACATTTGAATGCCGCACTTGCCGAAAAAATGAACAGTACAGGTAATGGGCGAAAAAAACCGTAAAAACACAGCAAAATCCTATATGTGGCTGTATAGCAGCGGTAAATATGACCCAATACATAACATCCGGATATTCGAATACCAGCCAGGAAGAAAAGGCGATTATGCCCAAAACTTTCTCCAAGGATATAACGGGTATTTGCACACTGATGCCTATGTTGGCTATGAAAAAGTAGAAAACATAAAACATTGTCTGTGCTGGGCCCATGCCAGAAGATACTTCGTTGAAGCAATACCTTCTGACACTGATGAACTTTCCGGGACAATAGCACAAGAAAGCATAAAACAAATAAATAAACTGTTTGCCATAGAAAAACTATTAATAAAAGAACCCATACAAAACAGGCAAAAAGAACGTCTCCAGCAAGAAAAACCGCTGCTAGAGGCCTATTGGTCATACCTTAAAATAAACAAAAATAAAATATTGCCAAAATCAAAACTAGGCAAAGCAATAAACTATGCCCTAAACAACCAGCAAAAATTGCAGACCTACTTAGAAAATGGTCATTGTGACATATCCAATAACCTAGCAGAAAACAGCATCCGTCCATTTACCATAGGCCGGAAAAACTGGCTGTTTTCCGGTTCGCCCAAAGGAGCCAAAGCAAGCGCCGCAGTATACAGCATAATAGAAACCTGCAAAGCAAATAAAATAGATACATATAAATATATCTTGAATACATATTTAAAAAGCTGCCTAACCAGCCAATTATTCATAATCCTGCGCTGATAGAAAATTATCTGCCATGGAGTGACGAAATAAAAAATAACTGTAGTCAATAATTATAAAGTTATAAAAATGCCGCTAGTCCTTGTATGTAGAATACAGGATTAGCGGCATTTTTTCTATACACCATTTGATTGATTGCTTACGTTTTAGCATCATATTTATCATAATTAAGGGGACTAAATAAATTTACAATGGTTTATAACGCAAAAAATGTGTTATAATAAGGCAATAATTATATATGACCCAGTTAATTGAATTGTTGCCAAAAGAAAATAAAGTATTGTGAGGCTTTATGAAAAATAATAAACTTGACCACATTGATTTGAAAATTATACAAATGCTTCAAAAAAATGCCCGAATATCGCTAAAAGAAATTGCCAAAGTAGTGTTTCTTTCATCACCTGCTGTTTCTGCGCGTATCAAGACACTGATGGATGCGGAATATATTACGGGGTTTTATGCCTGCGTTAATCCTAAATCCTTTGGTTACTGCATAAAGGCATTTATTAATGTAGAAGTCGACCTCACAGACAAAAAAACATTTTATCCGTTTATTCGCAGTCAGGGATGTGTTATTGAATGCAATTGTGTCACTGGTGATTATTCTATGCTTTTAGAAGTTTTATTTTCTAGTACCGATAAATTGGATGAGTTCATTGGAAAGCTTCAACGTTTTGGAAAAACGAAAACGCTTATTGTTTTTTCGACAGTAATTGAACATCGTGATGTTGATATTCAGTAGATCTTTTTATCATAATTTAATTGTTGTGATGATTAAATTATGATGGTTATGGAATGAGGCGATACCAATATAAAAGGCAGCGTGTGTTTGTTATGCAGTATAGTCTTATCTACAGATGTAATTTTACTATTTTAAGGGGGCTATCGATGTGAATTTTCATCGTAAAAAAATATTAGTTATTGGGGCTGGTGTCAGCGGTTTTGCCGCTGCAATGATTGGACGAAAGCTGGGGGCTGATGTTGTATTGTCTGATGCCAAACCAGAACAAGAATTAAAATATGATTTTAAGAAGTTTCGTGCTGCTGGAATTAAACTGTTTTTTGGTAAACAGGAAGATGGATTATTAACAGATGTTGATCTTATAATAGTGTCACCAGCAGTGCCAATAAGTACACCGCTTGTTAAAAAAGCATTGCAATGTGGAATACAGGTTATTAGTGAAATAGAACTGGCTCAGAATCTGGCGCAGTCACCTTTCTATGCGGTTACTGGGACAAATGGCAAGACGACAACTGTTACTTTGCTGGGATTATTGATTGCAACAATGTATGGTAAAGATAAAACAGGCGTAGGCGGTAATATAGGTGTTTCATTATCAGATGAAGCGTTACGTATCGGCAGTAATGGCGGCATCGTAGCAGAAATATCCAGCTATCAATTAGAAGCAACAAATCACTTCCATCCACATGTATCCGCAGTACTTAATGTAACACCGGATCATATTGTGCGGCATGGATCGATGGAAGTTTATCAGAAGATGAAGGAACGCATTTTCCATGAGGAAACAAATGATGACTTCCTTGTTCTTAACTATGATGATGAAAGGACTCGCTCAATGGCTGAACGAACAAAAGCCCGGGTATGTTTCTTTAGCCGTAAAGAAGAACTGCAGGAGGGGGCCTGCCTGCAGGGCGATACCCTTGTTATTCGCTGGGATAATCAATGCTGGCCTCTCTGTACAGTAAATGATCTGGGGATAAAAGGATCTCATAATGTAGAAAACGCTTTGGCAGCTAGTGCTATGGCTTTTTTAGCGGGCTGTAAACCAGAAAAAATGATTCCTGTTTTAGAATCATTTCGCGGAGTGGAGCATCGTATTGAATATTTTGCTACAATTGATGGTATTCCTTATTATAATGATTCTAAGGCTACTAATACTGATTCGGCAATTAAGGCACTGGAAACTTTCCCGGCACATATTGTTCTGCTTGCCGGCGGAGATGATAAAATGACTGATTTAACGGATTTTATGCAGCTTGTCAAGGAACGCGTAGATGAGCTTATCCTGCTTGGTAATGCTTCAGAACGTTTTCATAAAGCAGCTGTAAAGCAGGGCATTGAAGAAGTTCATATCCATGAAGCTGGCTATTCTATGGAAAAAGCTGTTGCCATTGCTCACTCATTGGCTCATGTACCGCAGGTTGTGTTGCTTTCACCGGCTTGTGCCAGCTTTGACATGTATGATGGGATGGCGCAGCGTGGACGTGACTTCAAACGCTTAGTTCGCAAGTTCCAGCATTAAGCTGCATATCCAACATTGGAATATGTTAAAATGATATAGTAAAAGAGGTGAATTCTTAAGAGTTCACCTCTTTTACTATATCATTATTTTGCACTGCCATTTATTAAAAAGATAAACATTTTGTATTATATTAGTTAGTGTAGTGCAGCTTTTTTGTTCGTCTTTCTAAGAAAATTAATAAATCGTTTATAATATATTAATCTTTGAAAATTTAACTTTTGTTTATATTTATCAAGTATAATAAAAAAGAGTTACTATGAGAGAAAGGAAAAATATGCAAATACGTGATATTTCAGTAAAAAAACGATTATTATTTGTTAATTTTATAATGGTTTTTATTCCAATATGTTTATTAATCGTTATTGTAATGTTGGTTTTAGCTGGATTTCATTTTTCTGGGATTGCTCAGCAGCGTGAACTAACATTGCTATGGCCAGAAAAAGGGCCAGCACTTTCCATTCAATATGCAGTAAATTCATTGCAGGTTAAATCGGAAAAAAAAGGACATCCTGATATAAAAGAATTAGAAGAAGACTGCCATATTCTTGAATCACAAGGTATTAATACAATGATATTAAAAAGTGATAAAATTATTTACGAAACACCAAATATAGATAGTACAGCATTACAAATAAGCGTACAAGAAAAATGTGGCGATCGACATTCAATAATGCTATGGACGGATAAAGATTTTACTTTTTGCTATAAATCGTTGCATAATGGAATAACTATTTTAGCCACAGGAACCATACCATTTGTAACGAAAAAACCTATTTGGACATATAATACAAAAAATATATGGGAAACGATTATTACTATCATATGGGGAACTGCTATTATTATTTTTTTAGGTATAGCTGTTTTCATAATTATTGCAACGGGTATTTATTTATCAAAACTGCTTGCAAAGCAGATTCTCGATCCATTATCTACGTTGCGTTTTGCGGCCAACGAAATTCAAAAGGGTAATTTAGATGCTCCAATGGTAGTTCAGACACAAGATGAATTGGGAGAAACTTGTCAGGCTTTTGATCGTATGCGCCAAGAATTAAAAATTGCCAGAGAAACACAAGAACGATACGAACAAAATCGTAAAGAACTAATTGCTGGGATATCTCATGATTTATCAACACCTTTGACTTCAGTTAAAGGATATGCAAGTGGTATTTTAGAAGGAATAGCGCAAACTGATAAAAAACAACGTCATTATGTAGAGATGATTTATAAAAAAGCTTGTACAATGGAAAATTTGGTGAAAAGTTTATTTTTATTTTCTAAATTAGATTTAGGTAGTATACCCTTTCATTTTGAAATAGTAGAAATGTATTCTTATTTTGCGGATTTTGCGGCAGATAAAAGAGAGCTTTTAGAAGAACGTGGGGTAAAATTATTATTTTTAGCAGAAAAAAACAATTTGCCCGTACGGCTTGATCGTATACAATTTCAACGTGTTATAGAAAATTTAATTGAAAATAGCATAAAATATAAAAGTAATAAATCTGTCCATGTTAAATTAAATTTAATACGAATAGCAGATAAAGTTAAAATTTCTTTTTCTGATGACGGTTTAGGGGTAAAAGATACAGAACTTCCGAAAATTTTTGATAGCTTTTACCGTACTGATCCGGCGCGAACAAATGTAGCCAAGGGAAGTGGGCTGGGATTAGCAATTGTAAAACAGATTATCTCCAGTCTAAAGGGAGAAATCTGGGCAGAACAAACTCCTGGTGGAGGTTTAACTATTTGTATATTATTGCCAATTTTGGAGGAGAAAAATGAAAAAAGTTTTACTCATAGAAGATGATAATGGAATTGCTGAACTAGAAAGAGATTATCTTGAAGCCAGTGGATTTATTGTTGACATGGCAGAAAATGGAACAAAAGGATTAAAAAAGGCATTGTCAAATGTTTATAATATTATACTTTTAGATATTATGTTACCAGGTATAGATGGTTTTAAAATTTGTCGTGAAATTCGTAAAGTAAAAAAAATACCTATTCTTATGATATCGGCAAAACGAGAAGATATAGATAAAATTCGCGGCTTTGGTTTAGGGGCAGATGATTATATTGTAAAACCATTTAGCCCTGGAGAATTAGTTGCTAGAGTAAAAGCACATATTTCTCGTTATGAACAGTTAACGGGAGAAAAAAATTGTAAAAATCAACAAAAAATTCTACAAACAGGTAACTTAGAAATACAGCTTGAAACACATAGGGTATATTTATCGGAAAAAGAAGTTATACTGACAAATCGTGAATTTGAATTGTTAGTATTTTTAGCAAAAAATCCAGGTATAGTTTTTAGTAAAAATAGCTTATTTGAACGAGTATGGGGGCTTGAGGCTATGAGTGATACAGCAACTGTCATGGTACATATAAATCGCATACGGGAAAAAATTGAACCAGATCCATCTAGCCCCTTTTATATTGAAACTGTATGGGGAGCTGGATATCGTTTTCATAAATAGATTCATTTTTATCTATATTTATATGATATTATTTTTCTAATAAATGTGGTAGAATGTCCCATAATAATAGGTGTCATATATCGAGATGCAGTTTTATAAAAAATTTCTTTCTTGTTTAAAAATTGTTTATATTTAACCACTATACTAAAACAATAAAAGAAAGAGGGCAAAATTATATATGGAAAATATTCTTAACTTAGATACAACATTAATTTTTTTTGTTCAGAATCATTTAGTAATAAGTATACTGTCACCTATAATGATAGGACTATCTACTATCGGAAATTTTGGAATAATATGGATTTTACTTGGAATTGTACTATTTTTTAAAAAAAGGGGCGGAAAGGGGCGGAAAATTAGTGTAGGAATATTTATTAGTTTAGGATTTAGTTTAGTTGTTGGAAATATAATTTTAAAACATATGATAATGCGTGTACGTCCATGCATCGAGTATCCTTGGGTACCAATGCTCATAAATATTCCTGCTACTAATAATTTTTCTTTTCCATCTGGGCACACATTTTCTTCTTTTGCAGCAGCTACGATATTGTTTAAAGGATTAAAAAAGAAGTGGGGAATTATTGCTCTAGTTTTAGCTTCGGGCATTAGTTTTTCCAGAATTTATTTATTTATGCACTATCCAAGTGATATATTAGCTGGAATTATTTTGGGTATTGGGTTTGGCAATTTGTCATATTATCTATCAGGTAATTTGACTAGATTTAATATTTGTCAAAATTTGAATTGCATAAAGAAAGATATCAATAAATGGTAAATTATAATATTTTTTTACGGGAATTTTTCGAAAAACCAACAAAAATTGGTAGCATTATACCAAGTTCAAATTTTTTGGTAAGAAAAATGTTACAATCCCTATCATGGGATGAAATTGACAGCATAGTCGAGTTAGGCGCAGGCACAGGTGTTTTTACTAAATATATTGCCCAACATAAAAAGAAAAATTGCGCAGCTGTTATTATTGAGCAAAATAGCTTAATGAGACAATCACTGGAAAATCATTTTCCAAAATTATTTTTTGGGGAACAAGCAGAAAATTTATCATTTATTTTACAAAATTTGGGACTAAAAAAAGTTGACTGTATTATTTCTAGTCTTCCTTTTGCAATGTTTAATAAAAAATTAAGAGAACAAATAATATATGAAGTGATGTTCTCTTTAAAAAAAGGTGGAAAATTTATTGCATTTCAGTATTCGTTACAGATGTATCCTAGTCTGCACGAAAAGTTTTCAAAAATAAAACTTGATTTTGAAATATTAAATTTTCCTCCGGCATTTATATATCGCTGTGAAAAAAAATAAAGTAGTTTTGTTATGCTGATTAAAATCATGGTTTTTCCCATAATATTTTGTAAAATTAAAGGATTAAAAAATATAGTTTATAATATTGAAATTATAAGAAAAATTTCTATTTTGGATTTGTCAATGTGTAGTGTAGATTGCAAAAAGCTGTCTTTGTCCATTCCTTAAAAGATTGGATAAAAGACAGCCTTTTTATATATTTATATTAACTGGTATAATTAATATTATTGTCTGAGTCTTGTGAGTTATAATTAAAAGGGTATATTTATAGTACTGAACCTCCCACGACTAAAGTCGCGGGGTTCCTGCTTCACGGATAGTTGCGCCAAAAGCACGTCTTATATTATCTCCACAGGCTATCCCCGCAGTTCCTACGGTTCTTATATATGTTATTACGCTGTTATATTTAATATTCTTAATCCTTCATTGCGAATGTTTATGGCGGCATTTATATTTCTGTCATGCTGGGCTTTACAATTAGGACATTCCCCTTTAATCAATATTTTAGGTTGATATTTTTTATATCAGTTATGAACATATGTCCGGGTGCATGTGTAATTACTAGTTCAGGTTTGGATTGCATGATAGCATTTTGCGGAGTCACACCGCAAGGCCAAAATACAGGAACCTCTCCCGGTTTAATCGTGACAGGATCGCCGTAATCAGGCTGCGCGATATCTTTGATGCCAATAATTTCAGGATTGCCGATATGAAGTGGGGCACCGTGGACTTTGGGCATTTGTCCGGTAATCAATACAGCTTTTGGCACAAGGGAATAAGGAATAGGCCGCATTGAAACAACCATATTCCCATGGAAGATACCCGCTGATGCACAGGGAATATTTGTATTATACATTGGTACATTTCGCTTTTCCTCAATATGACGAACGGGAACATCGGCTTCAAGCAGATCACCTTCAAAGGAAAAACTACAGCCGATTAGGAAACTGACAAAATTATCCTGCCATAAATCTACAATGTCAGTGTATTCTCCGGTTAGTTCACCGTGCTTATAGACACGATATTTCGGTAAATCTTGGGCAATATCAGCATTTTCTGCAATCTGATGCAGCAGCCTTGATCCTGTATCACTTACTTCAAGAAGCGGACATGGTCTTGGATTGCGTTGGCTGAACAGAAGAAAATCGTAGGCAATATCCTGGGGCAGAATAACCAGATTAGCTTGTGCGTAGCCATCACACATGCCAGATGTCTGACCTGTTATCTTGCCATCATGAATAAGGGCCCTTACTTCTGATGGTTTAGAATAACTATAATCCATCTTTAAGTACCTCTTTTCTGTATAAAAAAATTAATTATTATATAATTTTCATATTGTAATATACATAAATACATTTTTCAATTTGTTGCTTGCAGAAATTCGTCAAGCAGGGTTTTACGGATTTTTTCAAATAACGCTGACTGTTTACCGCCAACTTTTTGCCCATCAATGTAATCAACGCGTAAGCAGAAGTTGCTAGAACTTGTGACTAGGATTTCCTCAGCATTCATAAGGTCTTTTAAATAATACGGTGTTTCACTTACACCTATACCTAGCTCTTTGCATTTACGGATAAGATGTGCTCTGGCAATGCCTGGAAGTATAAGCTCATCTGTTGGAGCTGTATATAGCTTACCATCCTTGATAATATGACAGTTACTGTGGGCACATTCTGTGATGCGGCCGCCTGGACGATAAAAAATAGCTTCCTTACACCCTTTTTGTTTGGCATGCTCTGCTGCCATCACTGATGGAATCAAGTTTACAGTTTTGATATTGCAATGATAAAAGCGGGTATCCGGTTCGGTAATAACTTGTATTGGAGTTGTTCCATCTGATATTTCAGCGGGAACCAGGGTAACCCATAAGTTACCTTTTCCTGGTGTAAATACGTGGTTGCGGATTCCGGTACCGCGAGTAACCTGATAATAGACAAATTGGTTTCCGGTGTCGAGCTTACGGACTAATTCTTGTAGAAGATCCTTTAAGGCCTGTTTTGTAAGAGGCATTACTATGTCAAGCAATGCAGCACTATTAAAAAAACGATCAACATGTTCATCTATGGCAAAAATATTATAGTTTCGGCAAGGCCCTGCATCATAAACTCCGTCACCGAACCAATGTACCCGATCATTCATGGGGACAGTCATTTTTTCTAATTCATCAAATTTTCCGTTGTAATAGCCAAGATTCTTCATGATATTCTCTCCTTGATATATAAGTATACTGGTTGTTATATCAGCTGTATAAGTTTAATTGTACTTTGTCAATCAGTGCATCTACGATTTCTTGCTCTATTCCTTCATCAAAGCCGTCAACATGGGGAACACGTTCATGCGTGACACCGTCAATGCTGCCGATAGTTACGGTTTCAGCTATATATGAAGCTATCCAGGGATACTGCGGCATAAGCAGCTTTCTGTTCAATATAGATAGATATGCTGCAATACCATAAGCACCCCAATTTGAGACACTGGCAATCACCAAAAAATCAACAGCTACTTTACAAGGACTTAGGTTTAGCTCTCTTTCAATGATATCAGCCAATACACCCATGCCAATCTCATTGCCGCCATCACCTATTCCAATGGTTTTTATGAAGAATTCCGGGGCAATACGAAACAGGATATCTGCCGGGGCATTGTGTTCACGGATAGAAATACCACACATATTTTCATAATCATTTCGTGTATTTAGGCCGCAGCGCTCGACTGAAATCATGCCTACAGGCTGATAATCCCTGACTAACTGCCTACAATATTGTTCCCCGTTACCAATATCGACAGGGACGACATCAAAGTCCCGGATAGTGAATAATCCTGCGTAAGCAGATTCGGTAACAATTACTGGATGGAAGCCCATTTCACGTAAAGCACTGGCTAATACGGCCGTACCAGCTGGTCCGTCTGTTTCAGGAAACCCGGCAACATAAAAGCCGGTGGTTAGAAAGATAATACCGCGTTTCCAGGAGAGAATTTCTTCTGCTGCCAGGCGGCAATAATCTATATCCATATGTGGACGCAGTTTTTGCATGCCGCGTTTTGAATGACGAAGAATGATATCTTCTATTTTATCCATTATAACACCTGCTTTCTCTAAAATAAATTTATCAATGGTAATTTAATCCTTTTAAGAAGAATATTTGTATTACTTTTTAATACATAATCTTATGGAGTAAGTAAAATAAAATGCAGCTGTCAGTACTTTTTTAGTGTATTCATCTGTTGTTTTATAAAAAAAATAACAGACGAAAAACGCTGTATACAGGCGCCTTTGTCTGTTATGGTGATAGTATATACTCTGCCAAAATAAATTACAATATTTTCTGCTATGATTTTTCGGAGTTTAACTATTTTTTTAAATTACTTGAAATACGTATATAAAATATATGCTTTAGTTAATTATATTAAGTTGTAATTAATAGTAAGAAAATATGAATTAAAAAATAAAAAGTATTTATTGCTGGAAAAGATAAAGGTAGTGTAATGAATTGTCATGTTTTTAGCGATGCTGTATAATAAAGTATATTAATCGGAGGGTATGATATGTACCGGATAAGATAGTAGGAAACTACAGTCTTGTCCTTTTTTGTTTTAGGAGGAAAAAAATGACAGCTGTTATTATTAATACAATCGCAATAATTTTGGGGAGTATACTAGGGCTGCTATTGCGTAAAGGAATACCCCAATCGGTGGCAGATGCTTTAATGAAGGGACTGGGACTTTGCACCATTATAATCGGAATACAAGGGGCCGTAAAAGAACAGAATATTTTATTGCTCATTATGGCAGTAGTAATAGGAATATTCATTGGTGAAAGTATAGATTTAGATGGGAAAATAAATAGGTTTGCAGAACGTGTAATGTCACATTTTCGTGATAACGGTGATTCAGCAAAAACAGCAGAAGCGTTTATAACAGCCTGTTTAATTATGAATGTGGGGGCAATGGTCATTGTTGGTTCTTTGGATGCTGGGTTAAGCAGGAATTATACGATGCTTTATACTAAATCACTGCTGGATTTTATTTCAGGGATAATGTTGGCGGCAACACTGGGGATCGGAGTCATGGGTTCAGGTTTGTTCACTTTCCTGTTTCAGGGAACTATAGTTGTTATGGCCGCTTATATAGCACCATATCTGTCTGATAGGTTGATTGCTGAAATAAACTGCACGGGTTGTTTACTGATATTGGCTATTGGGTTGAATATGGCGGGATTAAGCAAGTTTAAAGTTATTAATTTTTTACCGGGATTATTTGTTGTACCGATTATTTTGCTGGTTCAAAAATTATTATTTTAATAATATTGTGCGAAGTCTTGCATATTAAGTAATAGTGCACGTCATTCTTAAATAAATATTATTGACGCTATAAATCTTTGTTGTCAGCGATAGGGTATATGGTCATGATTTTTATAATTAAAATACGAATGCCATTTAACTGGAAAAGTAAATAAACAAAAAAAGGCTTCACAGCAAAATGCCGTGAAGCTTTGGATTTCCTATGGAGCGGGCGAGGGGAATCGGACCCCCCTCTTAAGCTTGGGAAGCTCACATTCTACCAATGAACTACGCCCGCGTAACTGACTTAATAATTTTAGCACATTAGTGCCTATTTGTAAAATAATAACTAATTTTTATATATAATTATTTATATTGGGCAAACATATTTTGCAATTCTATTTCATTTATGGTTTTTTTTGTCAATAACCCGTGAACTAATGTATGATAAGCAGGTAGTTTTTGGCTGTTCCATAGTAATGAAATGTTTAGAAATTTTTTTGTTATGGCACTTAAGTCTATACCGAAAGAATCAAGAGAATAACGCATTTTTTCTGGTTTACGGCAAGGCTCATTTTGGGGACGAGTACAGCGGCAACAAAAATCACAGCCACCAGAAGAAAGGGATAATGTTTCTGGAAAATGTTTTTCCGCAGCTAATAATATAGTACTTACTTGTTTTTTTATTTTTTTAGTAGCTGCCAGGGAAACAGCAGTTATTTTTTCACTGGTATCAGCAGCAGCAATAGTCTGTTTATCATAAAAAAGCTGAATACCAATGAAGTAAATATAAGTATATGGCTGCAGATAATCATTAGGAGAAAAAGATAAAGGTGGACACGACCAGCGGTTTTCATATTTACTGCAGGTTTTGCAGTAAGCAAGAAATTTTTCCTTATGCTGGTATTTTGCCAGTATGGTTTGCAATAGACCAGCTTTTATTGTAATTTTTAAATTTTCCATATTGTTGATATCCTTTATGTTGAATAAAAATGGGAAGGTAATATAGAGTGTTAATCATTGATCATCATATGGCATAGATCTTCTTCCGATACTGCACCAATTATTTGTCCTGTTGACTGACCGTTTTTGAATATTATAATAGTAGGAATTGTGGTAATATTATATCGGCTTACTAACTCCTGTTCTTTATCAACATCTATACAACCTACTTTGTATTTACCTAAAGCTTTTTTTTCCATTTTTTCAATAATTGGAGCGAATTTTTGGCAGGGGGCGCACCATTTGGCCCAAAAGTCAACAAGTACGGGAATATTTGCTTGTAAAACCTTTGCGGTAAAATTGTCTTTAGTATATGTTTCCAGCATACTGTTCCTCCTCAGTTATGTAAATAATTGTTATAATATGTTTAATATACCTTTAATTTATATTTATTGCAAGATTGACAAAGTTTTTTTGAAGTGCTATTATATAAAAAACAAATAATGTTGGATTAGGCGTCAGAGATGACTTAATAGGGAAATCGGTATATTTTAGGCCGATGCGGTCCCGCCACTGTAACACGGAGCAACCCCGCAGGTTTTCCATTGGAATTTAATATTCTGAGAAGGAGCGGTAAGGTGATGATGTGGAGCCAGGAGAACTACCTAATTTACAGTCACCGTTTATACATTTTGTATAAGTACCTGCGAGCGATGGGAAGGAGATTACTGCAAAATATTGTAGATAACTATACCCTCTTTTGGCGTTCGCCTGGAAGAGGGTTTTTATTTTTGTATGCAGCCCCTTTGTATCTTCAGCTAATATAAAGGGGATCATGCTCATAGAGTTTTACTTCCTCTTAAACACTGCAGTAGCAGGACCTTGCTTTAACAGCAAGGTTTTTTTTTATAAAAAAATATGTGCTATGCAAAATATTTTTTACATAACACAATATTTTAGAGCTATATAGATAACCATATTTTTATTATTCAGTGTAGTATATGGTGTATTATAAATTATCCATCAGCTGATTAAGATGTTTAGTCAGTTTCATGTTTTCACTATAATCAACACGGCAGTCAATGATTGCCGGAACATCAAGTTTAAAAGCTTTTTCTAAAGTAGGGATAAGCTCTTCTGCTTTTTTTATGCGGAAACCTGCTGCGTGCATGCTTTCAGCAAATTTTATAAAATCAGGATTTGTAAAGTCAACACCGTAGCTATGGTTATAATGATCCTCCTGTTTCCATTTTATTAAACCGTAACTGCAGTCATTGAATATAAGAGTTACGAAGTTAGTACCAAGACGAATAGCTGTTTCAAATTCCTGGCAGTTCATCATAAAACCACCGTCACCGGTAATCGCAAGTATTTTTTTGTTAGGATAGACAAGTTTTGCAGCGACAGCACCTGGTACGGCAATTCCCATAGTGGCAAATCCGTTGGAAATAATACATGTATTCGGTTTGTAACAGTTATAATGGCGTGCTATCCAGACCTTGTTGGCACCAACATCTGAAATTACTATATCATCAGGTCCCATTACTTTACGTACATCATTTAAAATACGCTGTGGCTTCATGGGAAAAGAATTATCAGAAGCATATGATTCATGTTCTGTAACCATTTTTTCCCGTAGAGCAAGGGCTTCTTTGGGTTCCTGCAGACGAGCCGCACGTTCTGCTATACGTTTGAGGGAATCGGGAATATTGCCAACCACTTCAATGTTGGCTTGATAAAGTTTATTGATATCTGCTGGGGATGCATCAATATGAATAATATCAAGATCACCAGTTTTATTCCATTTTGAAGGGGCATATTCGATAATATCATAACCGACAGCAATTACCAGACTGGCTTTTTCTAAAAGTTTATTTTGATAATCGGAAAAAGGAATGCCGATTGTCCACATAGCATATTTATTATCAAAAGGAATAGCTCCTTTTGCCATCATAGTATTTATTACTGGTATTTTTAATTTTTCTGCGAATGCCGTTAATTCTTTGGCTGCGTGAGAGCGAATAACACCGCTGCCAGCTAATATAACCGGATTTTTGGCATATGAGATCATTTCAGCAGCCTCATCAATTGTATGAACAGCAGCATACTCTTTTATAGGATATTGTTTTTGTAAAGGACGTTCATTATCTTCAATGGGCATCATACCGATGTTTACAGGAAGGTCAATATGACATGCACCAGGTTTTTCTCGTTCAGCATATTTAAAAGCCAGACGAACAATTTCGTTAACGGTATCGGGACGAACTACCATTTTAGTACGACGGGTTATTGGTTCAAACATCTTTGTCAGATCGAGAAATTGATGTGAAGTAATGTGCATACGTTCCGTTCCAACCTGTCCTGTTATAGCTACCAATGGTGCTCCGTCACTGTCGGCATCTGCTACGCCGGTAACAAGATTTGTGGCACCAGGACCTAATGTGGCAAGACAGACACCAGCTTTACCGGTCAACCGGCCATATACATCAGCCATAAAGGCAGCACCTTGTTCGTGGCGGACAGTAATAAATTGTATTTTTGAATGTTCCAAAGCATTCATTATAGCTAGATTTTCTTCTCCTGGAATACCAAAAATATATTTAACCCCTTCTTCTTCCAAACATTCAACTAATAGATCGGCAGTACAACGCTTACTTTTATCACCCATGGTATTTTTAATAAAGCCTCCTAAGAAATAAAAATTAATATCAAGTCTAATAATACATAGTTAAGAAAAAATTATCAATAAAAATTTACAAATAAAATAATTTATATTGTAAAATATGTTAACCGAATAGAATAAAGTATGTTTTTTCTATATGGATTTTTTTACAGTTAAAAGTTTAAGATATTAAGATATAATGTAAGAGAAAAACCTACAAAGAAAAATAATTAATATTCATGGTATAATATATGTATTAGAAAAAGAAACATGGGAATAATAGATTAACCTTTATAAGGAGAAGCTTATGAAAAAAATAGGATTTATTGGAACCGGTATTATGGGTGCTCCGATGGCCGGGCATTTGCTGGAAGCCGGCTATGAAGTGAGTATTTATAATAGGACAAAAGAAAAAGCAGAAAAATTACTGCAAAAAGGGGCGCGTTGGTGTGACAGTGCAGGTGAATGTGCCAGAAATAAAAATGTAGTAATAACTATTGTCGGATATCCGCAGGATGTCGAAAAAATATATTTAGGGGAAAATGGTATTTTGGCTAATGCAGATGAGGGAACTTATGTTGTGGATATGACTACCTCATCACCACTGCTGGCAAAAAAAATATATGATGAAGCCAGAAAAAAGGGGATAGCTGCTATTGATGCTCCCGTTACGGGCGGAGATACTGGAGCAAAGAATGCTTCCTTATGTATTTTGCTGGGAGGAGATAAAAAAGCATGTGATGATATAATGCCAGTCCTTGCTAAAATGGGGAAGAATGTTGTTTACGAAGGCAGTGCCGGTGCAGGACAAAAGACGAAAGCATGTAATCAAATCGCCATTGCAGGAGCTTTGGCTGGTGCCTGTGAAGCTTTTTCCTATGCTGAAGCGGCAGGGTTAGATGTAAAAAAAGTATTCGAGGCAATATCCAAGGGGGCTGCCGGCAGCTTTCAAATGACAAATGTGGCAGCTAATGCCTTAAAAAATGATTTTGCACCAGGATTTATGTTGAAACATTTTATTAAGGACATGAAAATAGGCGTAGAAACGGGAGAAAATTTTTCTCTTGAGCTGCCTGTTTTAAAACAGGTTTTGCAGGAAGCAGAAAAACTGGCAAAGGCAGGGCTGGGAGAACAGGGAACCCAGAGCCTGTTAAAATATTATCAAAAATAAAGCTGTCGTGGTAAATAGTGTTATTGGTTGCTTTCAATATAGTTTTTTATTATTTTTCTGTCAGTAGTTTGAGCCAGAATAATCATAAGACGGATGGTAAGTTCTTCTGTTGTCAATAATTTTCCTGATATTGCCCCTAATCGTGCCGCAAGTATACCAATGGGATATTTGTCCAGCTGCGCTCCGTCATACAGACATTGTGTTGTACAGATGATAATAATTCCCTTTTTTATGGCTTGTTCAATGGCTGGCAGAAAATTATTGGCGGATTTGTCATTAGGAACACCGCCAGCACCATAGCCTTCTATTATGATTGCCTTGTAACCAGCATTAGTTAGTAGGTCTAATATTAGTGGCTTTAATCCAGGAATTAATTTAATAACACATATATTTTCTTCCAATTTTTTAACTATAGAAATATTACCATAATGTACTGGAATGATAATATCATTATTCCAATGAATAGTATTATTAATTATTTTTCCCGCCGGCAAGGCATTTATACTTTCAAAGCCAATAAAATTTTGCGAGTATATTTTTTTTACATTATGGCCTATATGGATTAGGCCGTTAAATACAAGAAAAACACCTGGCTTTTCTCCGCAAGCGGTTAAAAAAGAGTCAATGATATTTTTTTCGGCATCTGTTTTAGGCATTTCTAATGGTTTTTGTGCTCCGGTCAATATGATTGGCTTGTCCAAATTTTTGATTATATTGGCTAAAGCAGCTGCAGTATAGGCCATAGTATCAGTACCATGTGTTATTACAAAGCCATCGTATTGAAGATAATTGTTTAATATGCTCTGGGCTATATTCAGCCAATCACTGGGAATAATGTTGGAACTGTCTATACTCATTAGCTCCAGACAGTTTATAGTGCACATATCTTTTAAGGCAGGAAGCAGGGCAATTATGTTATTGCCGGAAAGGCGGGGAACAAGGCCATCCGCTGATGGCTGGGAAGCAATAGTGCCACCTGTGGCAATCATTAGAATTTTTTTCACGTGGAGTCCCTTCTTGTAATAAAAATTTATTTTATATTTATTTTAGCACAAAAAAGCCTTATGCAGCTTACACGGCATAAGGCTTTTTTGTGCTGACACATGAACAAGTATTAACTTTATAAAAGGTAAATCTTCGCACCTAGAGATTTTTGACTTCTTGAAGATGGAAAAAGAAAATGAAGCATAGCAATTTTAAATCAGGTTATTACCCTTTAAAACAGTTTTTATACTGTCAGCACTTTTATATAATGCATTCAGTTCTTCGGAAGGGAAGTTGATTATTAAGCGTTTTTCTACACCATTCTCACCAATTATACTGGGAAGACTCAGTGCAACATCAGATAAATCATATTCGCCTGTTAAAGGCATGGAAACTGGAGTAATGCACCGTGTATTAAAAAGAACAGATTTAGCTAAATAGCAGGCACCCATGGCTATCCCTGTATTGGTCCAACCTTTTGACAGAAGTACATCATAAGCTGTTTTTACGACTAAGTCAGCTGTTTTTCCCTTATCAAAAGGCTGATCATAGTCATAATATTTATCAAGATCTTGTAAGCGTACACCGCCAATACTTATCGTACTCCATGCTGGAAAAGCAGAGTTACCATGTTCTCCCAGCATGAATCCCTGGACATCCTTGGCATTTACATTATAGTGGTTAGCGATAATGCGTTTTAAACGTAGTGTTTCAAGAGTAGTACCAGTCCCGAAAAGCTTGCCCGGCGCGTAGTCAAATCTGGTAGCGGCAAGATATGTAGTGACATCTAAGGGGTTGGTTATCATTATAAAAATAGCATCATGTGTATATGAAGTAACCTGTGTCATTATATCAGTTATGACTTTTATATTGCGCTCAGCCAGAATAAGACGATCAAGTTTTTCATCAGGAAGAATGCTGGGACCGCCAGAACAAATTATTATATCAGCGCCTTTACAATCAGAAAAATCACCAGAACGGACACTAACATTAGGGCTGCATAATGCTGGTGTAGCATGTGTCATGTCAAGAGCCTCGCCATGAGCCTTTTTCTTATTGATATCAACACAGATAATTTCTGCTGCGAGCTGCTGCGACACAGCTTGAACTAATACAGCTGACCCTACATTTCCCATTCCAATGATTACAAGTTTATGCTTTTGCAATATAAACGTCCTCCTCTAAGAACAAAACAGTAAAATTATTACGACAATGATATTTTACCAAATAATTTCATTAATGTCTTTAGGGATTTGCCAAATTCTTCAATTTCTTTTTCAGATAGTACAGAAAGATTGGTTTCTAAATGGGCTTTGATTTTATTTTGATGTTCTGTAATGAATTTACGTCCTTTAGGAGTCATTTGTATTTTTATGCGGCGGCGGTCTTTAGAATCAGGTAGTCTTTTAACAAGATTATTTTCTTCGAGTTTATTTATAATTGGAGAAAGCTGTTGTTTTATTATAGACAATCTTTTGCCTATTTCAGAAAAAGTCATACTTCCCTCATCAGTAAGAATACATAAAACGACAAATTGATTTATAGGGAGAGGAATGGAAATATGGCGAAAGATGCGATGTCTTAGTAAAAAAAGCATTTCCAGAAAATCATCTGATATATTTCGTTTATCAATCATTTTATAGTTCCTTTCATTTGTTTATTATAGCTTGACTTTTCAATAAATATACTATACTATAATGTTCATTGATAGTAAATATTTATTTACTATCAATTTGGTTTAATTATAGTTTAAATTAAATTGGTAAAGTATTATAGATGTTTATTTTGAAATAAGAAATTATTAACTTAATTTTAATATAAACTTGTATAATATTGTGATAATGTTTTTATAATAAGTATTTTTTTATGGAGGGAATAATTGATGGTAAAACGCTGGGGCAAAATGGTTTGTGCTTTTACTGTCCTTTTAGCAATGACAGCATTACTTTTTGGGTGTGGAAATAAAAAACAAAATGTAATGTCAGGTGCTCAGGTGAAAGCGATTACAGCTATTCAACAGGACACGCCGCTTTCTTTTGAATATGCGGGTGAAGTCAAGGGAACTAACGAAGTGAAAATACAGCCGCGTGTTTCCGGTTCAGTAGTGGCAAAGTATATTCACGGGGGACAGCAGGTTTCAGCAGGTCAGGCATTATATAAAATTGATGATGGTAATTATTCCAGCGCATTAAATCAGGCGAGAGCATCATTGGCAGAATCACAAGCCAAACTTAGTGATGCCCAGCAAAATCTGGCACGGTATGCTGAGCTGATAAATAATAATGCAATTTCAGATCAGACATATACAAACCAGCAGCATACGGTGGCAGCATATGAGGAAGTTGTCAAAGCTAATGAAGCTCTTGTCGACAAGGCTCAAAAAGATTTTAATGATACTATTGTTCGTGCGCCCATTTCAGGACGGCTTGATGTCAATGATGTGGCATTGGGAATTTATGCGACAGCGGGTAATACGACTTTAGTTACGCTTGGTGCAATTAATCCAGTATATGTGCAGTTCAGTTTGAGCGAAAATGAATATTTGAAATTTAATAATATTTTTAATGGCAAATTTATAGGAAAACCTGTCAATATAAAATTGAGTGATGGCAGTGTATATCCGGTAGAAGGAAAAATTGCGGAAATTGATCGTTCAATGGGTAATGATACTGGAACATTAACAGTAAAAGCATTATTTTCCAACCCGAATATGCTGCTTTTGCCAGGAATGTTTGCCAGAGTAGAACTCACAGGAGAAACAGTAAAAAATGCGATTCTTGTGCCGCAGCGTGCAGTACAGCAACTGCTTGATAAATCCTTTGTAATGGTAGTAGGCTCAGATAATAAGTCTGTTTCGCGTGTTGTGAAACTGGGAAGTAAAGTGGGCAGTTATCAAATTATCGAAAGTGGCATAAATCCTGGTGATAAAGTTATTGTGGAAGGTCTTACAAAGCTACGTGCCGGTATTCCACTTAAAGTAACAATGGTTACAGCTAAACAATTAGGATTGTCACTTGATAATAGCTCAGATATGAATGCTGATTCTTCCGCGAACTCCAGCCAAAAACAGTAAGGGGTGAGATATTTTGGCAAGATTCTTTATTAACAGGCCGATTTTTGCTATCGTTATATCGCTTATAATAGTGATATTAGGGCTTATTTCGATGTTTAATCTGCCGGTAGCGCAGTATCCACAGATATCACCACCGACTATCCGTGTCAGTGCTTCTTATAATGGGGCTAATGCCAGTGTTATAAATGAAACAGTGGCTCAGGTAATAGAACAACAGGTAAACGGAACCGAAGGAATGGACTATATGTCTTCCACTTCGAGTGATGATGGTACTTATCGTCTGCAAGTCGTATTCAAATTGGGAACAAATGGTGATATTGATTCCGTAAAAGTCCAAAATAAGGTTGCTGCGGCTAATTCTAGCCTGCCCAGTGATGTCCAGACTAATGGGGTAACTACAAGCAAGGCTTCGACAGATATGGCAATGATTTTTGCACTCTATTCACCTAATGGCTCATATGATAGAACGTTTTTAAAAAATTATGCCGATGTATATTTGACGGACAAAATAAAACGTGTGTCTGGTGTTGGGGATTTATTAGTATTTGGATCGGATTATTCCATGCGTGTGTGGATCAATCCTGATAAATTAGCTGAATTGGGACTTACAGTAAGTGATCTTATTTCAGCAATACAGGAGCAAAATCAACAGGCACCTGCTGGTAATATAGGGGAAGAACCATCACCTAAAAACCAGGAATTCCAATATACCAATAAAGTAGAAGGCCGCTTAAGCACAGTTGACCAGTTTAAGAATGTCATAATTAAGCGTAATACAGATGGTTCTCTTGTAAGGCTTAAGGATGTAGCAAGAGTTAATACCGGTCCGCGTAGTAATGATATAGATTCACAATATAATGGGAAAAATAGTATTGCAATAGGAGTACAACTAACTAATGACGCTAATGCAATGCAGACTGTTGCCGGAGTAGAAAAAGTATTACAAGAAGCATCACTTGATTTCCCGGCAGATTTCACTTATAAAGAAGTTGTTAACAATACTGATTATATCAGAGAATCCATCACAGAAGTAGTAAAAACATTTGTCGAAGCATTAGTTCTGGTTATGATAATAATGTTTTTATTTTTACAGACATGGCGGGCAACACTTATTCCTTTGTTAGCGGTACCAGTGTCGTTAATAGGAACATTTGCGACCTTTACTGTATTGGGCTTTTCGATAAATACACTTACATTATTTGCCATGGTCCTGGCAATCGGACTAGTTGTTGATGATGCTATTGTTGTTATTGAAAATGTTGAGCGTCATATCCGAGAGGATAAGCTTGGTCCGAAGGAAGCTACCAGGCGGGCCATGGATGAAGTTTCAGGTCCGGTAGTGGCTATTGCCTTTACACTAGCGGCAGTATTTGTTCCTGTTGCCTTTTTAGGCGGCATGACAGGTATTTTATACAGGCAGTTTGCTTTGACAATCGCTATTTCAATGGGATTGTCCGCATTTGTGGCATTGTCGCTTACACCAGCCTTATGTGGGATATTATTGAAACCGCATGATCCTGATGCCCATAAGGGCATGCTGGCAAAATTTTTTGACGCATTTAATAGCTGGTTTGATAAATTTACACGTGGTTATGTGAAAAAAGTTGCTGTATTCATAGGTAAGGCAAAATATTGTGTTATATTCTTAGTTATCATAGTAGGACTTATGGGCTGGCTGTTTAAAGTTCTGCCGTCCACATTTGTTCCTAGTGAAGACCAGGGCTATTACATTGCTTCAGTTAACATGCCAGAAGGTACATCCCTTAACAGGACAAAGGGAACAGTAAATGAATATGCATCAATGTTGAAAAAAATTCCTGGTGTTAAAAATGTAATGGCGATATCGGGTTATGATATTCTTTCCAGTGCTTCTAAATCTAATGCTGGAACACTATTTATCGGGCTTGATCCATGGAGCAAAAGAAAAACACCACAGACACAGATTGGAGCAGAGATAGGGGCTGCATTTAAGACTGGCTTTATGCTGCCACAGGCGTCAATATTAGCTTTTAATATGCCGCCGTTGCCAGGCCTGGGCACTGTAGGTGGATTTAATCTGCAGTTGCAGGATATGAGCGGACACAGCGATGAAGAATTAAATACAATAACACAAAAAATAGTGGCAGCTGCTAATCAAAGGCCGGAACTGCAAGGTGTATATTCTACTTTTAAAATAAATACACCAAATTATGATTTTGATATAGACAGAGATAAAGCTAAGAAGCTGGGTGTAAAATTGACCGATATATTCAATGCCCTTCATGTTGAGTATGGTGGTTATCCAGTAAATGATTTTAATAAATTCGGACATACTTATAAAGTTATGCTTCAGGCAGATGCTGATTATCGAGGGAATGTCAATTCTACACGGTTTCTTTATGTAAAGGGATCTTCTGGACAATTGATCCCACTTAATACTCTTTTAAAACCTAAATTGGGAACAGCACCGGCAATTATTTCCCGTTTTAATGCGGCAAAAAGCATTACCATTCAAGGAAATCCAGCATCCGGATATAGTTCCGGGCAGGCAATGGCTGCGATAGAACAAGTTGTAAAGCAGGTTGCACCAACAGGCTTTACAATTGATTGGTCAGGTCAGAGCCGAGAAGAAAAAGAAGCAGGGAATACGACAGTACAAGTTATGTTGTTAGCGATAGTGTTTGTGTTCTTATGCCTGGCAGCACTTTATGAAAGCTGGAGCGTGCCTTATGCTGTATTATTTGCAGTACCTACAGGAATTTTTGGGGCATTATTATCCGAAATGGTGATGCATCAGCAAAATAGTATTTATATGCAGATAGGTGTTATTATGCTTATTGGGTTGGCTGCGAAAAATGCAATCCTTATTGTAGAATTTGCTAAAGTAAGAGTTGATACTGGTATGCCGGTACTAAAAGCTGCGCTAGAAGCAGCCAGACTGCGCCTACGCCCGATATTGATGACCTCATTGGCATTCATTATAGGCTGTCTGCCACTAGCGGTAGCCAGTGGTGCAGGAGCTGCAGCACGTAACAGCATGGGAGTTGCTGTCGTTGGCGGGATGTTTATAGCTACCTTGTTTGGTATGTTTCTCATCCCGGTTATGTTTGTCGTTGTAGAAAAAGTAGCAGCGTTATTTACAAAGAAAAAAGAAGTGCATACAAAGAAAAATCCTGACGAATATATGTGATATGCATTATAAATATAGGAATGTTTTGGCATTCCTATATTTTTTTGCAAAAATACGCTATAATATTAGCCATATGCCGATAGGAGGGTATTAAAAATGGAAAATATAAAAAATAAAATAGTATTTAGTTTTTTTGCAATTTCTCTCAGCATTAGTGCTGCACTGCCTGCTAAGGCAGCTGCATATACTTATACTAGCAGAGAATATGGCTTCAGTATTGAATGTCCCCAAAAACCTTTAGGAGTTGTTCCCTTAGTAGATTCTAAACAAAAAGGGGAGATTCTTGTTTTTAGTAATGATGGATATTTTATTTTAAAAGGATGGATTATTGCTACTAATGCATTTGATACAAATAAAATGCCTGATTTTGATAATCTTGATGCGAAAGAAACACAAAAATATGTCAATAACTTGAAGGAAAATAATAATTATGCTATTGTAAGATTGATTAAACTGCATGGTCATAAAGTTTTGTATGCAGTAACCCAGAAAGATGCATATGTCAATGATGATAACAAGAAAGCACCATTGAAACAAAGCACCAGCCAGCGTATAGAAACTTATATACCTGGAGAAAAAACAAATTATGCTATTGTGTTTTTTAAGTCAGGGGATATGACGAAAGAAGATATCTATGATTATCAAGAAGGATTGATTTCATTTAAAGAAATCATAAATAATAAAGTAAAAGATACGAAAAAAAAATAATAAAAAAAATAGGCTACCGTATATAACAGCATTAACCTCATAAAATGCAGTGATGACCATTTGATAAGTAAGTGAAAAGGTACACATTTTATGAAAGAGAATGTTTATGTACGGTGCCTTATTTTTTCAGGTCGATTTTTTTAAGACATATGAAGAAATGAGCGTTATCAGGACAAAAATTATAGGAAGCAGGTACGGCATATATTGATTTAAAGCAAGAAGACCATTTCCAATTATCAAATCATTATTGATCATGGATGCAGAAGTATATGCTAAAATACAGGCACCTATGGTTACAAGAAAGGGAAGCCTATTCATACAGGCAGCTATGAAGTTACTGCCAGAAATAATTATGGGTATGCTTATGATAAGCCCAATGATAATCAGCCAGAAGTTTCCCTGTGCAGCTCCGGCAATAGCGAGGACATTATCTATTCCCATTGCAGCATCAGCAATTATTATGGTTCTGACTGCAGCCATAAAAGTGACCGAAGAACTTATAGACTGGACATTATTGGCAGTTGGGCGTAGCAGCTTTATGGCGATAGGCAGCAACAACAAGCCACCTGCAGCCTGCAGATAGGGAATAGTCAGCAAATAAGTAGCTAAAAAAGTCATCAAAATTCTAATTACTACGGCTCCGGCCATACCAATGAAAATAGCTCTTTTCCGCATACTATCGGGAAGTCTGCGTGAAGCTAAAGCTATAACTACAGCATTATCACCAGCTAGAATTAAATCTAATAGTATTATTGTTCCAAGTGAGGTTGCAAAATCCATAAAATTCTCCTTTGTATTTATAATAAATTGTGATCATAAGAAAATTTTGTAAAAAAAAGACTTTTAATGCACAGATAATGTACATTAAAAGTCTCACTAATCGCTTTTCGACGTTATTACCAGCTGATAAAACAGCAGTGATGTTGATAATAACATTAAAGTTACTCCCTTTTAATTATAGCCAAATTATATGAAATAATAATAATATTGTCAAGAAATATTATTATTAATAATTTATTAACAGGATGCCATTTGGAAGAATCCTACCTTTTTAGTACGGCAGGATTGTTAATGGGCATAGTGCTTCTCATTAATTCTTATCGATGGGAAGCACATTTCTGAGATTTAAAATTGTTTTTATTTAATACAGGAATTTTATTGTGAATGACTTACTTTATAACAGCTGTCTATAAAAGTTTGCATAGCAGAAGTTATAAATTTATCCTTATGATAAACGATCCAAAATGAGCGGGAAAATATAAGGCCGGGAATGGAAAAAGTTATCAGCTTATTTGCTTCTAACTCTGGTAGTACAGCACGCTTCGATATTACACTTATCCCCAAATTAGCCGATACGGCTTTTTTTATTGTTTCCGCGCTGTTATAAATGCCGCCTACTTTATAGTTTGCATGAGCATTATACATTGTGTTCTCAAATAACTGTCTTGTACCACTTCCTTCTTCACGCAGAAAAAATGTTTGGTTTTCTAAATCAGATGGTGTGATATTTTTTTTACCGGCTAAGGAATTATAAGGTGAGGCAATGAATATAAGCTCATCTTTCATAAAGGCTTCTTTTTTTAAATAATTGGATTGAATACTGCCTTCTACCAGCGCAATATCAAGTTTGCTGTCAAGGAGCATAGTTTCCAACATAGAGGAATTATGAATTTGTGATATAATCTGCTGCTGGGGAATTATTTCAGCAGCTCTTTTTAATATATCAATAAGTACGGATTCTCCGATTGTTATACTGGCTCCTATTCGTAGTGGATTTATTTTGGTAAACGCACGCATTGCTTCTTCTGTTTGTATGTTCAGATGAACAAGATTTTTAGCATATGACAGCAAGCGTGTACCGGCATCAGTGATGAATAACCGTCGTCCTAACCGTTCAAATAATAAAATACCATAGTGGGTTTCTAACTCCTGCACAGCTTGACTGACAGAAGGCTGGGTAATGTGAAGTTTTTTTGAGGCAGCGGTTACACCACCCTGTTGACAGACACAGATAAATATAGAAAGATGTCTCAGCGTCATTGTAGTTTGCACCTGCTCCTAATGGGTTTATTTGTCTATAACCATGATGTAATCTTAATATGATATTCATTATCATATTAAGATTAGAATTGGATTGATAGGTATAAAAGATATGAGAGAAAATTAGTTTATAATAATAACAAGGAATAAAAGAAAATATACATCTCTGAAAGTATAATATATATAGCAGGCGTATTCAATGAAATATTACAGAGTATATTGTATAAAAAATAAAATATACAATATATTTTCATATTTTTCTCAAATAAGAGAAAAAATATGATATATCTATTTGACAATTTTGAACCTACATGTTATAGTAAGGCTGTATTCAGAGATTGGCAACGGACTCACATGCTCTTGTAAGTCATTGATTGGTTAATTCGATGTTTTACAAGAGCATGTGCTTTTTGTTTAATTCTATTGAATATATAATATTTTTTTAATTCTCAGGAGGACTCATATAATGACAGGAACAGTAAAATGGTTTAACGCTGGTAAAGGCTATGGCTTCATCACTAATGATGATGGAAGTGGAGATTTATTTGTACATTTTTCCGCTATTCAGGCTGAAGGCTATAAAACCCTTGAAGAAGGCCAGAAAGTAACCTTCGATGCTGAACCAGATAGCCGCGACAGCAGTAAAATGCGCGCTGTTAATGTTTGCGTTGCCTAATTGATATATAGGAATACAAATGTAAAAATACCGTCTGACAAAATGTCAGACGGTATTTTTTTTCACAAATTTGTCATAATTTGCAGTTATAATTAAAATTGTATTTTAATTCTTCATTGTCGCAAGGAGTTTTTTAATGCTATAATTATATGCATAGAAAACATGAGGAGACGAGAAATTTGCAAGTTTCTGTTTTGGCCAGTGGTAGTAAAGGAAATGCTATTTTTGTCGAGATGTTTGGAACCCGACTTTTAATAGATGCAGGAATCAGCGCTCGGCGTATTAATAAGGCACTCTTGGAGTTAGATGAGGACATTAAAAATATTGATGGAGTAATTATTACGCATGAACATCGTGATCATATAACAGGATTACCTACGCTTTGCAAGAAATATAATCTGCCTGTTTATTCCCGACTTGGCACTTTTAAAGCGATGTTTTGTCTGGATAAATTACCAGAAAAGTGTATTAATCCAATTAGCGATAATTTTATTATTAAAGATTTAGCGATAGAAGCATTCAATATATCACATGATGCTGCTGACCCGGTAGGATATAGTATAAAAAGCCATAACAAAAAATGTACTATTGCTACAGACTTGGGGTTTGTTACCAGTAATGTACAAGAGGCTATCGATAATTCAAACGTTTTGGTGCTGGAGGCTAACCATGATCCGCAGATGCTACAGGCCGGAGTATATCCGTTAGCATTGAAAAAGCGTATTATGAGTAATAAGGGTCATTTATCAAATAATGATGCGGCATGGGCACTGGTAAGGATGAAAAAACAACATCCACATATTTTTTTGGCGCATATGAGCGAAGAAAATAACTGTCCGTTTATTGCGGCAAAAACGATTACTGATATAATAAAAAAACAGGGAATTGTGCCAGGTACAGATCTTAGTATACAAATAGCCAGACAAAATGAAACAGTAACTTTATGCGATAATTAACAAGATAGGGTTTGGATGAAAAACTGTAAAAACACAAAATCTGGTACCTTATAAACAGGAAAATATTTAATTTTAATATGAGAAGGGTGATATATATGTTGAAGAATGTTAAGTATAGGTCTTATTTTTCACATGGATTGTCTTTTTTGGCGGGAGTTTTAGTCATAATGATAGTCTTGTTATCAGGCTGTTCTCTGGGCTCAGCGGATAACAATAAAGGCACAGCTGCTTACAATACGCAACAGGCAGCTAAAAAAACTTCACAGGGGCCAATTTCTGCAGCACGTGATACAGCTGTGGTTCGCGCGGCAAAGGCAGTAGGGCCAGCAGTCGTTGGAATAACTAATAAGGCTGTGGCTCGTGATTGGTTTAATAATCAGGTGGAAATCAGCCAGGGTGTTGGTTCCGGCGTAATATTCAAAAGTGACGGATATATCGTAACAAATAACCACGTTATTGCAGGAGCTAAGGAAATTACGGTATCTCTGGCTGATGGACGTACGCTTCCAGGCAAACTTGTTGGAACTGATCCGGTAACCGATATAGCTGTTGTTAAGATAGATGCTAAAAATCTTCCCGTTGCTAAGTTTGGTAATTCAGATGATATCATGGTGGGAGAACCAGCTATTGCCATAGGAAACCCAATGGGACTGGAATTTCAGGGTAGTGTTACAGCAGGTGTCATAAGTGCCTTGAATCGTACACTTAATATAGGGGAAGGCCGTGTTAAATTATTGCAGACTGATGCGGCAATAAATCCTGGTAATTCAGGCGGAGCACTTGTAAATGCCGATGGGCTTGTCATAGGGATAAATAGTGCTAAACTGGCTGCCGCCGGAGTTGAAGGCATGGGTTTTGCTATTCCCATAAATACTGTAAGGCCGATAATAGATCAAATAATAGCCAAGGGGCATGTATCAAGACCATATCTTGGTGTAGGTGTATTTGACAAAAACACCGCGGCAAAAAGTGGGTATCTCCTTAATATCGATAGGGGCGTTTATGTTGTACAGGTAGAAAATAATGGTCCGGCGGCAAAAGCAGGGATACGCCGTGGCGATATCATTGAAAAGATAGATGGTAAAGCTATTAATACCGTGAATGACTTGCGTGACACTATTGCGACACATAAAATTTCTGATAAAGTTTCACTCGTAATAGTAAGAAATGGTAAGGAAATAACCGTTGAAGCACAGCTGGAAGAAATGCCGGCAAGGAATCAGTGAAAATAACGGTAATAAGCGCAGGAAAAATCAAGGAAAAATATTTACGTGAGGGAATAGCTGAGTTTTGTAAAAGACTACGTCCTTTTACCCAGCTGGAGATCATTGAAATTATGGAAGAAAAAATGCCCGATTCGCCTTCTCCCGCGGCAAAAGAGAAAATTCTTATTGCTGAAGGGAAAAGACTCATGCGGCGAATTCCTGCAAATGATTTTTTATTTGTGCTTGATGTATATGGACGGCAGCTTTCTTCAGAGGATTTTGCCGCTAAAATAAGTACATTGGGACTTAATGGCAGAAGCAAATTTACCTTTATAATAGGAGGACCATTTGGCTTATCGGAGGAACTACGCGAAAAAGCCGATATGCGTATAAGTTTTTCCTCGATGACATTTACACACCAAATGGTAAAGTTGCTTCTGGTAGAACAGGTTTATCGGGCTTTTAAAATAAATAATGGAGAAAAATATCATTGGTAAATGAAACTGATATACAAACAGTTGGACTCTTATAAAGAGAATGCTTATCGCCACGCTTTCTCTGGTGTCATTAGTAAAGCAATTGAGGAATATTTATGAGAATAACAGCTGTGTACATCAGTTTTATTTTACTAAGTATTATAAATATGAAAAACAGTTTAGCTGTTAATATTTATGACAGAAAATTTTCATAAGCATTAGCAAAGTTACAGTTTTTACGATATAATATAAGTAGATAGTAATTTATTATTTATTGTTTCGAAATAGGCAGGGAGCATGTCCGAATACATGGATAGTAATTTAGTCACAGCTGGTTATTAAATATATGTGGTTTTGAGGAAGCTGTCTGTCGGGAAAAAATACTTGTGCTATAAAGGAGGGCTTCATTATGGTACCGCGTATTGAACGAATTGCCAGGACAAATAAAATTGTAATGAATTATGGATATAAGCAGTTTGAAATGCATGATAGGGAGTTTAAGGAAAACAAAAAAAAGAAGTCTCCAAATTTTAAAAAAGTATTAAATAAAATGATAGACAAATCTCATTCTGCTCCGTATACAGTAGAAATAAATGAAAAAAAATTTCTCTGATAAATATATGATGCAGCAGGCATTGCAACAGGCAGAACAAGCTTTTGTGCTTGATGAGGTTCCAGTGGGGGCTGTTATAATAGATTCAACAGGCAATATTATAGCAACGGCACATAATGAACAGGAACACCGCAATGATGTTTCAGCTCATGCTGAGATGCTTGCAATACGACAGGCAGAAACGAAACTAAAACGGTGGCGGCTTGATGATTTGACTTTGTACGTGACGTTGGAGCCTTGTCCTATGTGTGCAGGAGCTATTTTGCTCAGCAGGATAAAACGGCTAGTTTATGGCACGGCGGATATTCGTATGGGAGCAATTGAATCTTTATTTGCTATTCCGGTGCACCCGGCTTTGAGTCATAAAATAGAAATACGGGCGGGTGTTTTAGAAACTGAGTGCAGGCATATTTTGCAGACTTTTTTTGTGGCAAAACGGCATAAATAATAATATGAGTTTTCTGGCTGCTGATGTACAGGGTATTTTATAGACAATTAAGGATAATTATATTATAATTATTCATGGTTCGATAATTGCAATGGAGGGGTTCATATGGATAATATAAAAACTATTCTTGTTCCGGTAGATGGTTCTGAAGGTTCTGATAAAGCAGTAGAATTTGCTATTAAATTGGCACAGGTATACCAGGCTAAAATTGATTTTTTATATATTGCTAATATTAATCAATTGGCTATTAATGCATGTTTGTCAGACGCTATTTTAGATGCAGTTACTAAGGCTGGAGATGCTATTTTAGACAGAGCATTGGCTAAAGTTCCTCAGGGTATCAAAGTAGAAGCTTTCTCGGAAACAGGTTCTCCATCAGTTACTATTCTGGAATTTGCTGAAGAAAATAAAAATGATATGATAGCGATGGGTAGCCGCGGCCTTGGAGTTGTTAAAGGGGTGCTTTTAGGCAGCGTAAGTCAGTACGTTGTTGAAAATGCTAAATGTCCAGTCGTAATTGCTAAATAATTTTTTCGTTTTTATTAAGATTTGTGAAACTGTCGCGTGTAGGTATTTTTTATAAATCTTGCAAGGATTTGTTTTTCGGTAGAATGGGAAAATGAATAACGATGGTAATGTGTATTTTATGAAGTTGATATTTATTAAGAAACAATTTTGCTTCTGTTATAATTTAAACAGCTGATAGTAATGCATTAATACAATGCATTACTATCAGCTGTTTTAGTTTAAGAAAAGCTGTTATTATCTGTAATATGCGACGCCTGATTCAAATATCATTTGATTTTTTTCGCCAGGAACATTTATGCCTAAATCGTCTGTTATACGTTCAGAATGTCCCATTTTACCAAATACACGACCATCAGGACTGGTGATACCTTCTATGGCGTTTATGGAACCATTAGGATTATATTTTATATCCATAGAAGCAGTTCCTTCAAAATCAACATATTGTGTTGCAATTTGGCCTTTTTTACGCAGTTGGCTTATTACCTCTGTTGTAGCGAAGAATCTGCCTTCACCATGAGATACAGCCATTGTATGTACTGATCCCAGCTTTACTTTAGAAAGCCATGGAGATAAATTAGAAACAACCTTAGTCTGGACCATTCTGGAAACATGGCGTCCTATTTCATTATAGGTAAGCGTAGGCGTATCAATATCAAGGTCACGTATTTTACCATAAGGTAGCAGGCCTAATTTTATAAGAGCTTGAAAACCGTTACATATGCCGAGCATCAATCCATCACGCTGATATAGTAATTTATTTATAGCATCTGCAATGCGAGGATTTCTAAATGTGGCAGCAATAAATTTTCCGCTGCCGTCTGGTTCATCACCACCGGAAAATCCACCGGGAAGCATAATTATTTGCGAGGACTGGATAGCTTTTTCTATTGCTAATACGGATTCTTCAACGGTGGAAACAGTTAAATTGCGTATGACCAATATTTCTACTTTGGCACCGGCACGTTCAAATGCTGCCTGAGTGTCATATTCACAGTTGGTGCCAGGAAATACAGGAATAAATACCTTCGGCTTGGCAATGGTGATATCCCTAGAAATGATTTTCTTGGCATGATAGATCATGCTTACTGTCTTAGAAAAATTCCTATTGCTGTAAGGGGAAATACTGGGGCTATTTGTAGCGAATACTTTTTCTGCTTCTAAACCTAGATTATTATTTGCTGTTTCAGAAAAAGGTTTGATATTGCGTTTTACAGGACTTTTTATTTGTGTGGGAAATATACTTTCCAACGGAGAGTTGAAAGCTTTGTCGATAGTATCAAGCGCAATAGTGACATTGCCATAAACAATGCTAGGATTACTTGAAGTATAGCCTAGCAGGTAAGCACCAGTATTTTTTAGTTCCGACAATTCGGCCCCCTTGGCTACTTCAATAATTATCGTACCATATGAACTGCCAAACATTTTAGGAATATCATAAGAAATATTATCATTGAATTTAAAGCCGATATTCTCACCCAGACACATTTTACTTATTGTTGCGGCAATACCACCTTTCCCAACACTCATGGCAGAATAAATTTTTCTGCTGTCGATTAGATTGTAAATGGCCGTAAAATTTGCTTTTAGCTTGTCAAATAAAGGTAGATAGGCTTTATCTTTATGGGCAGGAACTACATATACAAGATTGCCGCTTAATTTAAATTCGGAAGATATGACTTTTTTTACGGAAACAGGACATACAGCAAAGGCAATAAGTGAAGGCGGAACAGTCAGATTCATGAATGTTCCTGACATAGAATCTTTACCACCAATGGCAGCTGTACCAAATTCATGCTGTGCTTTTAAAGCACCTAAGAGTGCTGCAAATGGTTTGCCCCATTTTACTGGATCAGTCCCCAGGCTTTCAAAATATTCCTGTAGTGTCAAACGAGCTCTCGTATAGTCACCACCCATAGCGGTTATTTTGGCAAGTGCAGCTACGATGGAATAAATAGCACCATGATAAGGACTCCATTCTAGTAGATAGGGGTCAAAGCCAAAAGACATAAGGGTTGCTGTATCCGTATTTCCGCCGATAACAGGCAGCTTGGCAGCCATGCCTTCTGCCGGAGTGCGCTGTGTATAACCGCCATAAGGCATTAATACAGTCCCTGCACCAATTGATGAGTCAAACTGTTCAGCAAGACCTTTTTGATTGCAGACATTCAGATCCTGCAAATTTTCCAGCCATAAATGCTCCACAGCATCTTTTCCATATTTCAGGGATGGCAGCTGGGAGAAATAGGTCTTGTATTTATCGGGAGCAGTTACTTTTACCGTAACATGCTGTTGTACACCATTTGTCTGGAGGAAAGAACGGCTTATATCGACAATAGTTTTTTCCCGCCAAACCATGCGCAGGCGATTATTATCAGTAACAACTGCGACTACTGTGGCTTCAAGATTTTCTGCACTGGCATAGTTGATAAATTTTGGGGCGTCATTTTTATCAACGACAACAGCCATGCGTTCCTGTGATTCAGAGATAGCTAGTTCCGTACCATCTAAACCGGCATATTTTTTCTTTATTCTATCTAATTCAATATAAAGTCCGTCTGCAAGTTCTCCAATGGCAACGGCTACACCACCGGCACCAAAATCGTTGCAACGTTTTATGAGCTGGCTTACATTTTTATCTCTAAATAAACGCTGGAGCTTTCTTTCTGTAGGTGGATTACCCTTTTGGACTTCGGCTCCGCAGGTTTCCAATGATTCCACAGTGTGCTCTTTCGATGAACCTGTGGCACCGCCAATGCCATCGCGGCCGGTTCGCCCGCCTACAAGGATTATTACATCGCCAGGCTGCGGTTGTTTCCGTACCACATTTTTCTGGGGAACAGCACCAATTACGGCACCTACTTCAAGGCGTTTGGCTAAAAAACCATCATGGTAGACTTCATGAACCTGTCCTGTAGCAAGGCCAATTTGGTTACCGTAAGAACTATATCCATGGGCGGCATCACGGGTGATTTTCCTTTGCGGCAGCTTACCTTCTATAGTTTCATCCAGGCTGCGGCGCGGATCGGCTGCTCCTGTGACACGCATGGCCTGGTATACATAAGCACGGCCCGATAATGGGTCTCGAATTGCTCCACCGAGACAGGTAGCCGCGCCACCGAAAGGTTCTATTTCAGTAGGATGATTATGGGTTTCATTTTTGAACATAACCAGCCAGTTTTCCTTTTGTCCATTTACAATAGCAGGAACAACAATACTGCAGGCATTAATTTCCTCTGAAACATCAAGGTCATCGAGTTTGCCAAGCTTTTTTAACTTTTTCATGCCTATTACGGCCAGATCCATTAAAGTCATGGGCCGCGGTGTATCATAAATACTGCTGCGGTCTTGCTGGTAGAGCATATAAGAACTTTGCAGGCTTTCTGTAAATTCGTTGCTGTCAATAAAAACAGAATCAATAGCAGTGGTAAAAGTAGTATGACGACAGTGGTCAGACCAATAGGTATCAATAACACGTATTTCGGTTATGGTTGGATTGCGGTTTTCCTGATCGCGAAAATATTTGCGACAGAACAGAAAGTCTTCATAGCTCATGGCCAGACCTAATTTTTCGTGCAGTTTATGTATTTCAGTATCGGTCATTATTATAAAATTTTCAAGTTGTGCAACATCTGCGGGTATGTCAGTTTTCATGGCAAGCGTATGCGGTTTTTCCATGGAGGCTTCACGGCATTCAACTTCATTTATGCAGTATTTTTTTATCTTAGCGAAAGAATCATCATCTATGTTACCCATCAGGGCAATTATTTTAGCGGTTCTGACAAGCGGACGTTCTTTTTGTGTAATAAGCTGGACACATTGTGCTGCTGAATCAGCTGTTTGGTCAAATTGACCGGGCAGAAATTCTACTGCAAACATACGGGTGTTTTTCATATGCGGCAAATTTTCGTCGTAAATAACATCGACAGGGGGTTCTGCAAAAATTACATTTTTGGCTTTAGTGAATTCTTCATTGGTAATATTTTCTATATCGTAACGACGAAAAATACGTACGATTCTTAAGTCGGGTATAGTAAACATACTTTTGAGATCAGCACAAAGTTTTTGTGCCGGAATATCAAAAAATCCGGGACGTTTTTCCACATAAATTCGTTTAACTGACATTATCCAGCCTCCATAATAAAATAACTACATATGTATAAGTATCCTCTGGAAAAATAGGTGCATACGCCGCATCCGTAAATAATAGCAAACTTATATATTATAGGGGCGTGAGAACATTATTCACCTATTGGACAGAAACGATACCATAACTTATATAATAATATTTTACATTAGAAATGTTATGTTGTCTATTATATGGAAAATATTTAACTGAAAAGATAAAATTTCGATAAATTTGTAAAGCTTTTTACTTGCAAATACACACATGGTTGTGATAGTATATTGTCATATAAAAAATAGCGATGAACAAATGAGTACGATATATCGACTTTTCAGAGAAACGGCGGGTGGTGTGAGCCGTAAAAGCTGTATATTGGAAGGCTACTTGTGAGCTGTCAATAAAAAATTGACCGCTTTATCTGGCGTTACAGGATATAAAGTGAGCATTATGCTAACTAAGGTGGTACCACGGGAACAATGTCCTCGTCCTTTTCGGACGGGGACTTTTTTTATCTTTTTTTATTAGATATTCGCGAATAAGATAGTACAAGTTCTAAATATTTTTAAAGTGGTTTATAGAAAATTTCAGAAAGTGCAGCTGAAATGATGATTTTGTAAAGGGAGAAATTTATTATGAAAGAGTTATTAAAACTTTTAGAACATGACGCTCGCCGTTCGGTAAAAGAACTGGCAGTAATGCTGGATAAATCTGAATATGAGATTGAAGATGCAATAAAAAAGCTGGAAGATAATAAGGTAATAATGAGCTATAATACACTGATTGACTGGGAAAAAGCCGGAGATCACACGGTAACATCTATCATAGAAGTAAATGTTTCACCGCAGCGGGAAGTAGGGTTTGATGCCATTGCAGAAAGAATATACCGTTTTGATGAAGTAAAAACGGTATATTTGATGTCGGGTAGTTTTGATCTGCTGGTGATAATTGAAGGGCAATCTCTGAATAAAGTTGCTGATTTTGTAGCACGTCGCTTATCAACGATAGAAGGCGTCACTTCGACACGCAGTCATTTTATGCTCAAGGCCTATAAAAAAGACGGCACAATAATGGATGATAAGGAAAATGACCGCAGGCTGGTGATGACACCATGAATAAATGGCAGCATAAGACTTCTGATTTAGTTAACAAAGTACCGCCTTCCGGGATTAGAAAGTTCTTTGATGTCGCGGCAAAGATGGATGATATAATAACTTTGGGAATAGGCGAACCTGACTTTGTGACGCCATGGCATATTCGTGAGAGCTGTGTTTACGGATTAGAAAAAGGATATACTTCTTATTCTACCAATAAGGGAATGCTGCCCTTACGGCAGGAGATAGCAAATTTATATAAAAAAAATTATGCTATAGAATATGATCCGGCTGAAGAAATAATTGTCACTGTCGGAGTAAGCGAAGCCGTTGATCTGGCTATGCGGGCAGTCATAAATCCTGGAGATGAGGTGCTGATTCCTGAGCCTTGCTATGTTTCGTATAAGTCCTGCGTGATTTTGGCAGGAGGCAGACCGGTACCTGTACCTACAACAATAGAAAATGAATTCCGTGTCACAGCAGATGATTTGGAAAAATATGTTACAAATAAGACAAAGATGCTTTTAATAGGATATCCCAATAATCCTACCGGGACTGTTTTGACCAGGGATGAACTGAATGGGCTGGCAGAATTTGCCCAAAAATACGATCTTATAGTTTTATCTGATGAAATATATGGTGATTTAACATATGGCGGAATGAAACATGTCTGTTTTTCAACTCTCCCAGGAATGAAAGATCGTACAATTGTTTTTAATGGATTTTCTAAAGCATATGCAATGACTGGCTGGCGGCTGGGATATGCTTTGGCTAATCCTGTGTTTATAGAAGCCATGAATAAAATTCACCAGTATACTATGCTCTGTGCACCGGTTACTGCACAAGTCGCTGGTATAGAGGCTCTGCAGAATGGGGAAAACAGCATGCATAAGATGATCCATGAGTATGACAGGCGGCGGCATCTCATTTATGAAGGATTCTGCAGGATGGGTTTGAAAACATTTGAACCTAAAGGAGCTTTTTATATATTCCCCAATATTGAAAGTACAGGATTATCCTCAGAACAGTTTGTTGAGGAATTATTAAAACGAGAACATGTAGCAGCTATTCCGGGAAATGCTTTTGGTGAAAGCGGGGAAGGTTTTATTCGCTGTTCGTATGCTACGTCTATTGATAAAATAGCGGAGGCATTGAATCGGATAGAAAACTTTTTGCAACATTTATGATTATATGGAAAAATACAGCCCTTGGCTTAAAGAGCCGGGGGCTGTATTTTGCGTAAATGTATTTTTATGAAATTAATGGATATATATAGTTTTATCATGACTTCTTACATTGTATTTCATAAAATGATGTAAAAATAAATTACGGTTGAAGATAAATGGCTGACTTTATTTGTTTTGGGGATAGTTTAATAAAGCTGCTCATAATACAATACTTAAATGTTTTCCTTAAGGGCCATTTGTGTAGTCTGACATGGTTGTTCAATGTGCGTGGTTGTAACCGGGTGATTATTGGCATCCACAATAACAACTTTGGGTTTTAATGTGCGGGCTTCAGTCTCATTCATAAGGGCATAAGCAATGATGATGATAGTGTCACCTATAGCTGCTTTACGGGCAGCAGCTCCATTTAAGCAGATAATACCGCTGTCCTTTTTACCGGCTATTACATAAGTTTCCAGACGGGCACCATTATTATTATTTACTATCTGTACTCGTTCACCTGGTAGTATTCCTGCCAGTTCCATGAGCGTTTCATCGATAATTATGCTTCCCACATAAGAAAGATCAGCCTGGGTGACGATGGCACGATGTATTTTTCCATGAAACATATTATATATCATTATTCTGCCTCCAGAATTATGTTGTCAATGAGCCTGGTTTCACCAAATTTAACAGCTACAGCGAGTAAAACAGGCTGAGTAATCGTTGTTGGTACAGGGACTAATCCAGGCAACCCGTATAGCTCCACATAATCTATATGGCTCAGAGGCTCAGCAGCTATCATTGAGGTTACTGCTGATATAAGCGTCTGAGGACGGCGCTCTCCTACGGTAAATAGTTTTTTGGCATACTGCAGGCTTTTATATAATACCACAGCAGCTTTCCGCTGTTCACTAGTCAAATATGTGTTACGGGAACTTTTTGCTAGTCCGTCACTTTCACGGATGATGGGCATTATCCGTAATTGTACAGGGAAAAATAAATCTTTAACCATTTTTTTTAGGACTTCAACCTGCTGGGCATCTTTTTGTCCAAAATAAGCTTTATCAGGGTTAATAATATGGAATAACTTGGTTATAATAGTAGCTACTCCGCGAAAATGAATAGGTCTGGTTCGGCCACACAGAACTTTTACAATATTGCCAGTGACTTCTACCCAAGTCATATCATTGCTAGGATAGAGTTCTTTTGGTTTAGGAGAAAAAATTATATCAGCACCGGCAGTATCGGCAGTCTGGCAGTCTTTTGTTAAATTTCGGGGATATTTTTCGTAATCTTCGTTGGGCCCAAACTGGGTAGGGTTAACAAATATACTAACAACAGTCAAGTCGTTTTCTTTGTGGCATGCAGTGATAAGTGAGGCGTGTCCTTCATGCAGTGCGCCCATCGTTGGAACGAGGCCTATTGATTTTCCATTATGGTGAGCGGAGTTAAGCAGGTTTTTTAACTCTAATATAGATTTGCATAGAATCAAGGTATATCTCTCCTTAAAGGTGTATTTTGTAACAAACAAAGAAGAGAAAGATAATAAAAAAAACGCACTGTGAGAAAAGTGCGCAAATATCCTTTGCTATTCGTCTCGGTCACAGTGATCCAAGCGATATTATGTATAATATTTGAATAAGCAGCTGTGATACAGTTCATGAGATACTGTTCATCTTATGCTTGTTACTCGCATATAATAGCATAGATAAAATATCTATGCAAACATTTTATACTGTTTTTTATATTGAAACTGTAGATTTTTTATACTATAATTATATATATTTAAATATTTATAAGCAATGAAGCTTCGAAACTTATTACAATAATACATTTAGAGTAAAAACTGCCAAACTGTCAGATATGCTGTTTTGTGCAGTATGTGTTTGACAGATAATGAATGTGTTAGTAATAAATGTTTTGGAGCCTTTTTGTTTTTAGGAGGCTTGTGTATGGGAAAACGATATGGTCTTATTTTAGGAATATTGATTTTGGGAATAATATTATTTTTACCTACACCGGATGGTTTGTCTATAGCCGGGCAGAGAATTCTTGGTATATTGATATTTTCTGTGGTGATTTGGATGACAGAGGCAGTTTCTTATCCAGTAAGCTCAGTGATTATTGTTTTATTAATGGCATTTTTGCTGGGATTTTCACCTGATCCGTCTAATCCGGTAAAGATGCTGGGAACATCGCATGCATTGAAATATGCTTTATCTGGTTTTAGTACAAATGCCGTGACACTGGTCGGCGGAGCTATGTTCATTGCGGTAGCAATGGTCAAAACGGGACTTGATGAGCGAATTGCTTTGGTTATTTTATCAAGGATAGGCACAAAAACAAACAGAGTGTTAATAGGTGTAATAGCAGTTGGGTTTATTCTAAGCTTTTTTGTTCCAAGTACTACAGCCAGAGTTTCCTGCATGGTTCCTATAATATTGGGTATTATTAATTCTTTTGGTGTTTCAAAGAACAGTCGTTTTGCTGCTGTGATGATGATAGCGGTAGCGCAGGCAGACAGTATCTGGAATGTGGGTATAAAAACGGCCGCCGCGCAGAATATGATTGCACTGAATTTTATAGAAAAACAGCTGGGATATTATATAAGCTGGGGCGAATGGTTTATTGCAGCGGCACCTTTTGCTGCAATTATGTCCGTGGTACTGTACTTTATTTTACTTAAATTGATACCACCAGAAACTAAGGAAATAGCCGGAGGAAAAGAAGCTGTAGCGAAAGCTTTACAAAAATTAGGCCCTATGTCAACCGATGAAAAAAAACTGATGGTTATATCATTGGGGATGCTGTTTTTATGGTCTACAGAAAAAATTCTTCATCCACTTGATACGACTACAATAACTATTCTGGCAGTTGCGGTTATGATGCTGCCCGGCATTGGTATTATGGATTGGAAATATGTGCAGAACCGTATAAGTTGGGGGACATTGATGTTATTTGGCACAGGAATAAGCCTTGGTTCAACAATATTATCGACAAAGGCAGCACACTGGATCGCAGGGGGTATAGTAAATAAGCTGGATTTATATACTATGACAGCATTTGGCATATTAGCAGTTTTGAGTATATTTTTAATTGTTATACATTTGGGATTTGCCAGTGCTACAGCATTGTCGGCAGCGATGATTCCCATAATGATATCTATACTGCAGGGTGTTAACCAGCATCAGGCAATCAACGTTGTTGGAATGACAATGATATTGCAGTATGTAATATGTTTTGGTTTTATACTGCCGGTTAATGCACCGCAGAATATGGTCGTTTTCAGTACGGATACCGTTACTGCACGTGACTTTATTCGCACTGGTATTCCCATAACAATAGCAGCCTATCTACTCATTTTATTAATGGCGGCAACTTATTGGAAATGGCTGGGAATTATATTATAATTGTTTATCTTTAATGACTGTTATATGAATGATATTAGATTTATAAACTATAACTATTATGGCACTATTGCATGAATGAGCATAAATCTTATAAAGACGCAATTTATTATCATTAAATATTTCCCTGTTTTTTAAGGAAAGATAAAATGGCAAAACTGCTTATTTATGATGGATTTATGTGTTATAAGCTTTCATAAAATAGTTTATAAATAAAAATGCATTGTATAACAGTCATTTTTTTATAATATGAAGCTCGTAAAAGGATTAATTTCATGGATAATGATAAAAAATATTAAAAACAACTTATAAAATAGAAATAATAGTTCTAACATCTTATGTAAAAAAACAAATAATTCATACTGATATTATAAACATTGTAAGGAAATTTTATTAAATAATAAGTATACTAATGAAAATAGTTTTAAAACATAAAAAATAATAATTGTTAATTTTTTTTAAAAAAAGTTTTTAGAAAAAATATTTATTCATAAAAACTGAAAATATATATTGACAAGTATGTGCTAATAAACTATTATTTATTTAAATTATACTAATATTCAGATTCATAACAAGGATGTATAAAGAGTAAAATAAGGGAGATAATATTTTGAATTATTTACAAAGCCTTAAAGTAAAGGGAAGAATAGTTTTTTTACTTTCAATTTTATTAGCTGCTCTAGTATGCATAGGGTTAATAGGCTATTATTTTTTGCATGAAGCAAATATAAGTGCAGACAAAATGTATAAAGAAAAATTATTGGCAGTACAGTGGATTAATGACTGCAGAGTTCATCCCCGCAAAATTGAATCAGATATGTATGAAATAATGCTAACATCTGATGCAAATAACAGACAGTCATTAATTGATGATATGAAAGATAGAAATAAAAAATTTACTACCAGTTTTGAAAAACTTGCCAAGCTGCCACTAGATAACGCAAACAGGCAGGAAATAGATAAGATAAAGCTTGATTTAAGGCAATATAATGATATCAATAATAATACCGTAGAGTTGGTGCGTCAGGACAAGACATCACAAGCGTATACATATTATAAAGCTAATGGCGCAGCAGTAATTGAAAGTTTTAATAACGAACTAATTAAACTGGCAGCTTCGATGGACAAATCAGCCCAGGAAATGAATAAGGAAAATGAAGATAAATTTGTACTAGCCAATACATTATTCATTGTAATAGTAATAGTTTCTGTGATTTTAGGAATATTGCTGGGCTGGATAATTGTAAAACAGATTACAGAACGTTTGGCAGAAACTGTAGCCTTTTTGAAAGTTTTAGCAGTGGGGGATTTTTCACAAAAGATAGCGCAAGAACATTTATACGATAAAAGTGAATTTGGTGATGTTGCAAGGGCTGTTGATGCAATGAGCAAGGGGATAAGGCAGCTTATTAAAAGACTGTCAGATTCCTCAACACAGCTTGCTTCATCTTCACAGGAACTGACAGCTAGTGCTGAACAATCAGCTCAAGCATCCAATCAAGTGGCTGGTTCTGTTACCGAAGTAGCCCATGCAGCGGAAAAACAGCTTGAAGTTATAGGCAATGCCAATAATATTGTACAGCAGATTTCTACTGCTATATCGCAGGCAGCTTCAAATGCCCAGACGGTCTCAAGCTACGCTGACCAGACTGCAGAAGCAGCCAATAGTGGAGAAGTGAATATAAAGAAGGCTGTTGACCAGATGCAGCTTATTGAAGAAAAAACGATTAATACAGCAGGTGTAGTTGATGAGCTGGAAGATAAATCAAAACAAATAGGTCAAATAGTAGATGTTATTTCTAATATTGCCGGGCAAACAAATTTGCTGGCCTTAAATGCAGCAATAGAAGCAGCTAGAGCAGGAGAAGCAGGTAAGGGATTTGCTGTAGTAGCAGAAGAAGTAAGAAAGCTGGCTGAACAGTCACAGGAAGCAGCTAAACAAATAACAGAATTGATAACACAAGTGCAGACAAAGACTGACGATGCGGTTATATATATGTCAGCGACTAAAGAACAGGTCAATGCCGGGACTAATATTGTATCAGGAGCAGGTAAGAGTTTCGAAACTATATTGCACATGGTTCGTGATATGACAGCACAGATACGTAACATATCCGCTGGTATTGAAGAAATTACTGGTAATATCCATAATGTAGTAACAGCTGTTGGTGATATTGATAGCCAAAGTAAAAAAGCTTCCGGGGAAAGCCAGAATATTTCTGCCGCCACGCAGCAGCAATCTGCCTCTACAGAAGAAATAGCATCAGCCAGCCAGCATTTAGCAAAAATGGCAGAAGAACTTCAAAATGCTATTCGAAAGTTTAAAATATAATTTTTGCCCAAAAATAAAAAAGATACTGAATGGAATGTAAGCCATTAGTATTTTACTGTCTTCATAATGATGGCAGTCGTATGATAATAGTGTTCATTTACTACCTCTAGATATGTAATTAAAATAAAACAGCATTTGTTTTACTATGGTTAAAAAACAGTAAAACAAATGCTGTTTTATTTGGAAAATAAGTAATTATTTTATACCGGAATGTGTGTCCTTTATAGTACACTCATATTGCAAAAGAAAATCAATCGTATTTTTACCGCGTTGATCTAAGGCACGGTATTTTTCTATATGTTCTCTTTCACTGGGAGTAAAAGGATTATATTTTTCCGCATATTTACCATAAATGTCCAGTAGAGTAATATTTAATATTTTGCATATTCTTAATAATATGTCTAAATCTATTGAATTGGTTCCGTTTTCCCAGCTGGAAATAGTATTGTGTTTTACTCCTAACTTGACAGCAAGATCACGCTGCGTTAATTTTAATCTTTTTCTATAGTATGCTAAATTTTTGGCAAGTTCGTCTTTAACGGAATTCAATTGTCGTCCCTCCTTTTTTATGAAATGTAGCATAAATTTCACCTAAAATCAAGGGTACTATTAATACACTATCTAATAATATTATTGACATTACTTTTAAAATTAATTACCATAATATTAATTTTAAAAGTTATAATATATCAAAAAATAAAATAACAAGCTTAAAAATAGAGAATATATGGCACTAAAAAGATTATTATTTCTTTGTATGATCAGAATTTTATAGATTTCATATAGTGATATTTTAAAGTTATACTCAGAAAAAAAAGAAACTTAGAACAAAAAAATATTTTTTATTTACTATATATTTAGGAGTAAATTTATTTTTTTTGGGAAAAACCTAATAATTAGAATGTTATTGTAAAATAACAAAAAAACATAAAATGATGTTTTTTTTATTGTTTTATAAATAAACTTATTAAAAAGGCAAGGAGGAAAAATTAAAAAGTAAGGGTAAAATTTTTTGCCCTATAATATAAGACTACCTAATATTTAAAAATATAATATACCATGGAAAATTAAAGTAATATGTATGACAATAAGATATTTTGTAGTAAGGATTTATTGAAATAGGAAATAGTATAAAACTGGTCAATTAATTTTACGTGAGGGGCATTATATATGGGAAAGCTTACTATTAAAAAGAAGTTATATAGTATTTTTGGTGTACTTATTATCATTTTTATCTGTAATGGCATTTACTCGGCATATACGTTGAGCAGTATAAGCAATGGGGCATTGCGTATTGCAACGAAACACCTGCGAAGTGTTTTAGCAGTGGAAGACAGTAGTGCTGCCATGTCAAATTATCGACAGAAAGAATATGCTATTGTTACAGCAGAAACGTTGCCAGACAGGGTGAGAGCAGAGCAGGAAACAAAAAAGCTTGCGGACCAGATTGACATTACTTTCAATGGAATTAAACCAACACTTTCCGGTGATGCCATACAGAATTTTTCTCAGATGAACCAAATATGGGATAAGTATAAAAAAGATATGCCTAAGCTCATAAATTATGCGGAAAATAATCAAGAAGGCAGAGCAATCAATCTTCTAGGGGCATCTAATCCTGAATATCAGCAGATTGGTTACAAATTAGGACTTGTTCTTGATAATCGCAAAGATTTTATTCATAAAGAAAGTTTAGCCGCAGCAGCGCAGTATGAAAGAGCAAGGATAATTTTAGTGATATCTATTCTGTGTGTAATAATATTGTCTTGCTTTATGGCATGGTATTTAAGTTCATCAATAAATTATGCTGTACAGTATCTTATGAAAATTTCCAAAAAAATTGCAAAAGGAGAACTTAATTTAGCAATAACAGCAAAAACAGAAGATGAATTTGGTATACTGACTAATGCTTATAAAGATACAGTAGGAGAATTACGGACACTTATCAATAATATAAAGGAAACGGCAGAACATGTAGCAGCTTTTTCTGAACAATTAACTGCTAATGCTGGGCAATCAGCTCAGGCAACACAGCAGGTGGCTGCCTCGATAAGCAAGGTAGCTGTTTCAGCTAACAGACAAAAGGAATCTGCCGGGATATCAGCAGATAGTGTAAATAAAATGTCAGCTAATATAAATAATTTTCAGGAACGGGCAGCGGCGTCTTCCAAATCTGCCAATCATGTGGGAAAAATAGCAGCTGATGGAAAAACAGCGGTTGATAGAGCTATGGCGCAAATAAATAAAATAACGGATTCTGTAGTAGAATCATCGGGAGTTATCGAAAAATTGGCTAAACGCTCTGTGGAAATAGGACAAATCAGTGATACTATATCCAATATAGCTGATCAGACAAATCTGCTGGCACTAAATGCAGCTATAGAAGCGGCAAGGGCTGGAGAAGCTGGTAAAGGATTTTCTGTTGTTGCTGAAGAAGTCCGGAAATTAGCTGAAGAATCAGGAAAGGCAGCACAACAGATAGCCGGGCTTATAACAACGATACAAACAGATACAGAACAAGCAGTAGAACGAATGAAAAAAGGTACGGTTGAAGTTAAAAATGGGAAAAAAGTTGTGGGAAAAGCTAGTAAAACCTTTGGGATCATTGCTGATGCGGTTGATGAATTGACAAATAACGCGGAAAATATTCTTTCGGCGGCCAAAAATTCGGCAACTGAAGTACAAAATGTCGTTAAAATAATGAATGATATAAATACTACCAGCGGCAGTGTGGCAGAAGAAACAGAATCTGTATCAGCGGCAACGGAACAGCAGTCAGCATCTATGGATGAAATCGCCGGAGCAAGCCAAAAGCTGGCAGAACTAGCGCAGTCACTGCAAAATTCAACAGCTAAATTTAAATTATAAGGGGGTAAACAGCGTGAAAAAAATATTTATTATATTTTTTATTTTGGCAGTTGTAACAGGGTCTTTTTTTATTGGCGGATGCAGTAAGAGTTCCAATAGTGATAAGAAAGTAGATATTTTTTTCCCGGCCGGTATGGAAAGATGGGAAAAAAGTGGTCAGCAGTTTAAAACAGAATTGGAAAAACAGGGTTTTAAAGTGAATCTTTTATTTGCCAAAACCGCAGATGAACAATCCAAACAGGTAGAAAATGCCATAAAAGATAAAGCAAACTGTGTTGTTATTGGCGCAGTAGATTCTAAGACTATTGGTAAAGCTTTAGAAAAAGCTAAAAAGAATAATATACCAATAATTGCTTATGACCGTTTACCAATGAATACAAATGCGGTTAGTTACTATGCCACTTTTGATAATGAAGGTATCGGCATTGCCATGGGAAAATACATTGTAAATAAATACAATTTAAAAAGTGGAGCAGGGCCATATACTATAGAGTTTTTTCAAGGTGCCGATGATGATAATAATGCTCATATAATAAATAAAGGTGTTATGTCTGTGCTTAAGCCTTATATGGATGACGGACAGCTTGTTGTCCCATCAGGACAGATTGATTTTAAGGCTACTAATACACCTGAGTGGTCGCCTCAGAATGCTGCTAAACGAATGGAAAAACTGGTAGCACAATATTATGGCACCCGCAATCTGGATATAGTATTGTCAGCATCAGACAGTGTTACTGATGGAGTCATACAAGGGCTGATGAACGCAGGCTACAGCGGAAGCTGGCCGTTTATTACAGGACAGGATGCCACCAAAAAAAATCTTGCCTATGTTGAACAGGGGAAACAAGGATTTACTATTTTAAAGAGTGCTGATCTTATAAACAGTAAATGTATAAGAATGGTAAAAGCTGTAATTGATGGCAGCCAGTTAGAAATAAATGATGTAAAAACTTACAATAATGGCGTAATCACAGTACCGTCATATCTTTGCATACCTTTGATAATCGATAAAAATAATATTGCACAAGTGCATTGATGCTCTGATACCAATAATTTTTGCTATCAATTTAATAAATCTGATTGTAATTTTAAGTTGTTTTATCTATACTTGAATTGGTTCAACATTCGCTACACTTCTTTGAAGTTAGATACTTAGAAGGATAGCCTGTTGAACCTTTTTTGTAAAGTGAATTATCTTATCAACTAGCACAATGCACAATGTTCTTATATAATTATTGTGTTTATTTATATCTTAAAAATGAGAATTGTTTCAAAGTAAAGAAATAACTATATAATCGTTGTACTATATATGGTACAATTGATGTAAGAGGTGATTAATATGTTAGCTGCAAATTTTTCTACAGTTAGAAAGAATTTTAAAAGTTATTGTGATACTGCTAATAAAGATTTAGAAACAGTTATTATTACTAGAAAAGAAGGCGGTAACGCTGTTTTAATGTCTGAAACAGAATATAATAATATAATGGAAAATTTATTTGTCCGCAGTAATAAAGAAACTTATTCCAGATTAAAAGAATCAATAAAGCAGTTAGAAAAAGGTCAAGCTGCTATAAGGAATATTAATATCGATGAATAAGGTATTTACAGCAATAGGCTGGGAAGATTATTGTTATTGGCAGACAAATGATAAAAAGATATTGAAAAAAGTTAATGAATTAATAAAAGATATTGAGCGTAATGGCAATGAAGGTATTGGTAAACCAGAACCATTAAAATATGATTTGGATGGTTATTGGAGTCGGAGAATATCGCCGGAGCACAGATTAATTTATAAAATAGATACAGATAATATTTTTATTTTACAATGTAGAGGACACTACTAATATAATCAAGTTCTGATATAATTAATTGTATTAGGTTGGTGACATACTCCCACCACTTAATGCCTCCTGCGGCATTTGAAGTGGGGGCTTCTTGTTCGATACGGCTAATGTCGTAAGCATAAGCAAGCTAACCCTGTGTGTCCCACGGTTTCATAATAGTTAGGCAGATAATATTCTTCTGCCTTCTTCACGAATATTTATAGCGGCATTTATATCTCTGTCATGATTTAAAATAGGCTAAAGCAGTATATAAACCGCTTTAGCTTGTTGAGTACGCAAAGCGTACGAAATAATAAACCACCTGCTATGCGGGTGAAGATAAAAAATTATATAAAAAAATCACCTTTCGAGATATAATAGTAGTGTTCAGGGGGAGTGTAAAATAGATAAGTTGGCACAACACCGTAAATTAAATGGCGAAAAAGGTGTAAAAATAAAAGTCATTAATGAAATTATAGAACAGTATTTTTATACTAACAAATAAAATCACTTATTAAAAAGTCCGCAGTAACAAACATAAACCTTGTTACTGCGGACTTTTTATATTTATTTTATTATTTTTTTTAAAAATCACTAAAAAATTAAAGACTATATGCTCTTTATTAAATATAGCGCAAATTTATTGGGAGCTCACAACGAATTTGTTCTATAAAATTTAATATAAAAGGTGATTAAAATGTCAAAAGAATTTAAAATTCCCCAAAATGTAAAAATGGATTTTGATACCAAAAAAATTTTTGGTCCAAAAGAATCCATTAAAGAAGTTATGCAGGCACAGCAGGAAGGCGAATATGCAGATATTCTAAATTCTACCGATAATACAGAGAAATTGATTAGCAATTTAATCAAAAATAAAGAATCTTTCGTTGAAACCAGTAAACTGGTAGATAGTGCAGCAGAAAGAAAAGTTATTATGCCAATGCCAAAATCTATGTTAGCTAACTCTTTAGGCTCTATGAAATTATCAGCCAATGCCGCTGCTACTGCGGCTGCCCCAAACAGTACACCTAATGGTGCTTATGCTATAAACTTTAATACACTCTATACTGACTCAATTGCCGCCAAAGGTGATCAACGCTGGTATGCTTTTCAGCTGCCTGCCGAAAAGAAATTAACACTTTATATGGCTCCTGTGGCCGATACTACTGTCGATAACGATTTATTTTTATATAAATTCGACCAGACTAACGGATCTGTTACCGTTGTAGCACAGTCAAGAAACAAAGCCGGTATGTATGAACTTTTAAGCTATGTTGCCCCGGCAGGTATTTATTTTGTTTCTGTTAATTCTTATGCCTGCACTGCTGCCAATAATTTTCAGATCATGGCTCGTACCAGCGATACATGGGATGAAGCCGAAGGCGATGATAGTATGTCTATGGCTAAAGAAATGCCTGTAAACAGTGAAATAATTGGCACATTGGATAACAGCCTTGATCAAGACTGCCGCTTGTGGCTTGTCAAAGAAACCGGCAATTATCAATTGCAGCTTACCGTTCCATCCACTGACTTAAAATATCAGGTACAGATATTGTCCAGCAGCCAGAACTTAATTACTACTCTTGATCAAAATAAGACAACAAACTTCCCTAATGTAGCACCTGGCGGCTATTATCTTAAAATTGTATCTACTGATAACAAAGTTGATCCTACAGTAAAATATAACTTCTCATTAATTTTAATGCCTTCTGATGTAATTGATACCAGCAAATACACAGCTATGCTTTCTACATCAGGAAAACAGCTTATTGAATTTTTAGAACCAGGTGCTGTAAAAGATCTTAAACGTAATGCCTTAACTGTAGACCGTAAAGAATTTGATCCTCAGTTTATTGATTTTTCTACTGGTCGTGCTTCCATGCCTGGTTATCAGTGCGGCGGTCTAGGTGAAATCAATAAAACAGTATTTACTAAAACTAATTTAGGCGTTGGTACCTATACCTCGGATCTTATTAATGTTAGTAATGCCCTGATATGCACGGCTGATAATGCTTTATATTTTTGGCAGCTTAGAGAAAAATTTTATCATGATTACCCAGCTGCTTATGGTCAACCTAATTACACTTACTATAGTGGCACTGATCGATTTGGCACACCTTGCTATACAGGTGTTTGGCGCAATAAATATAATGATATTCAAATACAGTTTGTTATCGATATTGACCAAATGAAAGTAGTAGATATGTATGCTCCTAATTTCTTTTACGGTACTATGAAAGATAGAGCAGGTGTATCTGGTAACGGCACCCATACTTTTACCCAGAAATAATCTAGTTATTAATTAGTCAAAAAAATGCTGTTGCACATAAGACCGTGCAACAGCATTTTTTTTATTTATGATAAGCATCCTTAAATGGTGTTATTAAACTTTTAAACCATTTAACATAGTCAACCTTTCCATTATTATCTTGTAGATTTTTTAGTAATATATTATTTTTTTCATTAGGTGTCTGGTTACCTAATTCAGCCATAAACCGCTTTTTATATTCAGCATATTTCCATGATAATAATTTATCATCAACTGTTGCCAATGAATCTCCACTATCACCGCCAAATTCACTACTTAATATAATATTTGAATCATCCCAATAGTCGACTTCACGAAGTACATCACCATTTTTTCCTTGTTTAAACATATCTGTAATATAATCAATTAATTTTGTTGTTCCTACTACCGACATTTTTTTAGAGTCATTTTTAACAGTTGGATCTGTAAATAGCGATTGTTTAGCTGATTGTAAAGAATTTATTACTGTATCAAAAACAGATTTATCATTATAAGATTTATTATAACTATTTATATTTCTAGCTATACTCTCTAAACAAATATTTAGATCTGCTGCAGCAGTACCTGCACCCATGTGACCAGTTGCTTCCATTGTTTTGAATTCTGACATTCGGCTACCTAATTCATTAAAAACATGATTTATATCATTAATCATAGTATTTTCTTCTGATTCTTTTCCCCCTAAATCTATTAATGCACTAGCATCAATACCATTGGCAGTAAATGCCAAATTGGATTCATTAGTCGTGATTGTTGATTTATCATAACGCAGTATTACGTCTTTTCCACCTAGTGTCGTTGAAATCGCAATAGCTTCTTCTGTCGGTTTTTGTCCTTTAGCTGTAATATCGATTATCGGTTTATCGGTAGAATTTAGATAATCACTTAATGCCTGTAAATTATCATCATCATAATTAGATTGCGTGCCGGCAGTGTTCTCTGTACTGCTGCTTTTTTTTAGTATTTCCATTAATGATGAAATATCAGCATTATTAATCAATGGAGTATCAGCACTTGAACTGGCCGATAAAGTATCAACACTAGTAGTTTTTACAGTATGATTCTTTTTATTGCTTTCTTCTAAAAGCTGTACACGTTTTCTAAATAATTTATCTTTTACAGTATCTCCCTTGATATCAACATCCAATTTATAGTCAGTCTGCTGCTTGTTTTGTGTAAGCAGTGACTTTGCCTTTAATATACTATTAGGTGCATTTAAAGCTTTTCCGGCAATACTAAAGATACTTCCCTGACTTCGATTTATCATCGACATATAAAAACACTCCTTTGTTAAAAAAACATAATGTACAGTATTTATTTTAGGTAAATATATACTATATTCCTTTTTTTTTAATAATTTTATTTTTTTAATTAAATCATTAACTGCCTTTCTTTTTCAAGTAAGTATACATTTGCTCTTTAATTTTTTTTAATGCTCTTTTTCTTATAGCATATATTCTGTAAATACTTAAATGATTTTTTATTGAAACCATTTTTACTGTATATCCAATAAAATATATGTAATAAATCACTGACATTTCTTCGTTGCTTAAGTAATCTAAAGAATGTTTTAACAAAATATTACTATAGTCATTTTTATCATATGGAATTTCATATCCTTCAGAAAAATATTCTTCATGCTCTTTTTTTTCTTTATTTTTCTTGTAAAGCTTAAATTTTTCATGCAATAAGCTCTTTGATATATAGGACATAAATACCTTATCTGTTTTTTTGTTGAACTTCTCAAGGTCTATTTTATTTACTATTTCTATTATTAGTAATTTTAGATCTTGCGAAGTATCTTCTCCGTTTAGCTGGTACTTATAACTTTTTAACTGCACTGAAAAAATAGAAATTATTTCATTCATTGCAGCTTGATTCTTATGGTGCGCTAACGTTATTAATTCATCTAAATTCCTTTTCATAATTAATACCTCCTAAATGTATAAAGAGATATAATTTTTGAAAATTTTAGCTGAATTATATAAATATTCAGGTGGTGATCTATATGGAAAATATCGTAACAATACTGTCAGCAATAATAAATAAGACTAATAACGATTATTTACTTTTTTCCATAGTTATTGCAGTTATTATTATTGCTGTAGTAATTCCTTTAGGGTTATATTATCTAAAATGTAAGTTTAATAAAAATAATTAATAAAACAGATAAGGTATTTATGCACTTTATAGAAATGAGGTTTTATTAATTATGAATATCTTTTTAAATCCCGGTCATTCTCCCAATGGTAATCCCGATCCCGGTGCCTGCAATTTAAGTCTTAATTTACGTGAATGTGATATTGCTTTATCTGTAGGTAATAAAGTTCGTACTCTTCTACTGCAAAATAACTATAATGTACGCTTACTGCAAAGTAATAATTTATGTGGTGAATCCCCTTCACAGCCTAATGTAACTTATACTGCTAATTCATGGTCAGCAGACATTTTTGTGTCTATTCATTGTAATAGCTTTAACAGTAAAGCTCGCGGTGCTGAAACTTTAATATATCCTGATTCAATTAAAGGATTATCTTTGGCTAATAATATTCAATCTAATCTGATTACTGCAATACAATCTGTCGATACCACTTTTCCTAATCGAGGAGTTAAACCTCGTGGCGATTTAGCCGTACTACGTTATACGAATATGCCAGCTGTTTTAATTGAGCTTGGTTTTATTGATCAGAAAAATGACGCTGCTATTTTAACTAATTTTCAGGATACTCTTGCTCAAGCTATTAGTTCTGGTGTTATCAGTTATATCAATTAGTATATCAGAAAAAAAGGCAGTCTATTATTATAGACTGCCTTTTTTTATTATTCTAAAAAATTATATCATTAATATGGATATTTTATAATAGCAACGAAATATACCCTAGCTATAATGGTAAATAATAGGCCAATCTATTATTATAGACTGTCCAAGAATATATACACTCACTATATAAGTAGATAATTATTATTTATACTACTGGATCATAACATACCCCTATAACCAATTTTGATTTACCATTTATAGATAATCCTTTTACTTTTTTATCATTATTATCTAATACATCACTGTCATTACTTCCAATAAATTCAAGTGTATTCCACTCTAATTTTTCTTGATGATATATAGCGTACATATCTCTATTTTGACATTTTGGTAGAGGTATAACTGCTTTATATCCTCCATCTTTTCCGATATCGAAACATGATAAAATTACTTCATTATAATCATTTTTTACGTAAGCGATCAATCAAATAGTGTATAGAAAAAATGCCGCTAATCCTGTATTCTACATACAAGGACTAGCGGCATTTTTATAACTTTATAATTATTGACTACAGTTATTTTTTATTTCGTCACTCCATGGCAGATAATTTTCTATCAGCGCAGGATTATGAATAATTGGCTGGTTAGGCAGCTTTTTAAATATGTATTCAAGATATTTATAAGCATCTATTTTATTTGCTTTGCAGGTTTCTATTATGCTGTATACTGCGGCGCTTGCTTTGGCTCCTTTGGGCGAACCGGAAAACAGCCAGTTTTTCCGGCCTATGGTAAATGGACGGATGCTGTTTTCTGCTAGGTTATTGGATATGTCACAATGACCATTTTCTAGGTAGGTCTGCAATTTTTGCTGGTTGTTTAGGGCATAGTTTATTGCTTTGCCTAGTTTGGATTTTGGCAGTATTTTATTTTTGTTTATTTTAAGGTATGACCAATAGGCCTCCAGCAGCGGTTTTTCTTGCTGGAGACGTTCTTTTTGCCTGTTTTGTATGGGTTCTTTTATTAATAGTTTTTCTATGGCAAACAGTTTATTTATTTGTTTTATGCTTTCTTGTGCTATTGTCCCGGAAAGTTCGTCAGTGTCAGAAGGTATTGCTTCAACGAAGTATCTTCTGGCATGGGCCCAGCACAGACAATGTTTTATGTTTTCTACTTTTTCATAGCCAATATAGGCATCGGTGTGCAAATACCCGTTATATCCTTGGAGAAAGTTTTGGGCATAATCGCCTTTTCTTCCTGGCTGGTATTCGAATATCCGGATGTTATGTATTGGGTCATATTTACCGCTGCTATACAGCCACATATAGGATTTTGCTGTGTTTTTACGGTTTTTTTCGCCCATTACCTGTACTGGTGTTTCGTCTGCATGAATAACTTTTTCTTGTAAAAGATATTCATGCATTTTTTTTATTATGGGCAGCAGCCACTCTTGTGCTGCTAAAACTATCCAGTTGGCAAGCGTTGCTCTGTTTAGTTTTATGCCTAATTGCTGCCATTGTTTTTCCTGACGGTAAAGTGGTACTGCATATTCATATTTTTGCTGCATGGTATGAGCTATTGCTGACGGTGTGGCTATACTATGTGGTATTACGGATGCTGGTATTTGTGGTTTTTCTATACTGAAGTGTTCATTTTTTCGGCAAGTGCGGCATTCAAATGTCTCCCGGTAAAGGTCTATTACTTTTACTTTAGCTGGGATATATTCTAATTCGCTGCGGATAAATTCTTCACCCATGGAGACAAGGTTACTTTGGCAGCGGTTACAAATTCTTTTATCTTCAGGTAGTGTTATAATTTTCTTTTCATGTGGCAGGTTTTCTAGCAGTTCTTTTTTCTGCCCGGAATATTTTTTGCGTTTATGTTCTTTTATTATCTGTATTTCTGGTTCGGGAACATTTTTCTTTGTTTGCTGTTCTGCTTCGTCAAACAGGCTTAATTGATCTTCACAAATAACAGCTGTTTTTTCTGTTTTACGGCCAAATACATGTTTGCGTAGATAAGCAACCTGTTCTTTAAGACGCAGGTTTTCTTCTTCTAATGTTGTTATGCGTTTTTTCATTGAAGCTTCCAGCTGTGTCATAAATAACCGTCCTTTAATAAAAAGATGTTTACAGTAATCGAGTAGGAGGTCACTCATTAATTGAATGACCGACCTCTCACACCACCGTACTTACTGTTCAGTATACGGCGGTTCAATAATTTAACGTGAATGAAACATCTCATATTTCTTGGCTATATTCATATAACCAAGCGACTCAAGATATTTATCTGTTAGTGTTTTGCCTAATATTGGACTGTTTGCGATGCGCCAGTACCCCAGTCTTGTATTGGCATACTCCCACGCCTTGCCTTTGTACAATCCTAATCGATTCAGATTTTTAAATCTCGCGGAAATTTTCTTCCACTGTTTCCACAGATACATTCTCAATCTACGCCTAATCCACTGGTTTAAATCTTGTATTCTGCTGCGCATATCGCTTATGGAAAAGTAATTAAGCCAGCCTATTGTATAATTTTTTAATTCAAGCAAGATGCTTTCTATTGACCGGCCGCGACTGCGGCCGGTTATTTCTTTCACCTTTTGCTTGAATTTCCGGATTACATTTTGGTGTGGCCTGATTCCTATTTTCCCTACTACTTTGTGCAGAGAAAATCCTAAAAACTTTTCCCGCAATGGGCTGCCTATTTTACTTTTCTTCCGGTTGACTTTTAGTTTCAGTTTTCCTTCAAGATAGTTTATACAGCTCTCCATTACACGTTTTGCCGCTCTTGGCGTTTTTACATAGATGTTACAGTCATCGGCGTATCTTACAAATTTATGTCCCCTGCTTTCTAGCAGTTTGTCAAATTTTGTAAGATAGATGTTAGACAGTAATGGTGACAGGTTTCCTCCCTGCGGCGTTCCTGCCATTGTCGGGCTTATTATTCCGCCTTCCATTACTCCGCTCTTTAAATATTTTCGGATGAGTGCTATTGCGCGCTCATCCTGTATTTCTTCTCGGAGCATGTTTATGAGCATGTCATGATTTACCGTGTCAAAGTACTGTGCAAGGTCAAGGTCCACTATTTTAGTGTATCCTTCTTTATAATAGGCTTCCGCCTGTTTTATGGCCAGGTGCGCACTCTTTCCCGGTCTGAATCCATAACTGTTGTCTGAGAATGTCTGTTCGAAAATTGGCTGTAGTACCTGCATTATTGCTTGTTGTATTACTCCGTCCAGTACTGTTGGTATGCCAAGCTTTCTTTTCCCTCCGTCTGGCTTAGGTATTTCTACCCGCCGTACCGGCTGTGGTTTATATTTCCCGTTCTTTAGCGATTCAAGGAATTCTTCCTTATGTTCTTTTAACCATCCGTACATTTCGTCAACTTTCATGCCATCTACTCCGGCTGCGCCTTTCTTTCGCTTTACCCTGAGATAGGCTTCATTGAGATTTGCCGGACTTAGGATTATTTCTAACAGGTTCACACGGTTCTTTGTTGCAGTTCCCAGCGATGTCATGCTCTGCGCTCCCTTGCTACTATCTGTTTCCAACATACCCTTACAAGGGCAGTCCATTTTATTGGTTTTCTGCTTTCTTTGCATGACTTCTCCTCCCTCTGCCCAAGAACGCTATTATTGTTCGGTCCTTCCTGGATTTCTTCCAGTACTATGACCTCAGCTGACTTCTCACGATAAATCTTATTTCAACCATGTTTCAATTTTATTTCTGCATGTCCGCGAGACCTCCCCGGGTAAGAACGCAGTCTTTCTCTCCATCCATCTGCCACATTTACAGGATTGGCCTCGAATAGTTTTGGGCTTTGGTTTGTCTAGCAACCTTACCCGGTTACTCCTGCCTTATATGTGATTTCTGTTCGTCAGACCAGAGATTTGCCGCTGGCTTCCTTTAGATTCCACCTCGCGATGGACACCCTTGCCTTAAGCTATGTGCTTGGCACTATTAACCTGCACTCGGGACTTTCACCCGTTAGACTGCGCCCATGCCGGGCACACTAGCAGAAAGACCGGTAAATTCATAGCAATTTATGAATTTACCGGTCATATACAATTTTTAGCGGTTATTTTCTTTACAGCTTTAGGCTGGTTTATGCATAAACCTTCCAGCAGCCAGCGTAATTGCTGCCGGCTTAAATCCAGTACTTCTTCAGGTGTATCCGGCCACTGGAATTTGCCATTTTCCAGCCGTTTATATAAAAGGACAAAACCATCACCTTCAAATAATAATGCTTTAAGCCGGTCGTGTTTCCTGCCGCTGAATAAAAACAAACTCTTGTCAAACGGATCCATCTTGAATTTTTGCTGTACTAAACAGCAAAGACCATCTATTGACTTTCTCATATCCGTATGACCACAGGCTATATAAATATGTTCTACTGAAGATATGTCACCGAGCATACTTCTGTTCCATTTTTATAAATAACGCCAGTGTTTCTTCCAAATATTGAGGATGTATATTATCCTGTGTTTCCAAGCAAAAATTACCATAACGAATGGTGATCTTTGCTGGAACATTTGCTGATTTTAATGAGGCAGAAATATTAATAGGAACAATAGCACCTGCTAAAGACTTACCTGCTTCATTACGGATTAATTTCTGCCAATAATAATAACTTTTTACGTTTAAACCATACTTTTCACAAAAAGATTTTACTGTAAGATTGCTGCCCGCTCGCTCTTTCAAATACTTCCGCCATTGCTGCAAACGATATTGTCTGGTTAATTCTTTAGTACTTATGAGAAAATCCCCCTTTAGACTTTTTCGAGTTTTTCGACCTGCTCTGAAAACTCTAAAGAAATTATCTCATGTTTATGGAGTATTTTACATCCACTGTTTTATTATTCGCTTACTTTTTTACTCTAGCTATAACTTTTCCAGTTTGCCCTTTAATCCAATCTCTTACTAATCCACTAATTTCAACAGCACATCCGTTAATCCAAAAATCTGATGTTTTAGCATAATCTGAATCATAGGTTCCTTCATCATATGAGCCTTTGTAACTTTGAATAGTAAAATTAGTACCATTAGAAACCAAATCTGTTATAATTTTTCTTTCAAAATCAACATCTATACTATAATTTTCTTCTAATTGTCCCTGTTGTGTTTGATTTGTATGATACACTCCTAAAATATATGTTCCCTTATTTTTAAAAGTAATTTTATGATCAATTAACGAATCTAAAAATGTTTCATTTATTTGCCAATCAATATTTTTATTTTCATTTACATAAAATCCTAACAATTCAATTTTTGCATTTTCAATACTTGGTTCTTTAGCATTAATGGTTTTCATTAATGCTAAATTATCGAATGAAAAATTAATATATGCAGTTGTATTATCTGAAGGTGAAGTTATCGCATAGAAATCAAAATCATTACTATTATCAAAAAAATCTGTTGCGTTTATATTTCGCTAGGAACTAAATTTATTGCTTGATATAAATTATCTATTGGTTCAGAATTACTATATTTTAGAATTTCTGGTACAACAAATTTAAAATTACCTGAACCAGATAAAATTCTTATTTGTATATAATACACTCCACCTTTAGGTAAAAAAGATGTTATATCATAATTTCCCAATAAATTTTGTGACTGGGTAACTACGGTAGCTATGTTATTTTCTACAAAAAATACAGTAGTTACATATGTTACATTATTATCAAAGCTTGTTTGTACAGATAATTTAGTATTATTATTTGTTGCAATTTGTAATAAAAATTGATCTCCAGCACTTGCTAATCCAGCATTATAAACATTATTTGCTTTTATAACCGCATTAATATTTTTAGCTGTCGCTGCAAGTAAATTTGTTTTTAATAAAGATTTCTCTAAAGTATTATTAATTTTTCCATTTTTCCCCTTACTAAAGAGCCTTTTGGGATTGCAATAAATTTTAGTCAAATCTACTTTTTCTAATTCTTTCAGGTTATTTACTTCTAATTCCTTTTCTTTTAACATACTAAAATCTCCTTTATTAAATCGAGAATAAATTTAAATACAGGCTTGTATTTTTTTCTCTATTAATAAAGGAGACTTAAATTATATATTTTTTATATTTTAATAAGATTTTTTTTAAAAAATTTCATTAATTATATTTTCTATATTCCTTTTTACACTTTTATCAGCTGCATCTTCATTAAAAATATGATTTAATGCATTATTTGTTCTGTCTTTTTCTAAAATATTCTTATAGTTCTTTTTAGCTTCAGCTTTATTTACAATGTTTTCCTTATCACTTGATGATATTGGCACTATTAATTGATTATTATCCGAATTATTATCATTTTGTTTGTTATTTATATTACTTGTATCGATATTCAATATATTCTTTTTTCCATTACTAGTTAGTACTATATCAGCTGCATTAATACGTTCTTTTTGTGAAATATTATTAGCATCACTAATTCTATAAGGATTTTCAGTTGATTCTTCAATATTATCATATATCTTATCAATATTTTCTTTTCTTGAATCATTTATTGCTTTAGCTTTTTTTATATAATCCTCTTCATAGCTTTTTTCTGCATCATCTAATGACGATGTTTTTTCGTATTCTGGGTTATTAACATTAAATTACGGTCTAAAATATTAGCAGCAATAGGATAATTTGTTATTCTTTTGTAAGCAGCACATCGGTTCTTTCTAACTTTAGTTGATTTCATAATATTAAAGTAATAAATATAATTACACTAAAGTTAGGAGAAGATGAATATGCATGATTTTGTAACAATGCTTGATAAAAATTTAATATATATTGCTCATAAAATAAAAGGAGATACGCTAATTATTCAAGTTGCTTCATCACAAACTATGGTCCAATGCCCATATTGTAAAACCTATTCAACGAAAGTACATTCTACATTACATCAGCTTAAAGGGTTACACAAACTATGAAACAGCCCCAATTATTTAAAATAATTATCTTTTATATAATATTAATAGTGAAAAAACAATCATTATAGCTATCATAATAATACCTAAATATATAGGCCAATGTATAATAATGATAGTATTTACTATTACAGCAAATAAAAAATTAATAACAGTAGCGAAAATAGCTTTTCTTAAATAATGTTTTTTTTGTGACGTTAATGATAATGTAGTAAATACTGTTATAGCGTCAGCTATCAAGTGTAAAAAATTCATTGTATTTCTCCTCTTGCGCATTGTGCTAGTTGATAAAATAATTAACTTTACAAAAAAGGTTCAACAGACTATCCTTCTAAGTATCTAAGCCCAAAGAAGTGTAGCAAATGTTGAACCAATTTAAGTATAGACAAAATAACTTAAAATTACAATTATATTTATCAAATTGGTATCAAAATTTATTGTATTGTATAAAAAATATGTTCCAGAATCAATTCGTAAGCGTCGTAATATAAAACAATCAAAATTAGATGATGTTACTGTATTAACATTAATGTGTTGGCAGGTTGAATTAAAAATTACTGTTCAGTCAAGATATTATCAATTTTTAAAAAACTGTATTTTTGAAGAAGGTTTTTTACCTGAAAGGTCACGATTTAATAGAATATGTCGTAATACAGCCATTTCATTACAACTAATTCGTAATGGAATAACATCAGATTATACATCTAAACCGGACTATACAGTTATTGACAGTTTACCACTTCCTATAATGGCTCACTTGTCAAGACAGAAATTTAAAGATTTTATAATGAACCTTAAGCCGTGGCATAGTCTATCAGCATTGCTGGATAGTACAGCGTAGCTGGCACCTGATAATCAATTGCTGAATGATGCCGTTTAAAATTGTAGGTATAGATATACTTCTTAATTGCTTGACGCGCCTCTTTTAGGTTGGCATATTGGGTCAGATAAGCTTCTTCATACTTGAAACTTCGAAACCAACGTTCAATCATGATATTGTCAGCCCATTGGCTCTTCCCATCCATGCTTTGACGGATATTATTCCCCTTGAGAAATTCAATATATTCATTGCTGGTGAATTGACACCCCTGATCTGAATTTAAAATTAGTGGCTTGGCAACTCTAAAAGCTTTTCCAAGTGCATGAATGACCATTCTTGTATCCAATGTATCATCTACTTCCCAGCCAACAATACATCGGCTATACCAATCGATGACAGCAGTCAAATAAAGGAATCCTCGCTTGATGGGAATATAGGTGATGTCTATTGACCAGGCTTGATTTGGCCGAGATATTACGGCATTACGCATTAAGTAAGGACATACCTTTGCCTGCTGCATGCGCTTTGAAAGATTCATCTTCGGATATATTGCGTCAATTCCCATTTCCGTCATATATCGGCGTACTTTCCTGCGGCCTACTAAATAACCAAGGCTTTTAAGTTGAGATGACATTTGACGTGCGCCCCAAGCGGGATTATCTGTATGAATACGGTCTATAATGGCCTTACATGCAAGCTCTTCTTCTGAAACTGGCGTTCCTTTGTAATAAATGCTAGTACGATTTACTTCAAGTAATTCAGCGCCTTTTTGAGCTGGAAGTTCCTTAGTCGTCAAAAGGTTTCGGACTAAATTTACTTTCGTAGTCAGGTCCAAGGAGTTCTGTAGATTTTTTTTTCAACCAGTCCACCTGCATGGTGAGCTGGCCAACCTTTTTCGCATATTCTTCTTTCTCTTTGCGTTCCTCATCAAGCTTTTCTCTGATATTCTCCTCACGGGAATCATCGAATACAACAGAGGCTTTATCAAGAAATTCCTTTTTCCAGTTTCGCAAAAGATTTGGCTGTATGCTATTTTCGGTAGCTATCGAGTTGAGATCTTTCTCGCCTTTGAGCAGTTCAAGAACAAGATCCGATTTGAATTTTGCTGTGAAATTTCTTCTTTTCCGAGACATAAATGAACCTTCTTTCGAGTGTTATCTACAGTATATCAGGTTCATTATAAACGTGTTCAGAAAATGTCTTAATTTATGAGACCATTATATCCCTTATGCAAACTGTTGCGTAATTTCAAGGCAAGAGCTTTAAATAAATATGCAGATATTGGATATAATTCAACTAAAAAAGAACATTATTATGGTTTTAAGGGAAGTTTTTAAATTGCTAATGATATGATCACTTATTAGGTAGTAATTTGATCGTTGTAGAAATGGTAGATAAAGATTGCAAATTGGATTCAACAAAAGTTTGAAATTATAATAAAATGTATATCATTTAAAGCATCCTTCGGGGTACTTTTTTTATGCGTATTTATTATAAGCATATCTCTTTAAATTTTTGTCCGAATGTTGTAATTTGCAATTGTTCTATTGAAAAAAAAGGTTTTTTTGCTGGTGGAAGATTTTTATAAAAGTTAGTCGTTTTAAAATGATTTATATATTCATCTTGATTAGGATGATCAATAACAAAACTGGATCTTGCTCTTTCAATATAAACTAAGCCTAATCGTTCTAAATTGCTTACAGCTAAAATTGTCTCAAAAGTAGGTTCCATAAATTTATCAGACATAAAAATATTTTCTACAAAATTATCTTCTTCATCGGAATTTAATTGGTAATAAATTAGTAATGTAGGATTACGTAAATACTGAAAAATGCTAGCATCTAATGGATTTAATTGTTTTATTACTTCAATATAGGCATGATGTACCATTCCGTCTTTTCTGGAATCATACGAGGCCGCAATTATTTTTGCAAACATTTTTCTAATTATTTCATTCTCTATATAATATTTAGATGCTTCTAATGCTGGTCCAATTAAGCTGATATCAGTATCTTTTTTTATGCATTCTCTAGGAATTTTTTTTGATTCTTCTTTGATTTCGTCAATATAGGATAATTGATCAATATAATTTTGTAAAGCTTTGTCATATCTTCCAAAAGTAGCTTTCCAAACGAGATTTAAGGTGTTGGCTGGAGCTTCAGCCCCTTTAGTCATTACGGATGTTCCTAATGATGTTCCTAATGAAATTAATGCAGAAGTAATTTGGGGATCCATATTTATCAATCCTTTCATTAATATAATAATTAATATTATATCATTCTTTAATAGGTGGTGGTGATTATGTGAATAATATAGATCAGACTGAAATAGATTATGTCAGCGGTATGAAGTATAAAGACATTGCCGCTAAATATGATGTAAGCCTTTCAACTGTTAAAAGCTGGAAAACACGCTATAAATGGTCAAGAGATAAAGCTAAAAAGGTATGCGTACAAAATAAAAAAAGTACGCGTACAAAAAAAGAAAAAGTACGCATACAAAATGAGGATGCAAAACCGATATCCATTGTGTCATCTAACATCCAAGCGATGATGTACCGTGAATACCAGTCAATAATGACTGTCAGGTACAACCATGAAGAACGAATTGGGATATATGTTATGTCAATGCTCCAGACTTGATCAGGATGTTCTATTGTTAAGCCTTTCAGCAGATACGGATATATGGGATTTTGCGGATTGGGCCGAGAGGTATTCTGCCTAGGATAAATAGCCTGTATGCCCATTTGCTGCATATGTCTCAATACTGCTTTATGATTAATGTGAATACTTTCATAGCAGTTTAACCAGGCGCATATGCGGCGGTATCCAAACTCTGGATGTGCTGTATATATTTCATCAATATGTCGTTTAACTTCCAAATCATCAGTATCCGGTAATCTGTGTCTGTAGTATAACGTAGTTCTATTAATGGACAGCAGGCTGGCCTGCTCAGCAATAGAAACATTTGCATTAGACCAATCTACCAGCGATTGCCTGGCAGTCGAAGAAAAATCACAGACCAGATTTTTTTTTCAACCACTCATTTTGAGTAGTTAGTTTGCCAATTTGAGCATAGAGTTCATCAATTTCGGCCTCGTGTTCTTTTTTCTCTTTACGTTTCTGGGCAGCATCGTTTTCAAAAACAGACGCTAATCCAGCGATAGCTTCGTTTTTCCATCTTGAAAGCATGTTTGGATGAATGCCATGTTCTGAAGTAATTTCGTTGAGCGTGCGTTCACATTTTAAGACTTCAAGAACCAGTTTCGCTTTTTCGTTAGGTGTGTGCGGATTACGTTTCATAGGAATGTCTCCTTCATCTAAAATATTAGTCAATACCTAACTTAAAAACAACTGATTTTTTGTCTTAATTTATGGGTTCATTATAGACTTTTGCTGCTAATTTTTCTCCTAACCCTGCTCCTGCCATTGCTATTGCTACTTCTACAGATAATTTTCCTATTCCTTTTCCTGTTTCGTAGGCTGTTCCATTTACTGTTTTGTCTAATTCGTTTTGTAATTTATTTAGTTCATTTTTTCCTATTTGTGCTAAAAGGCTCGGTGTATCATATATTTCTGCTACCATTTTTCTTATATCGTTTAATGTGTCTAGTGGATGTTTTAATATCATGAAGCATTCAATATAAATAACTTTTTATTATTTACATGATCTCTGTTTAGCAAAATAATTAAACGCTTATTAGTTCTTACTTAACACATCTTTGTAAATTCATTACTTCAGGAAAATTTAGTAAAAACAAATCTACAATATATGCAATTTCTGTATCTGGAATGCTTATACCATAATTTTCTTCTAATATAATAAAATTCTCCCTCATTATATAAAATAAGTCTAATGTCTTTTTTTTATAAACGTTTTTATAAGGTAATGATTCTTTACGTATTACACGTTCTAACATACAAATTGAATGAAATATAAATTTTACAAAAAAACTTTCAGAAATATTTAATTTATAAGTGGATAATAACTTATTAAGTGTTTGACTCAGAAGATAAACTGCTTTCTTTACATCTATAAAAATAGTTATATCAGATAAACTGGAAATCAGTTGACTTAATAAATTTGCATCAATATTTTTATAAAAGGGAAACATGGGGGACTCATCAAAAATAATTTGTGCAGCAGATGGTGGATTATTAAGCGAACTAATAATTTTATCCAGTGTAGTATTTGGCATCATACAACGACGTGCAGCTTCTAATAATAAGGGAGTAGATATATTACCCATTGTTTTTATTACCAAATTTGTCCTATTAGAAATTATCTCAGCAAAATTCATTAACGACCCCATATCAACCAACATTAATAAACCTCTTTTAGAATTTAAACTTTTAACTAAATTAATTGCAATATTTAAGATTGTACTTATCTTAGCATCAAGCGGCATATCAATAGGATAAATTTCTGGATTTCCAATCAGATTTTTTACAACATCCGCCATACTGGTTGCGGTATTACGTCCATGGCAAATAACTATTATAGGATAAATTATTAGTTGATTTTGCTTCAAAGTATGAAAAAAAGATGCTATTACTGCAACTTCTGATAGAGGAATCCTTAGCTCAAAAAACTTATTAATATCATTGCAAATTTTTTGAGCTAATTTAAATTCATCAGTATATTTTGCAATAATTTCTTTAACATTTATAATCGTGGTTAGTTGTCCATTTTCCAATCTATCTTTTAATAATTCTAAATGTAAGGCAAGACTATAAATCATTTTATTATCAGTCGAATCAAATATATTACTCGCTGATAGATTATTTTTGATAATATTTATCAAATCAGTATTTATAATTTTGTTTAAAATATCTTTATCAATCTTTATATTAGATTTATTTGTAATGTTTCTGGGAAAGGCTAGTTTAGAATAAATTTTTTCTTTTATATCATTAATAGATGAACCATTTTTATAAAAATACTTCGCCGTTTTTAAAATATATTCATATAAGTTATTATCTGTATTACAATCATTTTCCTGGAATAAATTATTAAATTGGTCAATATTTTTACTAAATGTAATATTTTTTATGTCATCAAATTTAAAGGTTTTATAAAATTCCTGCCGATTAAAAGAAGACTGAAAAAATTCATTTTTTAAATTATCATTAATATGTGATAATTTTATATGAATTGTATCTTCTGTAACATGTGAAAGAGTTGCTTCAATAAATGCTGTAGCACATAACACCTGAATATCATTATGTAATTGTCCTATATTACCACTACAATTATATGATAATAGCACTTTTAAAACTTCTCTGGATACTGTTAATGGTTTTTTTATAATTTGTGATTCAGTTTGAAAAAAATGATTTATCAACTTCATCCTGACTTTTAAAGAACGCTCATTTAGTCCAGGAAGTGTTATAAGTATAGGTATACGGCGGAAAAAAGTCTTCAATATAGCTGATTGAGGATTTTCGGTAGTTGCCGCTATAATAAGAACCGTAGCAGTGTGGTATGTTCCCGTTTCACCCAATTTACGATATTTACCATGGTCAATTAAAGAAAATAACATTTCCTGTCCCTCAGGTGGTAGTCTATGTATCTCATCAAGAAACAAAATCCCCCCGTTTGCCTGTCCAACTAAACCTATTGTTTCCTTTACAGCCCCAGTATATGCTCCTCTTGTGTGTCCAAAAAGATGCGACAAAAGCAATTGTGTATTTTCTGCATAATCAGAACAATTAAAAACAATAAATGGTGCCTTAGTAGACAATTTGTTAGTTTCCACAGCATAACGATACATAATATTAGCAAATGTAGTTTTACCGCTTCCAGTTGGTCCTGTTATCAATGTATGCAACCCATTTGGTGGATAAAATATAGCTGCTTTAGCTTGCTTGACCTGAGTACTTAAATCATCCTCAATACCAATTAAACTATCAAAAACATTATTTGATATTTTAATTGGTGTTTGTTGTACATCAGAGCAAGTTGTTATTACACAACCACTATACAATGAACTTTTATTTAAAGGACCTTCAGAAATAGTATTTCGCAAATCATCAAAATTTTTAAATAAATTACTACTAATTTTTATATTATATTTGTTTTCAAAAGTAGTTTTATCTATATACAATACTGGTTTCCCAATAATTTTTATGACTATTCCCCTTTTAAAAGCTAAATTAAGTTCCATACTTACATTATTACGTAAGATACCTGTTTTTTGTGCAATATAATTAGTAGAACATCCTAAATCATCGGGAGGTAATACAGAAACATCAGTTATTTTCTCTTCTATATAACCGCTTAAAAAATCTAGAATCTTTTTATTGCGTAGATGTGCCATGACAACACCCTCCATTATTATATGATTTTTCTTAAAAATCTAATAAATATTATAATACAGTAAATTGATACACATTATTATACCATAATAATGTGTATCAATAAAAAAATAATTGCTATTTTAGAATTAATAAAAAAATTTTTATCTTGTAAAAATACCATTAACAAAATGCCGTTAACAATGATAACTTTAAATTTCTTTTGTAATAATAATTATTATAAAACATAAATATAATGTGTATTGGCATATATCTTGCATTATGATTAATAGTGTAAAAATTAAAAGGAAGGGAGATGCTTAAATGATCGGAATTTTATTATTAACACATGAAGACTTTGGTAAAGCTATGCTAAAAAGTGCTGAACTTGTATTGGGAACTGTAGACAGAGTAAAAACATTAGGACTACACAGAGGAGATGATATAGAAAAATTTTGTGACAGTGTAAAAAATGAAATTGAATTGTTAAATCAAAATGATGGTGTATTAGTTTTTACTGATTTATTTGGTGCCAGTCCTTATAATGCAGCAGCAATAGCAAGTTCCAAAATTAAAGTACCCTATAAATGTATCACAGGTCTTAACTTCCCAATGCTTTTAGAAGCATTAACTATGCGCAATAATTATAAACTATCCGCATTAACCAAATTTTGTATAGAATCAGGCAAAACAGGAATAAAAGAATTATTTAATGAATTATCAAAAATTGACAAATAAAGCTTTTGAGTCAATTCCACAGCACCGGATTGGTTATTAGCAACATCTAAAGAGATAAAGATATGAGCGGCTTCGATGATTCAAAATCGGGTAGTGCAACCACATTTTCTCAAGAACTAATATCTATTCCAACGAACAAAGTAGAAAGAATATCCGCCTTCTTCATGAGAAATACACACTTTTCCAGCTAAGAATTGGAAGAGTAGAAAAGGAATATCCTGATCTTAAACGCTGACCGCACCCTAGCGAATGAGCATTCACCTGTGAAAAAATAAGTTGCTGGCAAAAACACTTTCATCCAGGGATGCAATATCTGTGTAAACGGCATCTTACGAATAAGGAGGCGTCAAGCTTTCTAAGCAGTCGCTGTAACGCGCTGAAGGAGTGAAAAGACGTAACTCTTGCTACAAGATCACTAGAGTCTAGTGTAGCACTAGAAGTTCCTAAAATACCTAAATAAAATAAAAAATAAGTTTTGTAAGTAAGGCGAATATCTTGCTTACAAAACTTATTATACAAGCACTTTGAATTTTTTTAAATACTGAGAAAAACCTATAGTTATATAAGGAAGAGTAAGAAAATGTTAAATATTGTATTAACAAGAATCGATGATAGATTAATTCACGGTCAGGTAGTTACAGCCTGGGCAAAAGTAACCAAGGGAAATCGTATCATAGTAGTAGATGATGGTGTAGCTAATGATGAATTTATGTCAAAAATAATCACCATGGCTGCTCCTGCTTCCTTTAAAATAGGAATACATACTATAGAACAGGCAGCTAACATTCTAAAAAGTGATGATACCGGAGAGCGCGTAATTGTTTTAGTTAAGACACCTGTAACAGTAAAAGCATTAATGGATAAAGGCGTAAAAATAAAGAACCTTGATTTAGGTGGTATGGGCGCCACTAAAGGAAGAAAACAATTATATCGTAATATTTCTATTTCTGAAGATGAAAAAAAATGTTTTGAGTCATTAATGGATAAAAACGTTAATGTATTTGTCCAAATCGTCCCAGATGATTCACCTAAAGATATTAAAAACTTTTTTAAATAATATTTATCATATAATTAAATAAAGGGGAGACTAATATGGAAGTTACTTTTTTACAAGCAGCATTAATAGGATTATTTTACTATCTTTCGTGGAGTCCTTGGTTAACATATGTTGGATTCTTTACTTTTAACAGACCTTTATTAGCCGGTTTTATAACGGGGATAATTTTAGGAAATCCTCTGGAAGGTGCACTGATAGGTGCGGGGATAAATGTTATTTACCTAGGTTTCATATCAGCCGGCGGTGCTCAAATGGGCGATCCCTCCTTTGCCGGATATGTAGGAACCGCATTAGCCATTGCCTCAAATCTTGATATTTCAACAGCAATGGCCATCTCTGTTCCATTGGGAACAATTGCTACAGTATTATGGATTGCTAAAATGACAATTAATTCATTTTTTATTCATTGGGCTGACAAAGAAGTGGAAAAGGGAAATATAAATATGGTACCGTTTATAAATATAGTACCACCACAGATTTTACTATTTGTTATGAGCTTTATACCAGCAACATTAGTTGTATATTATGGTCCAACTGCTGTAAATGGGATGTTGAATATATTAACTCCCAACATACTTCATGTATTTAATGTAATCGGTGCAATGCTTCCTGCCTTAGGAATTGCGATGAATTTAAAATTAATTGGTAACAATTTCACAATGCCCTTCTTTGTTTTAGGAATATTATGTTCTGTATACTTCCATATGGACATAATTATAATTTCAATAATCGGCATTGTCATAGCTTTAACAATCAGTGCTATTAATTATCGTAATGGAGATAAGGGAGGTATAGTGTAATGAAAGATATAAATCTTAGTAAAAAAGATGTCCGCAAATCATGGTTTAATTGGTTTATGTTTGCACAATCCAGTTATAATTATGAACGACTGCAAGCTCTCGCTTTTGCACATTCAATGCTGCCAATCATAAAAAAACTTTATCCCAAAGATAAAGCTCAACAGAAATCCGGTATTACACGCCATATGTCATTCTTTAACACAGAACCAATATGTGGCTCTGTTATCCACGGTGTAACTGTCGCAATGGAAGAAGAACGAGCTAAAGGTCAGCCTATAACCGATGAAGCTTTTGATGGAATAAAAACAGGCTTAATGGGACCATTAGCTGGCGTTGGAGACACCCTAACGCAAGGCGTTATAACTCCGATAATGCTTGCTATCTGCATTGGTATAACAAACAACAATAATATTGCTGGTCCCATAATTTTTTTATTAGCACAATTTATGGTAATGACGGGAATTTCTTATAATATGTGGTTTAATGGTTATAAATATGGTAGAAAAGCTGTAGAAGAAATAATGTCCGGCGGTAAAATAAACCGTGTTATTGAAGCTGCTTCACTTTTAGGTACAATGGTTATGGGTGGCCTGGTAGGCAGATTCATTCCCTTAAAATTTTATTTAAATTTCAATTTGGGTGGTAACAGTACATTTAATCTGCAATACGATTTATTAGATAAATTAATGCCCGGACTCATCCCACTAGTATTAACACTAGCCGTGCTACATTACGTAAAAAAGGGTACTTCTCCTATAAAATTAATGGGTGCATTAATTTTATTTGGAATTATCACAGGTTGCATGGGAATTTTTTAACTAAATTATTCTATTGTAAGAAAAAGGAGAATTTAATTGTATAATTGGTCAGAATTTATAGGAAAACGCTATAAGTGTCAGTGTGGTCATATTCATGAATGCGACATTCAGCACATAGTAGTAGAAAAAAATGCCTTAATTAAAATAGTAAGCTATATAAAAACAGCTTCTTACAATGGTATTTGTATCATTGCTGATAAAAATACTGAAAAAGCAGCTGCAACTAAACTTTACGAAATACTAGAACAAAATAACATAGTATATACAAAATATGTATTTTCTGAAAATGAACTAGTACCTGACGAAATTGCTGTAGGAAAAATTATTACCCACCTAGCAAAAAAATGTGAATTACTTATTGGCATTGGTTCTGGCGTGATTAATGATTTATGTAAATTTATATCTTATACATTAAAAATAGATTATTTTATTGTTGCGACAGCTCCATCAATGGATGGATACGCATCAGATGGTGCAGCTTTAATTATAGACAATTTGAAAACTACTTATGAAAAAGTAGGCCGTCCCAAAGCAATAATAGCTGATACCAGCATATTGAAAAATGCTCCCATGCATCTAATCACAGCAGGTATCGGTGATATCTTCGGCAAATATATATGTCTTACTGACTGGCAGTTATCCCATATTATAACCGGAGAATATTATTGCCAAAAATTAGTTGATATAATGAATAAAGCAGTACTTGCTGTTACTGATGCCGCTAATGAAGGAATAATACAAAGAAATGAAAAAGCTATTGGCTCTGTAATGGAAGGATTAATTCTAGCGGGTATTGATATGAGTTACAGTGGCAATTCCAGGCCAGCCTCAGGAAGTGAACATCATATGTCGCATTATTGGGAAATGATATTTTTGCAACAAGGACATGAAGGGGTTCACCATGGAACAAAAGTAGGAGTTGGAACAATTATTTCATTGATGTTATATAAAAAATTAGCGGAAAAATTAAAACTAACAACTACTTTTCCACAAAAACATTTTAACAAATCCACCTGGATAGCAAATATAAAGAATGTATATGGCAAAGCCGCTCCTGGAGTTATAGCTTTAGAAGAATATGCACAAAAAAATGATGATGCTAAAGTTGCTACCAGGCTTAGTAATATTAAAAAATATAAAAACAATATTATTAATTTAGCAGAAAAATTGCCTAATATCAGTAAATTGATCGAGCTGATGAGAAAAATAAATGCACCATATCATCCTGCACAAATAGGAGTTACTGAGGAAATGGTAAAAAATGCTATAATTTATGCTAAGGAATTACGTAATAGATATGGGATATTGCAGCTATTATTTGATTGTGGTTGGCAGGAAGAGTTTGCCAACGAAATATGCCATGAACTTAATGCTATGAATAAATCATAAAACTTATATACTTCATTTAATGATAAAACATCCAGGCAGTATTTCTAGTCATTGTCTGGATATTTTATATGTGAATTTTCTTCTATCAAAACTTTAAAATATTTTAACAATATTTTAATCAACAAAAAGGAGCATAAACAAAATGTTACCAAATATAAATATGGATAAGAATAATTTTTTAGAAAATATAAAATATTTTGTTTTAGATATGGATGGTACTATTTATTTAGACGACTATTGGATAGATGGTGCTAAAGATTTTTTACACAAAATTGAACAATCAGGAAGAAAGTATGTTTTTCTAACTAATAATTCTTCCAAGAGTTCTCAAAACTATATTGAAAAACTGCATCATATGGGCCTTGATATTGATTCTAAGCAAATAATCACCTCTGGTCAGGCTACAATTTACTATTTACAGCAACATTATCCTGGCAAAAAAGTGTTTTTATTAGGTAATGAATCATTGCATAAAGAATTTATAAAAAATGGCATCATCTTAGACGAAAAAAATCCTGATATTGTAGTTACTGCCTTTGATACTAGCCTTGACTACAAAAAAATGTGCAAAGTATGTGATTTTGTACGTACTGGATTACCCTATATTTCAACACATCCCGACCACAATTGTCCAACAAAAACTGGATTTATTCCTGACTCAGGTGCAATCCAAGCCTTTATCCATGCCTCTTCTTTCCGCTATCCTGATCGCATTATTGGCAAACCTAATATTGATATTATAAAATATCTATTAATCCATCTTCATACTACTAGTAGTTATGTAGCTATAGTCGGTGATCGCCTTTATACAGATATTGCTGCTGGAGTTGATAATGGTCTTTGCAGCATATTAGTATTAAGCGGTGAAACCAAACTTGAAGATGTTGCTGAATCGAAAATTAAACCTAATTTAATTTTCGATTCAGTAAAGGAAATTATTCCACTATTATAAGAAATCTAAAAAGGCTATTGACAGGCTCTCATCCTTTTAAAAGTCCATCAATAGTCTTTATTTAATAGCAACAAAATGTATCGTTCTGGTAAATCAAACAGCTTAATTTGAATAAAAACAGTATTTATTATTCCCGGAATTCTTGGCAGCATACATGGCCACATCAGCTTTTTTCAACAGCATCTGGACAGTTTTTCCGTCCTGTGGATACCGGCTTATACCAATACTGGTAGCAACATTTATAATGTGTCCTTCCAAAACAAGTGGCTGTGATACTATCCTGATTATCTTATCTGCAACCTTAACGACATCTTCATGTTTTACAATATTATTTAAAATAATGGTAAATTCATCGCCCCCCATTCTGGCTATTAAATCCGTACTATACAAGTTATCTTTTAATCGCTTGGCAATAATTTTCAGCAAGGCATCTCCCATATTATGTCCCAATGTATCATTTACTTTTTTGAAATTATCAAGGTCAAGGAAAAACACCGCCATCATATTGGCAGTATTTTTTAAATCAGCAATAATTGTCCTCAATTTAAAATAGAAACAGCGCCTATTAGGCAATCCTGTCAAAATATCGTGTAATGCCTGATATTTGAGTTTTTCTTCATAATTAAATCGTTCTGTCAAATCACATATCATATAGGCATACATTTTTACTTTTCCTTCGGAATCACAGATAGGATTTACCGATGTCCATGACAGATATTCACCCTGATTTTTTTTCTTTACCCATATTTCCCCGGTCCAATATCCGTCGCTTTCCAATAATCGCTGGATATTTTCATAAAAACATTTTTTATGTCTGTCGGATTTTAATATTTCTATAGAAATACCTGTCACATCTTTTGCTGTATATCCTGTAACGTTTATAAATGCAGGATTTATCATTTGTATGATTTTATTTTTGTCAGTAATGACAAATCCATCGTTGGCATTTTCAAATATTTGCTCTGCTGCATTTAATTTTATAAAAGACGTCCGTAATGTTTCTATTTTTTTATCCAGTGCTTTTTTAAATTTTAATTTACAGGCAATGTCTTTTATAATTTCTATTTTATAGTTAATTATTTCTTCCATATCTGTTACGGGAAATATTTTAATTAATGTATTTAACGTTTTTCCCTTTCTATCTATTTGTACTATTTCATAATTATCTATTTTCTTTCCTGCTTGAATTTTTTCAATAACTTGTCTTACATCTTCTTTTTTATCATTTGGGAATAACGTAAATATAGATTTCCCGATTATTTCTTTTGCTGTATATCCATATATCCGGGATGATTTATCGTTCCAACTAATGATCATACCGAGCTCATCATCATCAATTATAATATCAAAAGATGCCTTTACTATAGCATTATGCTGTATTATAATACTTCGAAAGCAAAAGAACTTATTAGGCTGACTATAATCTATTTTTATATTATTGGACAAACACATATTTTAATTTCTCAACTTTCTTAACTACTAAATAATTATTGCTATTTAAGCTATATACTATGATTTATATTATTAGACCACTCGATAGCCTCATTATAAAATAATGCCAACAGGTTTTCTGGGATATTATATATAATGCACCAATCAGCTATATCACTCCATGATGCCTGCTCATATTTTAATGCCAATGAAAGTAATGCTCCCAGCTGATTATTATTACTAAGCAAAGCTTTTCGTACTTCATTGGTCAATCCCAGATCTTCCGCTATCTTTTCCATTGGTTCTTCTAAAACTATATCTGATAAAGACAATATCCCAACCAAAAATGCTGTATCTTTCTCCAAGGACAGCTCAGGTATATTGGCTGCCACAAGCTCACAAAATTTTGCCCTTATAAGCGATAAAACAAATATTTCATTTGGTTTTTCAGTCATTAATTCTCTCAGGCAGAGTAAATTCGTCCAGTTCTGCATCCCCTTTACCCCTAAAAGAGTAACAGCTTGTTTAATATTATGAACTGTATTGGGAATACCTACTCCTGGTGAGTTTATATATTTAAGCAATTTATGAACCAATGAAACATCCCGTTTAATAATATTTTCTATGTGCTCTACATCTACATCACTTTGATTTACTTCTTTTAATAAAGAAATTTGTGAAATATCATTAATAGGATAAACTCTACCAGTTACAATAATAGGACGACAAAAAAAATATCCTTGAAATAATTCGTATCCAAAGGTCAGTGCTTGTTCATAATCATTTTCTGTTTCAACTTTTTCTGCCAATAATTTTACATGTGCCGGGATTATCTTACGCATGCACTGTCTTTCAAGTGGATCGGTTATTGCCATAAAATCTATTTTTATTATATCTGCCAAATCAATAAATTTTTGATATTTTTCCGCAAACATAAAATCATCCAGTACAAATTTATAACCCTTTTCTTTTAACAGCTGACATTTATTTAATAAATTATTTGTCGGTTCAGTATTTTCAAGTATTTCAATAAATACCATTTCAGCAGGTAATAATTGTACATTACCATCTATGATATTTTGTCCCGTGAAATTAATAAAAACCTTTTTGTTTCCTGCCAGTTTATGTAACCCCAAAAATACCATACTATTAAGCAATACATCTTTTGTCGCTATGTATCCATCTACATTTTCATTCATATAATTATTTTTTAAACCATCACGAAAAAGAAGTTCATAGGCAATAGTATCTTTATTTTTATTTAATATAGCCTGTCGTGCTACATATATGTTATTCATCATTTATTTTCCCTAATTATTAACATAACGCCTCCTGCCCGTTAAAAGGCAGGAGGTGTTCTTCCCATTTATATATAATTAAACTTTAAATTTGACTACATTAGCCTGCAGCTTTTCTGCCATTTTTGCTAAATGCTGGCTAGCCGACGCTATCTCTTCTACTGATGCTGACTGTTCTTCTGTAGCCGCTGAAATATTCTGGGTTTCTCCTGAATTTTTTTTACTTGCATCATTTATTTTTTGTACAGCACCTACCACTTCTTTAGTATTATTAGTTATCTTTTCCACCGCAGCAGAATTTTTCTGGATCTGGCTTGTCATGTCACACACCATATGATATATCTGTTCAAAATTATCACCAGCATCAGACACTACTTTACTGCCTTCTGTAACATGATTTTTACTATCACCCATAACTGTAACCACACCATTGGTTTTTATTTGGACTTCATTTATCAGATCAGTAATTTTTTTAGCCGCATCCTGAGATTGTTCCGCCAGCTTCCTTACTTCTTCAGCAACTACTGCAAATCCTTTTCCAGCACTGCCAGCTCTGGCGGCTTCAATTGCTGCATTAAGTGCCAGCAGATTTGTCTGCCCGGAAATATTAGAAATAGCATCTACGATCTGTCCAATTTGTTTTGATTTATTTTCCAGTTCTCCAACAACATTTGACATCGCATCTGTTTTTTCCTGTATAAGTTTCATTTGCTTTACAGCTTTTTGAATTATCTTTTCTCCAGCATCAGCCGTTGATGCCGTTTTTTCTGCTGCCCCTGATACCGTCTGCGTATTTAATGATACCTGCCCTATTGCTTTGGCAATCTGTTCAACAACATTATTAGCTTTATCAGAAAGCTGTACCTGTTGCTCTGATCCGTGAGCTACTTCCGTGACTGAACCCGCCACCTGATTTGATGCCTGGGCAGATTGTTCCGCACTAGCGTTAAGCTGTTCTGATGATGCCGCAAGTTGCTGCGAAGCATTTGTTAAATTTTGTACAAGCTTTCTAATATTCTTTACCATAGCTGAAACAGCTCTTGACACTTCACCAAACTCACTTTCATCAGCCATACTCTTCTCAGGTACATCCTGAGAAAAATTACCATCAGCAAGTATATTCAAAAAACTAACTACCTCTGCCAGTCTGGTACTGATCTGCTTAGTTACAAGCCAGCCCAGAACAATTCCCAGAACAATAGTTAACCCCACTATCGCAGCAAACAAGATATTAGCAAAAACAAAATCTTCCTTTGCCCTGTTATTTATCACAGAAGCAGCTCGATCAGTATCTTCCGCAATCGCTTGCAAATCATTTGCCAGCTTTACTGTCAAAATTCTTCCCTGCTGATCGTATAAAGCATATGCTTCATCATTTTTATTTTGGCCTGCCAGTTTTATGGTTTCTTCCTTAATATTATTATAGCTGGACAGGTCATTTTTCATCGCTGACAGTTCAGCTTTTATTTTATTATTTAAAGGAAGTTTTTCATATTTTAATGTATTATTGTCAAAATCTTTTGTTCTTTTCGTGATATCATTCATCAGTTCTTGATTTCTTGTTTCGTTTTTTGTCAACAGCATAGAATAAATATCGGCTTCTACCTTTTGTAAATTAGCCCTATTTTCATTTACTAATTTTACAGCAATCAAATTCTCATTATATATTTTATCTGCCGTGGCATTCGTTTTATCAAGAAAATAATGCCCTATTACACCGATACAAATAACTCCTGCCAGTAAGACTATGATCAAAAAAAACAGTTTCTGCCTTACTTTAAGATTATTTAACCAATTCAAAAATAACACTCCTTTGTCTACCCTATTATTTACCACAAGCCAATTTTCTATATTAAAAGCTGTTTCTTCCTATTTACAAACTTTCCACATAATATTCATTTATTAGTCTCTTTTAATTTTCTAAATTTACTGCTGTTTATTTACAAATTACCATAATATATACATATATAAATTTTGTATTTTATAATTAAATTATCAAACTATTCTATCAATATCCTCGCTTTCCTATAAAATCTACTATAAAAAGAAAAATACTATCCATCTTCTATGCTTCTAATAAAAATTTGTGAATAAAATTATTCTTTAAAAGTATTCATGTATAATAATTTCACTATTAATTAAATATATGTATATTAGCATTGTATGCGGTTTTTATATGTAAATAAGAATTATGAAGCAATTTTAATCTTGACTGATTAATCTATCAATAGTAACTCCAAGTTCATTAGAAATATTATTTAAAACATTTAATGAAACACAATTTGATAAAAACCCACATTCAATTTTTGCCATGTAACTTTGGCTTATATCAACTTGTTCTGCTAACTGTGCCTGTGTATAGCCCTTACGCTTTCTATAATAAGAAATTTTTAATCCCAAAAGTTTATTATCAATATGCTTAGTCATCTGAAATTTCCTCCTTTTTATAATTATGAACATTTTTCTGTAAAATTAAAATTGACTATAAATGAATATTATTTCAATTATAGTCAATAATATTGTCTTAATAAGTATTATATATACACTATTTGTACAAACAGTGTAACTATTCAAGTAAATAGCGAAAAAAATAGTGCCTCACAATTTTTTTATTGTGAGGCACTATTTTTTTACGTTAAATTTTATTTATGCAAAACCATTTTCATTGCATTAACTACATTTTCTTTTGTAAAACCAAATTTTTTAAATAATTTTTCTGCTGGTGCTGATGCGCCAAAACCCCTCATCGTAACAGTAGCACCATCTATTCCTATATATCTGCCCCAGCCAAAATCAACTGCTGCTTCAACAGCTACACGGCCACGGACTTCTGCTGGTAAAATACTTTCCTTATAAGCTTCACTTTGTTGTTCAAAAAGATCCATACAGGGCATACTTACAACACGTACATCTATGTTTTCTGCTGCTAAAATCTTCTTGGCTTCTATTACCAATGCTACTTCTGAACCGCTTGCAATTAAAATCCCATCTGGAACTGATTTTGCCGCATCATCTATTATATATGCACCTTTTAAAGCTTCTTTGCTACTGCCTTTCAGCTGTGGAAGATTCTGCCGTGTCAATACTAATGCCGTCGGCGTATTTTTACTTATCAAAGCCTGATACCATCCCGCTGCTGTTTCTGTAGCATCCGCTGGCCGGAATACATTAATATTTGGTAATGCCCTGAGCATTGCTAACTGTTCAACTGGTTCATGTGTAGGACCATCTTCACCTACGCCGATACTGTCATGTGTCAATACATAAATGGCCGGAATTTTCATAAGTGACGCCAAACGTATCATCGGCTTCATATAATCACTAAAAACAAAGAAAGTAGCAGCATACGGACGCAGTCCCCCATGCAGCAGCAAACCATTAGTAATACCCGCCATTGCTAATTCCCGCACCCCAAAATGTAAGTTGCGTCCCGCATAATTTTCACAGGAAAAATCTGTTTCCCCATTCATATGAGTCTTATTAGAAGGAGCTAAATCAGCACTGCCGCCAATAAACTGCGGTAATATATCCTTAATACGATTTATCATAATGCCGGAAACACTTCTTGTCGCCTGAGGTTTATCTTCATAAGACCAAAAAGCTTCATCGTATAAAAGGCTCTGTGCATCTATTTCAGTATGAATCTGTTCCCATATTTTCTTTTCTTTCGGAAAAGCATCTGCATAATCAGCGAACATTTTCTGCCATTGGCGTTCCGTCTCTGCACCTTTTTCAGCCATTTGTTTATAATGGGCATAAACTTCTGCCGGAATAGAAAAAGCTTTCTGTGTCGGCCAGCCAAGATTTTCTTTTAAGGCTCTTATATTTTCTTCACCCAATGGTTCTCCATGGGCACTTGCTTTTCCCTGCTTTGCTGGACAACCGTATCCGATCTGAGTTTTTACCGTAATAAATGATGGATGTTTTTTATCTGCCTTTGCTTTTTCAATGGCATTGCCGATGGCCTGCAGGTCATTGCCATCTTCTACTGTAATCGTTTGAAAACCAAAAGCTTCCATACGTTTCTGTACATTTTCAGTAAATGCAATGTCTGTACTTCCTTCAATAGAAATTTTATTGCTGTCATATAAAATAATCAATTTAGACAGCCCCAGAGTTCCTGCTAAAGAAAAAGCCTCCGAAGAAATTCCCTCCATCATGCATCCATCTCCGCCGAGAGCGAACGTATAATGGTCAACGAGGGGAAAATCAGGCTTGTTAAAGGTTGCTGCTAAGTGGGCTTCTGCCATTGCCATCCCAACAGCCATTGCCATCCCTGCTCCCAACGGACCAGTTGTAGCTTCAACTCCTACAGTATGTCCATATTCCGGATGGCCCGGTGTAAGTGAATCTTCCTGTCGAAAGTTTTTCATATCATCCATAGTCAACCCGTAGCCAAAAAAGTGCAGCAACGAATAAAGTAGTGCCGAGCCATGCCCACCGGAAAGAATAAACCGATCCCTATTTACCCATTGGGGATCTTTAGGATTATGTTTCATGTGATTAGCCCATAATTCATATGCCATTGCCGCAGCCCCCAAGGGAAGTCCCGGATGACCTGAATTGGCCTTTTGTACTGCATCTGCTGATAAAACACGAATAGCATTCACACATTCCATATCAATATTACCCATACATTTCTCCTCTTTACCTTTTTCATACCTGCCATTATCCATCAGAACAATATGTCTTTTAAACATACTACTTATAAAAATAACACAAATTATTTCTTATTTCAAATAAAATTATTTTGTCTGAAACTTGTAAATCATATGACAAAATTATTTATGCTGCGTTTGAAGTAAAATTACATGTTTTTCTATAATTCAAAATATATAGTACTCTCACTGTTAAAGAAAGCACAAGCATTAATTAGTTTTATCAGTTGCCACCATATGTGCAGCATTATTCCTTCCCAATATTTGTACAGTAATATTTTACCGCTTTATAGTCTGTATTATCTGGTATAATATAATGAATATAATTAATTCAACCTGCAAATATAGTATATCTGCTTTAATAAACAAGGTAAAGTAAAACTGTACTTACCTTAGATAAAATTTACCTCAAGCAAAATTTTACCGCTTCTTTTTCATCAATTGGTTTACTGAAAATATACCCCTGGATATAATCACAACTGCATCCACGCAGCTTTTCAAGCTGTTCCTGCGTTTCTACACCTTCTGCAACGATTTCCATTCCCAGCGTATGTCCCAGTTCAACAATAGAAGCTACCACGCGCATCTGCATATTGTCAAAAGCAATTTTGTCAATAAAAGATTTATCAATCTTTAAACAATTTACTGGCAGTGTACGTAAATATGTCAATGATGAAAACCCTGTACCAAAATCATCCAAAGCCAGACTCATACCATCGTTCTGTAATCCCTTGAGTTTAGGTACATTATCCGCCAAATTTTCCATCAACACACTTTCTGTGACTTCAATTTCTATTTGCTGTGGTGAAATTTCCGCTGCTTTTATTGTTTTGCGTACATATTCTACAAAATTATCATCTTTTATCTGCCGAGGCGATATATTTACTGCTATTCTTATATCTGCTTTCCCCATGTCAGATAATACTCTGGCAAAACTGCATACTCTTTGCAAAACCCATTTGCCAATGTCGACAATAAGCCAGCTTCTTTCCGCCAGCGGGATAAATCTCCCTGGAGAAACAAGTCCATAGTCAGGGCTATCCCAGCGCAGTAAAGCCTCTAATCCTATAAGACGACTGCCATCGACTGTCATCTGCGGCTGGTACTGTAGAAAAAGCTCATTGCTAATCAAAGCCCGATGCAGTCTGTTGATCATCATTGTATCTTCTGCCGTTTTCTGCAGCAGTTCAGGAGTAAAGAATCGCCAGCAATTTCTCCCTGCTGTTTTAGCAGCATACATTGCTGCATCAGCTTTCTTTAGAATATCTTCCAATTTATCTCCCTGTTGCGGATATAATACAAGTCCCATACTGGCAGAAAGCTGTATCTGCTGTTCATTCTCAATATCATATTCCTGGCAAAGTTTTCCTAAAAGCCGCTCAGCAATATTTGCTGCTGCATATTTATCGCTGTTACCGCGCAATATCACGATAAATTCATCACTGCTGACTCTGAATACGGATGCATTTTCCGTAAAAAATTCCTGTAGAGTCTTTCCTGCTGCAATAATAACTTTATCACCGGCAGAATGACCAAAAGTATCATTAACCGTTTTAAAATCATCTAAATCAATGGAAAACAAAATTCCGCCTTCTCCTCCATGGCTGGCCTGCGCTAATACATCTGCCAATGCCACATTTAAACTTATACGGTTTGGCAAGCTTGTCAGAGTATCATTAAACGCTATATGGCGTATCTGCTGCTGCGTCTGCTCTTTTTCCATAGCTAATCCGCAAACTGTTGCAATACTTCAATATCCTCAAGTGGTATTTCGTACTTATCATTCCACGCAGCAACCAATAATCCTTTAACGGCCTGGTTTTGTTTTAATGGAACAAAAATCATGTTTGCAAATTTAGTATCATTATTTGATTGTTGTCCATTGTAGTGCCACCTATCTCTATCGTGAATTACCCGACCTTCATTATACAACGTTTTTAAAGGGCCTTCTTCAACTATGATTTCCTGCGCCATAAGTTTTTTATATTTTCCCATACCATAATGAATAACAAAGCTCTGCCCATCTTTAATATAACTACCAATGAATCCAGATTCTGCCGCAACTAGCTGAATAGCATTAGACATGATTGTTGCTGTCAGCTGTTCGTTATCATTAGTAGAACGAATCAATAAATTAGTCGTTGCCCTATATTGCTTTTCCCGCAGCAGCAGCTTATCTTCAGTCTGCTGACGAATATGATTTTCCTCGTGTAAATTATCATTGCTCTGCGCAAGCTCTTCATTTATTGCCGTCATTTCTTCATTCATCGCTGTAAGCTCCTGATTTGCCGCAAACAATTCCTGTGTCCTTTCTTCGACCTTTTGTTCCATTGCATCATATGCCTGTTTTAATTTGAGCTCACTTTGTTTCTGCACAGTAACATCATGCCAAATAAATACGGCATAGAAATCATCTCCAATTTTTATTGCATCAGCTGACAACATACCTGTACGTCTGTCCCTGTTTTTTGTGTACCAAAAGCATTCTACCCCATAAACAGATTTTTCCCGCCGCAATGCTTCATAAATAGTTTTCCGCTGCCTATCATCCCACAAATTAAGCTCTCTGGATGTTTTTCCCACTATTTCATTATGCTCATATCCAAGTATTTTATAAAAAGCATCATTTACTTCGATAATTCTTTCATTTCCTAAATTTATTATACCAATGGCATCAGCAACATTTTTAAATGCTTTAAAATATTTTTCCTCCGGTCTAGCAAAACGCTTACTTATCAATAAAACAATTAATGCCCCCATTAAAATACAACCAAATGCCGTTAACAAAAGAACCTTATTCAATGATGATATCGGCCCAGTAACTTCTTTTTCCGGGGCTGAAACAGCTACCAGCCAACGTGTTCCACCTGGCAGATCCAATGGTGTAAATACCGTAAAAATGGCTCCATGTTTTGAGTCATATATGCCATGAACAGGCTTATCGCTTTTTAACCCGGTTTTTAGTAATGTAATCAGCCTTGTATCCATTTCAGATATTTTTTTCCCCATTGCTGTTTGCTCTTGCAGTAAATTTATCTTTCCATTCATTTCAGGATGTAATTTATGCGCTATAATAACCCCTGACTGATTAACAATAAACCCATACCCTGTATCCATAAATTTTATTTTATTAACAAACTTCATCAAACTATCCAGTGGCATAGTACCTTGAATAACCGCCCTCAATTGTCCTTTATACATTATCGGAGCAGAGATCGCCAATGATTTGCGTCCTGATTCTCTGGATAATATTGGTTCTGATATTACTACTTTTTTAGTCTGCAAAACTTTTTTATAATATTCACGGTTACCAATATATGCTGTACTGCCATCCGCTCTTATCATGTTTCCCTCTAAATCTATATAATTCATACCGGAAAAATGATGATTGCGCTGTAATGAATCGTCCAATGCTTCTACTATCTGATTTTTATTTTCTGGATGTACTATATGAGGGTTTGCTGCAACATCTTTTATATACACTGTTAATCCATTCAAAAATCCATACGTGCGATTCGCATAATCAGCCCCGATTGCAGCAGCGTTCGAATTTACACTTTTTGTTAGTGCCTTATCGGAAAAATAATAACTGATCGCTGTAAACAATCCCAGTGACATAAACATAAGTACCAGCATTATTAATAATAATCGTGTTCTAATGCTCGCTAATCTAAACGCATCATCATAAACCTGTTTATGCATTAATCCTTTCATAAATTACATCTCCGTTCCTTCAATACTGTTTATAGATGTAAGTCGTTCTCTAATATTTTGAATATTCCTGTATTTCAATTTCTCTATATATATGCACAAATCCTTTATAATGACTATATTTTATAAAACTTTTATTTTTACATAACAGTTATTGTCTCTAAAAACTTAATCTCAAAACTTAGTTTTTTTTAAAATGCCATATAATATAATTCCCATCACAAAAATAATTTCTATATATCCTGTAAAATCAGCCAGATAAATCCCCATGGCTTTATCTGATGCTACCATCTTAGCTGCGGTAAATGCCAAAACTGCCCCTCCGGCATAAATAACCAAAGGAAATTTTTTTAAAATGACTAAAAAAAATTTTGCTCCGCAGACTATTATAGGCAGACTTATCAAAACACCGCATATTACAAGACTCCATTTATTACCTGGTACGGTACTTGCCACTCCGGCCATAGATAAAATATTATCTATGCTCATTATTAAATCAGCGATGATAATAGTTTTAACTGCACTGAAAAGTGTCACTGGCATTTTTTTATTACTCTGTTCATCACTATTTGTCAGCAGATTACCAGCAACATAGAGCAAAACAATTCCTCCTAAAAATTGAATATATGCTATGGATAATATTTTTAGCGCAAATGCAGTAAATACAATACGCGTGAGTACGGCTCCGGCACATCCTAATATCATTGCTTTATATCTATACTGCGATGATATATTCTTGCAGACAAGAGCTATTAAAATCGCATTATCACCACTCATCGTCAAATCTATTAATAATATACTGCTAAGTGCTGTCCACCAGCTTACAGAAAAGAATTCGTTCATATATATCCCTCACAATCAAAAAAGACCTTATCCTGCTAAAATCAAGCAGAATAAGGTCTTGCATACAATGATATTGCCCAGCTGCACCGGAGCAAATGCCCGTATTGACGGTTATCAGCTGTTAAGCTACTCCCCTTATAGGTAAACTATGTATATGTAGTATACTATAAGTATGCTATATATTCAAGTATTCCATATGTTTTATAAAATTATTTCATTAATTATATTTATAATATAATTTTTATTTATTATGTACTACCATGATTTTAGCTTTTAGTGTATAATAGATTCAGTCTTAGTTTTAAAATGACTGGTCATATAATATATACTATTAAGAAGAGGTGCTAATAATATATGGCACGCAAATCAACTACCGCTATGGAAAAAACAAAACAATGCCTATTAGAAAATGGACTTTTTTTACTACAAAAAAGAGGTTATAATGCTACTGGAATTCAGGAAATAGCAACTCTTTCCAATATTCCCAAGGGATCATTTTATAACTATTTTCCCAGTAAAGAAGCTTTTGGAGTTGCTGTTATTCATTACTATGCAAAAATAACTACAAATTTATGGCGTGAACTTTTAGCTACTCCTGTAAATGTTGATAATCCTTGCGAAACTCTCAGTTCTTCCTTTTTGGCTATAACACAGAAATATTACTGCACAGAAATAAAAAAAGGCTGCCTGCTAGGAACTTTGTCTGCTGAGCTTAGTGAAGCCAGCGAAGAATGCAGAACAGCATTAAAAGAAGCAATTGAACAATTCAAAATTATTTTAATTGACTGCTTAAATACAGCACAGCAAAAGAACAAAATCCGTAGGGATATTCCTGCGGAAAATTTAGCTGATCTGATATGGGATTGCTGGCAAGGCAGCATGCTTAACATGCGCGTCAAAAAATCCATTGTTCCGGTACAGCAAAACTTGAACATCATTTTTAAATATCTGCTCTGTCCTTGAGAGCATTAATAAAACAAAATTTATATAAATAATAAAATGTGAGGTTAAACATTATGAACACAAAAAAGATTTTAATTATTGTTACTAATGTAGATGCTATAGATAAAAATCATCCTACAGGTGTTTGGCTGGAAGAGTTTTCCATTCCTTATAATAAATTTCTAAGGGCAAATTATGATATGACAATAGCCAGTCCGATAGGCGGTAAAGCACCAGTTGATCCCTTGAGTATTCCCGAAAAACTACCTAAAGAATGGCAGCCGGCTTTAGATATTTTAAACGATACAAAACCACTTGCTGATATTCCATATGAAAATTTTGATGCTGTTATCATCCCTGGAGGACATGGTCCCATGCTTGACTTAGCCAAAAATACGTTAGTAGCAAAAATCATTCTTTATTTTGCCAGCAATAACAAACTCATCGCTTCCATATGCCACGGAGCTGCTGCATTAACTGCTGCTGTTGATAAAAATAATCGATCTATACTAGTTGATCGAAATATAACTGGTTTTACTAATGAAGAAGAATCCTTTACCAAATTGGATAAAATTCTGCCGTTTTCTTTAGAGGATAAGCTTAAACAACTAGGCGCCAGATATATAAAAAATGGCCCATGGCAGGAACACATAGTTATTGATGGCAATCTTATCACCGGACAAAATCCTCAGTCCAGTGCTTTGTTTACCAAGGCTGTCATTGACAATCTGAATACCTGAAAATTTTTCTACCAGCCATCATATGTATAACTAAAAAAAGACTATTGTATTAATAGCATTGACCTCATAAGGATACAACCTGTCACTATGCAGTCCCCACATTTTTTTTAAAATTAATTGGGGATAATGGCAGCTTGCATGTTTATGAATAAAATGTTTATATGCAATAGCCTTTTTTATTATATTAATATACTTGGATTAACTAAATAAAGTATTCATTCTTACGCGGCTGCGATAATTTCCTGCTAAAATCAGCTGCAAAATTTTTATATTCCGGTGTATCCATATTCTTAGCACCTGTTGGACAAATACGTATACAGCGGAAACAAGCAATACACTTATTATTATCTATTTTGCTGTAATCTGCCATATCTATGGCTCCTTCAGGACATTGCTGGGCACAAATTCCACACTGCACACACTTTTTTTCATCCGTAAGCGGCCTGAATTTACCACCATTCCCGCCATCATTATGTATATAATCTGGATTTCCCGGCAGTTTTACAGTATTTTTCTGGCCTGATTGTAGTTTAGTTAAAACTTTTGCCGCAAATTTTTTATCTTCATTTATATCATTTTTATCAGGACGTCCTACCTGAATTTCTCCGTAAGTATGCTGCCCGATCAATGCCGCTCCCGCAACTGGTAAAAATCCTTTTTCTTTTACAATATCAGCTAGTTCGAGTAAAGCATCATCATAATCCCTGTTTCCATAAGTTACCGTTACCACACATGGCGTATTATTTCCCTGTACAGCCTGAAGTCTCTGCTTGATTCCTTTAAAAATTCGTCCACTATAAACCGGGGCACCAAATATTACCAAATCTTCTGAAGAAAATTTCTTTTCAACCATTTCCTGTCCTATTGTTATATCTACTTTAGCGGCATCAGGCTGCAGGACATCAGCTATAGCAACTGCCCCCTTTTTAGAAGTTTCCGTTGGTGAAAAATAAATTGCTGTTGTTTTCATTCTTATATCCCTTTCAAATTAAATTTTATAGTGCCATATTCTCCTTGCCTGTACTAAAAAGACAGGCTTTCTTGTTTTATAATTGCTAATACCATAAGTATAAACAAGCTGCCCTTACCCATATCACGGCTTTACATTCTATCTCACAACGATCAATCATGTTACTGTAAAAATAAGGAATTTTTCGCCGCAATAAATTTAAATCTATCTTTTTTCTCTTTCCTGCTGCAAAAGTGCTGCACATCTGTGCTTATGGCAGCCACCACATCTGCAAAACTCTTCCAGTCCATCACACAGTTCATATTCACCGCCTTTTATAAGCAATATTTTTCCATTTACCAGTGAATCAGCCAGTTTCATTCTGGCACTATTATATATCCCTTGAACAGTTGTCCGTGCTATATTCATTTGCTTAGCACAGTCCTCCTGCGTAAATTCTTCCAAATCTATTAGACGAATTGTTTCATATTCGTCAATTGTCATATTTATACTTTCTTCTGCCATTCTTCCGCCCATTAAAGGCCCATATCTGTTTTGTTTTGGCAAACAGCATACTTTTCGCCATTTTTTCGGTCTGGCCATATTTTCACCTCTATATAATATTATATTGATAAACCTAATCAGCCATAAAAGAATATTCTTTTATGGCTGATTAGCGTCTTATAAACTCACTAAAACTTATTCAAACATCATTCGTGGCATTCATCATGATGTTCATGTTTATTGCACACTGAACCGTTAGAAATAAGTGCTCCATTTATATAATCCATAACTGCCTTTTCTGCTTTTCCGGCAGCACCTGTCACTACTTCAATGTTTTTCTTATTAAATATATCAATGGCTCCCTGTCCCATACCACCAGAAATTATTACCTCAACGCCTTTATCTCCTAAAAATACCGGCAAAAATCCTGGTTTGTGTCCCGGATTAGCTACAGATTCACTATTAACAATTTTTTTATCTTCCACATCAAAAATATTAAAATTTGAACAATGACCAAAATGTCCTGCAACCATTTCATTTTCACTAGCAACTGCTATTTTCATTTTATTCTCTCCCATAAATATTTATTTAGTAGCATTGATACAGTCTTTTGCCTAATGGAACAACTCCAGGCAAACTGCTCCGCATGCCCAGCGGTTTTATTAAACAGCAAAAAATGTTTTTATATTATTGAACAAATCATATATTGCTGCACCAGCCTTACTATCTCCAATATTCACTATAGACACACCTTTATTAACAGCCTCGACTATTTTTTTATCAAAAGGAATTTTCCCTGCCAATAATAGGTTTTCCTTAGTACAAAATTTTTCTATTTTTTTAGTTTCTACATCATTTACATCGTATTTATTGATACACACTGCTATTTCAATTTGAAATCGCCGTGCTGTTTTAATAATGCGTTTCATATCATTAACTCCGGAAACAGAAGCTTCTGCAACTATTAAAACCATATCTGCCCCGTTTAAAGACGCTATGACCGGACATCCTATTCCTGGCGACCCATCAATGATAGCAAATTTTTCATCTGTACTATTTTTTATAAGCTGCTTTTTCACACTATCTACCAATAACCCTGAATTTCCGCTGCCCATTTTTAATTCTGCCGTAGAAAAAAGTTTATTTTTTTTATATAGCATCAGTTTACCGGCAATAAATGGTTTCAATGTTACTGCCGCATATTTACAGACCAGCTGACACACTCCGCAGCCTTCGCATGCATATGGATCTACCACATAGTCATCACTTATTGCTGTAAATCTACAGTTATCTACACAGGCACCGCATTTTATGCATCGTTTCTGATCTATAGATGCTTTATCCATGCCATAAAAAGGTGTTGTTGCAAATTGCCCCTGCATTTTGGTAATCAGGTGCAGATTGGGTGCGTCCACATCGCAATCCGCTAAAGCTTTTGCCTTTGATAGCTCAATAAGAGCGCCAGCTACTGTAGTTTTGCCGGTACCACCTTTGCCACTAAGAATTAAAAGCTGTTTCATATCATATTTTCCCCACAACTGTCTGTAATAATTGCTCAAATAAACTACCATATTTTTCTGATGTTCTACTAAGAATCAGCCCAGCAGTATTCATTGTTGCTAATTCCCGATCATAAAATATTTTTCCCAATATTTCTATATTTTCTTTTTTACAGAAGCTTTCTACTGGGTTAATTATATTTTCATCGCATTTATTTAAAATCACACCACACCGTTTAGAGAAAAACTTCACCAGTTTATAAACCATTTCAAAATTATGCAGGCCAAACAGCGTTGATTCTGCTACCAATATACAATAATCAGCATCCTTAATACTTTCCATTGTAGTACATGCACTCCCAGGCGGGCAATCAATAAATGTATAAAGTGTGTCCTGTTTTCCTGCTGTCAGCAATAATTTTTTTATAATAGGAACTCCTGAGGTTTCTCCTATATTCATTTCTCCTGTAAACACTTTTACATGTTCCGATATTCCTGAACATATCTCCCCAATGCTCTTATTTTTTTCATTCACAGCTCCCTGCGGACACGCTATTATACAGCCTCCGCAGGAATGACATAATTCTTCAAACACAAGCACATTCTTTCTAATATATGCTAATGCATTAAATTTACAAAAATCGATACACTTTCGACATCCTATGCACTTTTTTCTATCAATCTCCGGTATTTTTACTGTAACCGGTTCTTTTATTATCTGGTCTGGCTTAAAAAACAACATTCCATTTGGTTCTTCCACATCACAATCAATATAAACAGATTCTTTTGCCGCGGCTGCCAAGTTGACTGATACCAGCGTTTTTCCGGTACCGCCTTTACCGCTCAGTACCGCAATATTCATTTATTTTCCCCCATGATAGCCTTCATGGAAACCATTAATAACCGCTAATCTGCCCGCAGTAAAGTCAGTAATATTCTGTTCAACTGTTCCTTCTATACTCTTGTATACTTTTATGTTTGCTTCCTGTAAGACATCAGCTGCATTTTGTCCACACTGCGGTGTTATTAAAACTTCACCACCATTATCGGCAACTATTTGAGCTGCTTTTATTCCTGCGCCGCCCTGACTAGACGCCGCTTTGTTTTCTATGCAACGGCTGGTTTTGGCTTCCGTATTATATATGATAAAATATCTGGCTCTGCCAAATGTCTGGCTCACCTTGCTCTGAACGGTCTTATCATCTGCCGGTATTGTTATTTTCACTTATTTTCTCCTTACATAACATATATTTTAACATCTTCTGACAAATAAAAAAGCTGCCACACCAATGAATATTTCTTACAAATATGCCGTTCTTTTAATTGCACTGAATAATTCCCACTACGGTAAAGTATTGATTTTTCAGTATACTGCACATTCATAAAAACCATTGTGTGCGGCAGCTGCCGCAAAATTATTTGCCGCCATTTCTGCCATTGCCGCGCTGCATTCTGTTTGCCTGTCCCATTCCTTTGCCGCCGCGACCTCTGCCCATGCCGTTTCCTGCATTTTTACTGCTACCTGCTTGTGCGGCACCTGATCCGTTGCCGGACTGTCTGCCCTGACCTGCGCAGCCGCTCATTCCATCCGGTCCTGTTCCATCTCTGTTTGGCATCTTTAACACCTCCATAGCTGGTATATTCTGCATATGTTTATGACATATGTTGTTTATAATTCTTATTATAGCATATTTATGACATATGTCAATAATAATTATTTGTCTTAAAATATATTAAGCAGGGAAAAATTTTATTACCAGCCTATTCCCTGCTTAATTTTCAATATATAAACTCCCCGCTGGCATACTGCTGCTTTTGTCTTATTTTCCCAGCATGATATGTAAAATTTCTATATCAGTTGCTTTCATGCCGACTTTTCCCATTCTTCCTATGTTTCGTATCGTCTGCTCATAATTTCCTTCAACAAGGCCCTCACCAAAAGGAAACACTCGTCCCCGGCATGCCATTTCATAACCTAGTATCCCTGCTTCAACAGCACTGGCTATTTTAGCCGCGCAGGAAGCTTTTGCTCCATCACAGACTATCCCGGCTGTTGTTCCCAGCGTATTTGTTAAAGTCATGCCAATCGTCGTTTCATCCGCTCCATGCAAATAAGCAATGCCGCAGGCTGCAGCGGCTCCAGCCGATACTGCTCCGCAATACGCGGATAAATTACCTATAAATCGTTTTTGGTGTATAGCAATAAGATTGGTAAGCAATAATGCTCTATACAATTTTTCCCTATCAGCTTTTATCGCGCGGGCATAAACAAGTACCGGCATCGTACAGGCTATTCCCTGATTGCCGCTGCCGGAATTAATTATTACCGGCAGGGCACAGCCATTCATTCTGGCATCTGATCCTGCTGCAGCAGCAGCCTTGGCTTTTGTCCTAATATCATCACCACATTCCCGCAAAGTACGGCCTACTTGTGCTCCCCATTCATGGCTGAGCCCTTCTTCTGAAATAGCACTATTATATTTTATTTGTCTGGTAATAACTTCTTCTACTGCTGATAAATCTACTTTATTAGCAAATTCTATTATATCTTTTATATTCAGTTTTGATTTATCTCCACTGCTGCTAACTGCTAAATCTTTTTGTTCAAATGTGACCTTACCATTTCTTTCTATTCTGGCTATATGATTGTGCTGTGATCGTATTTCTACAGCTGCTGATTCATTTTTACGCACAACTTCAACACGAATAAACAGATTTTCTTCATTTTCCTGCAGCTCACATTGGCAGATACCCAGACCGCATAAATATTTTGCATTGTCCCTATCCGCAGGAGAAACTGTGCTGATAACCTCAAGCTGCATATCAGCTCTTCCCGCCAGCATTCCCAGTATTGCTGCTGCCTTTACCCCCTTTTGTCCCCCGGAATTCGGCACAACCACACCTTTTACATTTTTTATAATATTACCACTACACCGCACTATAAGTGATTCCGGCATATTACCAAGTACTTCCCGTGCTTTTGCTGCTGCATATGCTATAGCTATAGGTTCTGTACAGCCCATTGCTGGAAGCAGTTCTTCTTTCAATATATTTATATAATTATCATATTGTTCCTTTTTCATAAAACCGCCCCCAATGTACATAAAATTATTTTAATGAAATTTCTACCGCTTTTGCCGCATGGATCAGTGTCGTGTCAAAAATAGGCAGTTTCGTATCTGACTGGTGTAACAAAAGACCTATTTCTGTACATCCCAAAATAACCCCGCCAATATGTTCCAGTGCCAATTTATCAATCACTGAAAGATATTTTCTCCTTGATTCATCACTGATAATTCCCTTACATAATTCTTCATATATTATTTGATTAACAACATCTACATCATTATTTTCAGGTATTATCACATTAATTCCGTGTTTTTCCAGCTTTTCCTTATAAAAATCCTGCTGCATCGTATACTTAGTACCTAAAAGAGCCACTTTATGTATATCTCTTTTCAATAGCTCGATAGCTGTTGCTTCTGCAATATGTAAAACAGGAATATTAATATTTTTCTCCAGCTGAGGAACAATTTTATGCATCGTATTTGTACACAATACAATAAAATCAGCACCCGCTTTTTCCAGGGCTGACGCCGCCGCTGACAAAATCTCTGCCGTTCTTGTCCAGTCCCCTTTTGCTTGGCACTCTTCTATTTCCGCAAAATCAACACTATATAAAATTATTTCTGCCGAATGCAGCCCTCCCAGTTTATTTTTTATCATTTCATTTATTTTCTGATAATAAGTCACCGTACTTTCCCAGCTCATACCACCTAATAACCCGATTTTTTTCATAATTTGCCCCTCAATTATATTAATGTTATTGTTCATTTTCAGAATATCATAAAAAAATATGCCATACAATATTTTATTTGTATGGCATACAATTATTTAACATATCACGTAAAATGAATAATCCTTTTTTCAAATCTTCTATCGACTGTGGTGCACATACAGATATCCTCACCGCCCGCGTCGGCCTGCTCTTGCCAACCGCAAATCGTTCTGCGGCAAAAACCTGCACTCCTGCTTTTAAAGCCATCCCTTCCAATTGTTTTCCTGTAATTGATGAAGGCAGCAATAGCCAGCGAAATAAACAGTTCTTATCGCCGCGGCAATCGAAGTCTGACAAAATTTCATCAACTATTTTATTACGATAATTATTTTCCTTTTGATGCTGCTCTACAATTTTCTTCATCTGTCCTGACACTATCATTCTCGCAGCCAATTCACTCATCAGCGGCGATACAGTGACTATCATATTATATAATGCATTGCGTATATGTTCACGGTTGTTTTCTGGAACAGAAATATATGCCAATCGTAATCCAGGGGCCAAAGCTTTTGATAACCCTGCAATAAAAAAAGTCTGTTCAGGCAATAGTTTTGCTATAGGAACACTTTTTTTAGTTATTGATAAATTATATGTAGCATCTTCAATTATATATATTTTATAAGTTTGAGCAATAGCTGCTATCTTCCGCCTTATTTTTTCCGTCATATTATGCGCTGTAGGATTTTGGTACTGCGGCATTACATAAAGAGCCTTAATATTATCGTGTTCACAAGCATAAATTAAACTTCTTTCATCCATTTCATCATTTTTATCATGTCTGATAGAAACTATTTGTATCCCCAACATACCGGCAGCTGTTTTAAGTCCTGGATAAGTCTCAGGATCAGCTCCAATGCGATCACCATGTTTACATATAGAAAAAAGTGCTGCCATTAAGGCATTCTGCCCGCCACTTGTCAAAAATACATTATTGACACAAGTTTTAAAACCTTCTTTTTCTATCAGTAAGACACCCGCTTTTCTATGCCAGTACATTTCATCTGTATTGCCATAATCAAACCATTTTGCATAATCTGCCTCTTTAAGCATTTTCTGCAATTGAATGTTAATTTGTTCATAAGACTCTTTATCAGGCCGTGTTGCTCCTAATGAAATAACTTTTTTCCCTCTGGTATCAGGTAAAAGATACATATTCGATAAAGCATCATAAGAAACATATGTACCACTACCAATGCAGGTACTTAGAAGTCCCTTAAGTATACAAATCTTGAAAGCTTTTGTAATTGTACTTAAATTAATATCGAGAAAATCAGCTAATTCTCTTTGCGGTGGCATCTTTGTCCCCGGCAATAATACACCTGTCTTTATATCCGTTTCCAACTGTTGGGCTAAATTTCTATAAATAACTCCTTTCTTTTCAATTACTGGTTGCCAGCTCATTGGATAATCTGCAAAAGAATTTATTGACATATAATCCAGCCTTTCTTTTCCTAAACATTCTTTTTATTCCAGAATATATATTTACTTAATAAATTGAAGTATAGCATCTTTTTATATATAATGAAGTTAATATATTGGTATATTTATTTTTTTAATTCCGATAGTAATATTTTATAATATACTGCTTTATTAAAGCATACTATTTTACAATTATATCAATATACGAATCTAATCCACCCGCCTGTTGCGGTAAACTTAATTTAGGAGGATTATAACAATGCTGGGATTTTTAAAAAAAGACCATCCATGTGATGAAGCAGTCTGTATTTTACAAACTGTTGAAAAAAAAATGAATGGAGATGCTTCCGCTGATCTAAATGACCTGGAAATAGAATATCCCATTCATCAGGAAATGCTGGCACGTTTTGATAAGCTTGTAAAGAATGAAGCAAAAATGGCTGCTGCCTGTAAAAACATTCTTACTGTTGTTACGTCATTAAGTGAGTTTGATGTAAAAATGACGGACTCTGCCCATAACTTATCCAAATTTTCCCAGAAGATAGCTGAACTGAGTGAATCTAATCTGGCTATTGTCGAACAAATAACGGCAAGTATGAATAATGTAAATGAAAACATCATGCACACTTCTGATAAAATGGTCCATTTATCCCAATCTTCTGAGGAACTTATCGCTAAAAACGATAACAGCATCCATCAAATTGAAGAAGTAAACACTTTAAAAACAGAAGTCATTGCTGATACCCATTCTATGAGCAATCAAATTGAGCATTTAGTTGATATGGCTGACCGGGTAAATGATATCGTAAATGGTGTAGGGGCAATCGCAGAGCAGACAAACCTGCTGGCACTCAATGCATCTATTGAAGCCGCCCGTGCTGGCGAAAAGGGTAAGGGATTTTCTGTTGTTGCTAATGAAATACGTAAATTAGCTGATGATACCAAGGGAAACCTTAAAAACATGCGTGTATTTGTCAATAATATCCAGGAAGCTGCCAAAGGCGGCAGGACTAGTCTTACTAATACTTTGAATTCTACCAATTTAATGAATGAAAAACTAGATACAATTTCCGATACCATCAAAAAAAATGTTTCCATGATGAAAAATACTATTAATGATGTCCACGATATATCCAAATTAATGGATCAGGTAAAGGAATCTGCTGACCAGGTCAACCAGGCAATGAATATTTCTGCCCAGGATGCAGAAAAACTGCATAATATGACACAAGGTATTCATGATGATGCCGTAAAAGAAACCGGTCAGGCACATGATATTTCAGAAATTGATAAAAAGCTCAGTGCTATTGTCCATGAATTGTTCTCAGCACTTAACGGTGGTATACATGCTCTTTCCAATAAAGAAATAATTCACAGTCTACTTCAGGCAAAAGACGCTCATAAAAATTGGATGAAGAGCCTAAAAAAAATAGTTGATGAAATGAAACTGGCTCCTATCCAGACAGACTCGCAGCGCTGTGCATTTGGTCATTTTTACCATGCCATTACCATAAAACAGCCTGATATCCAAAAAAAATGGGCGGCTATTGATTCATCCCATAATCAATTACACACAACTGGGAAAAAAGTTCTTACTGCTGTAGAAAATAATGATTCGGCTGAAGCTAAAAAATTATATAATGAAGCTGACCAGCTTTCCCATGAAATATTTACTAAAATAGATGCCACTATCGCTGCTATAGACCAAAAAGATGCTCGTGGACAGGAAATTTTACAAAAATAATTTATTTCCCTAATACATCTGGCTGGCAACGATCCACACATTATTTCAATAACCCCCCATCGTAGAAAAAATAATCTACAATGGGGGTTTTGTCTTTATTTTAGTTATATATCTTCTATTACTACTATCATAAACTTTTCCTTGACTGCGGCCTTACCGTTTAGCGGAATTTACGCCGCCGTCTGTTACCCCGTCCGCATTTTTTCCCACTGAAATATCTTTTAAGCCGGGAGAAAGTACCCGAGTCTGCCGCTGCTTTTGAAGTTCTCTGATTAAAACAGTTACATCCCTGACCACTTACATTCTGACTATTGTTTTTTTGTTCCGATAATATATTTTTTTCAGTATTATGCACAGGCTGAACAACAGTATCACTGTTTCCTACTACCGCAATTGCCTGAAAAGGACATAAAGAATAACATTTTCCGCATTCTATACATAAAGCTGTATCTATTTTATATATGCTGTCACTTTTTTTTATTGCCCCGGCAGGACAATTACGCGCACACTTGCCACAAGCCCGGCATGCTGCTGTTATTTCATAAGCCATATAAATTCCTCCTATTAATAAGTAACTTTGCAATAAAATTAGGCTCCTAACTATTTTTAATACTATCATTATGTTCTTCATAAGTCAAGAACAAGTTAGGTTCCTAATTTTTTATTGACATAAGCTTTATTTGTGTTATACTAAAAACAAGTTAGGTTCCTAATTAATTTTTAACATACTATTATCACCGTTTATTACAGGGAGAACACACATGACAAATAATACTTATAAATTATTCACTGCCCTGCATCGTCTTGGCAGACAACTTCATCGAGCCCATCATTATGAACATCATCTTCATCGCCGCGGCCGTTATCGGGAGCAGTCCCGCCTGCTACGCCTCATTGCCGAAAATGAAGGGATTATACAGCGGGATCTAGCCGAAAAAATGGATGTCCGCCCTTCTTCAATGACTGAAATGCTTGCCAAAATAGAAAAATCAGGTTTTATCCTGCGGCAGCATGATACCAAAGATCAGCGAATAATGCATATTTTTTTAACGGATCAGGGACGTTCCATTGTAAAAGAATCACAAGAAAACGATACTATTTTGACCACATCATTATTTAACGGGCTTACAGCTGAAGAAGTAGATGAAATGTTGCGTCTTACAGAAAAGCTTTCCGTCCATCTAACCACAATCGAGCCGCATTATGGCTGCCTTCATGAACAATTTCATAAATTTGGCCGCCATATACGCAGTTCTCTGGCACATCATAATTCAGAAGACCATGCAAAACAGTAATATCTGTGTAATCAATCAACATATAACTTTTTATTATAAAAAAGTTGGTGAAAATATCTTGAATCAATTTATTTTATTTAACAATTCGTCTGATAGTTTAAAAAGGAAAAAGACTGGTATTTATATCGGCTGCATAGGAATCCTCATTAATTTTTCTATTTTTCTATTAGAATTTTATTCCGGGTTAACCGTAAACAGTACTAGCCTGACAGCTGATTCTTTCCATAACCTTGTCGACAGCATCTTTTCCATCGTTACTGTATTTTCCTTTGTAATAGCAGGAAAACCTTCTGATACCGCCCATCCATTTGGTTTTGGACGGACTGAGTATCTATGTTCTTTTTGTCTTGGTATCTTACTGCTGACAATAGGCATATTTTTCGGGTATGCATCTATACAAAAAATTTTAACTCCGTCAATTGTGCAATTTCATATATCAGCTTTTATTGCTATGATTTTTTCTCTTATACTCAAGCTGGCTTATAGCATATTGAGCCGCAACTACGCCAGAAAAATAATTTCTTCAGCCTTAAAAGCAACTTATTGGGATGCTTTTACCGATGTACTTACATTATCAGCCGCATTACTTTCACTAATAATTATGCGCTTTACTGGTATCCATGCGGACGGTTTACTAGGCACCTTAATATCGGCAGTTATCCTGTATTCTGGTTATTCTACAATAAAGCAGGCCGCTGATACACTTATCGGCAAAACACCTGACCCCATCATTGCTGACTCTATCCTTACAGCAGTAAAAAAAGGACCAAATATACTTGGCTGCCACAATTTAATCATCCATGACTATGGCCCAGGAAAAATAGTTGCTTCTATCCACGCCGAAGTACCTTCTGACATATCATTTTCCAGTGCTCATATTTCCATTGAAAACATTGAACAAGCTTTACGGCAAAAAGGTATAGAATTAACCATCCATCCTGATCCTGTAGCTTAAAAAACTATACTAACACATCCTACTCTATAATTCTGTCATAAACAAAAATATAGCATAACTATATTGATTGGAGGACAATAATCTATTATGAAAAGGTGATTTTAATAATGCTAAAAAATACATCTTCTAAAATAATGCAGAAATTTACCACAGATGGGCATCGCCTTACTGCACAAAGACGAATCATTCTTGAAATTATAACAGCTCATGCCCATGAACATATGACAATAAATGATATATACAAATATGCTCTCGAAAATAATGACAACATATCGCTTATAACAGTTTATCGGATAGTTAATTTTTTGACCAAAAACAATATTCTGCGCAGAGTTCAGATTGACTCCAATCATTACTGCTATGAATTAATAGAACACAGCAATCTGATGTCCTATCCTCATTTTATATGTCAAAAGTGTGGAAAAGTATTTGATCTGGGTGATGAAGATACTATAAAAAAGCTATCTGCCTGTGAACAAAAAATAGCTGCTACCTATCATTTTAAAATAAAGTACTCAGAAATATTATATTATGGCCTGTGCAAAAATTGTCTTGATACAGAAGAATAATAAAACATTTAAAAACTGCTATCCATAAACCAGATTCAAGAACCAGTTTTATGGATAGCAGTTTTTATGTATAAATTATCATCATGTATAATCCAATAATTTTTATAAATACTTCTTTGTTGTCACATTTTCATACACTTTTCAGTTACCTATATTATTATCATAATGCCTTTTTACCCTTGCATTAAATGCAATATCAGCTAAACTACAGCAACTTACTCCCATAATTAATAATATAGCTATGTGCTGCCCCAGATTAGCAGAATATCCTAGTAAAAATAGTTCACGTAACGAATTAACAAACCATGAAAACGGAAAAAAATACGAAACAATTCGCGGTATCAACAACATTGACTGCTGTGGAAAGGTATAACCCGCTAACACAAAGGCCGGCACAGTATACATTATTGAGCCCCTCACAAATTGAGGTAAAGTCTTAAACATTGCTGCCATCATTAATCCAAATGAAACTGCCGCAAAGACGAATGTACCTCCTAATAAAATCACCATGTATAAAGATGATTTCATAAATATTCCCCATATATTTATAATTAAAAATATAATAAGCAAGAATGTCAGCATAGCCAACAGCCAATATAATATGACTTTGGCTAACAAAAGTTTACTACAACTTACCCTTTTCTCTTTCAATATATAAACATTTTTATATTCATATTGCAACGCAGAACCAACTGATAAAAAAATCCCCTGTTGAAAAGCAGCCATAGAAAGTCCTATAATAAAAAACAACAAATAACTTTGTGTAGGATTTCCCATTATACGAAACTGCCCATTGATAGGATTAATTCTATTTTTTAATGATTCTTCCATTACTCCTAATCGCAAAGCTATTTGATGAACAGCTAGTTTATCAGAAAAATTATCTAAAATAGATAAAGCTTCATTACTGGCAATATTAGTAATAATAATATTAGCTCCATTTATCATAAATAACGCTGTAGAACAACTGCCTGTCTTAGAATTTTTAGAAAAATTCTTTGGTATTTCCAAAGCAGTATAAGTTTTTTTCTGTTTCATATCCTGCAACATTTTTTCTCTGGTATCAACTTGTTCAATAAGTTTAAAACTTTCATCGCATTCAAAATTCCATATAAGTTCGCGACTCAATTTTGATTGATCCTGATCATAAATAACCAATGGTATATTTTTTACAATACCAGGTTTATATAAAAAACCAAAAAGGAATAAATAGGCTAACCCCGCACCAAATAAAAATAAAACACGGGTTTTTTCGTCTGCTGTAAAAAATTGCCATACTTCACGTTTCATAATTTGCAAAAACGACATTTTATACTTTCCCTTCATTTTTATATACATGTTTTCTTCTAAATTTGAATATAAAAAATGCTATCGTTCCTAAAAGTAATCCAAATAAGAGCATAATTAACATATCTCTCCATAAGCAAGGCGCATATCCTGCCAATAATAAATCCCGTAAATTATCTGCTGCATAAGTCATAGGCAATAATGATGAAAAAATTATTGAAAATTTATTCATAGAAAATTCCGGCCAGCTTATTCCACTAAAAAGTAATCCTGGCATAATATACAACAATGGGGTTTCCATAGCTAACGTAGTATTTTTATTCATTGCGGAAAATAAAAACATTATCTGTATTACCATAAAAGAAAATGCACTCCCCAACAAGACAAGCTGGTAAAACGGTCCCTGCCATGCTATATCAAAAACATACTTCAGCGCTAATAAAGATATAATATATGCTGCTACAGCTGTTATCCAGCAGGGAACTGCCTTGCCTACAAATAAACTTATATTATTATAATTTACTCCATATCGTTTATTTTCATATTCATCAACCAATAGGGGTGAAACAACCAATAGCAATGCAATTTGCAATCCATTAAGCATAAGCCCTGATAACATAAAGGGATTATATCCATTAACTGGGTTGTTTATTATACGTACTCCCATTCGTACTGGATAAACCATATTCATTGCTGCTGTTGGCAATATTCCAAACGACTCCATAGTTTTTTGTGCAACAGATATAGAAAAAGACTTATTTATTTCTCTAGCAGCATTTATTCCTGCATTAGCAAAAATATTATTTGTCGAATTCGCCAATAATAAAAGGTTTGTTCCATTTCCTAATTTTATATTTTGGGAAAAATCAGCTGGAATTTCTAATCCTGTTAAAACTTTCCCCGACTGCAGCATATCCTCCATTGTCTTTTCATCATCAACATAGGCAATAATCTTAAAACGTTCCGAATCACTATATGACTGTATCAATTTGCGACTAAGCATACTTTGATCCTGGTCATAAACAACTAATGATATATCATTTACAACATTTTCTTCATAGGCCATTCCAAAAACTATCGTAAAAAACAATGGCAACAAAAAAATGATCAAAACAAGAGGATACCGCCCACAGAATAAACGATAAAATTCATTTTTAATTACCCTTTTTAACTGCATTATTTTTCACCATTAAATAGCCTAAATCTCATTCCAGGCCACAGCTTATTAGAATTAACCTGAACTTTAACATTAAAGCTTATTATATCTGTACTGTCCCCACGTTCACTAGTTGCCCGTTGTGTAGCAAATTCCGCTTTTTTACTTATGTCCGTGACAATCCCTTGAATCTTAGTCTTATTATCTCTGCCAATTAATTCCACTTTCTGCTGCAAATGAAATTCCGCCAAATCTGTTTCAGGAACTTTAAAATTAACCCAATTGTCGCTGGGATCTTGTATTGCCAGTAATGGTGTACCCAACGAAATCATTGAGCCTTCTTCAACATATTTTTCTGTAATTACCCCATCAAAAGGAGCTTTAATAACCGCTTCTCCCAGTTGTACCTCTAATTGCTGTAAAGCTGCCTGGGCCTGTTCTATTTTTTTGTCAATAACTTTTTCATTGACTTTTTCTACATTTGCCTGAAGTAACCCGGAATCAGCTTTATTTACCCCTGCTAAAGCTTGCTCGTATGCTGCCTGCGCTGCCTGATATTTTGTCTTATAAGTATCAAAAGTCTGTTGCGACACTGCCCCTGTATTTACCAAAGCAGAAAAACGTTTATAATTTGTTTTTGCTAATGCCATGTCAGCTTGTGCTGATTGTAATTGTGCTTGTGCCGTTCCCATAGTTGCATTTGAAGTACCTTTAACAAGTGACGTTTGCACCATTGCTTGATTTTCCTGCACTTTAAGTGCTTCAATATTAGCTTCTAACTGATTTTTTTGGGCCACTAAATCTCGTTTATCCATATAAGCTAATATTTGTCCTTTTTTTACTTTATCACCATCTGTTACTAATAATTTAACTACCCTGCCTGCAACCTTCGAATTAATATCAATTTCCTTAGCGTCAGCACGTCCCCATAATTGATGCTGCATTCCGGTAGTTTTTCTACTACAACCAAAAACTACTGTAATAACAATAATAACAAGTCCTATACTTAAAATTCTACGATTTTTCCATAACATTTCCTTCATTGTATCCCCTCCATTATTTGAACATGTTCAAATAAAAAGGCTAAAAACCCCTAATGTTTTTTTAGCCTTTTTTTATTGTTAAACAAACATTATATTTTCACTGATTCCTTTATTAACTGATTTGTAATTTCTGACAACTTATCATCTAAATCTTCCAAACGCTGTAAAACAACTTCTATCGCTCTTTTATCAAAACCAAATAAAGAAAGTGCCATATTTACCAATATTGCAGAACACTTTTCTGATGAAATATTTTTTTTAAAATAAAATTTTGCAATACAGCTACGCATAGCCCCTCTTACAAGAAGCGTTCTTATATAATAATCTTCCCTAGTATAGTATATATTATTTTTGAACATTTCCTTAGAAATATCCGTTATGTATTCTACCATTTGTTCAAAAATTGTATTAGCCGTGTAACCTTCATAATACGATTCTCTGACAAACTCGTTAACTTCTGCTGCTTTTATTCCTACTATATTCATTGCTGCATATCTAAAAGCAGGCGATTCATTTTCAAAATATTTATTTATAAGCATTGTGCTTTGTTTTAAAACCAGAAGCAAAAGAACACGAAAAACATCTTCTTTATTTTTATAAAAATGATATATGCTCCCTGTTAATACTCCTGATTCTTTCACTATTTGCCTTATAGTTGTTTTTTTATAGCCCTGTTTTACAAAAAGCTTTTTAGCTGTTGTCAAAATTTTATTGGCGACACTATCAGATTGCATTGTCAAAACTTTTTTTGGCAAAAAATCTCCTTCTTTCTTGAACATGTTCAAGATTACCCTAAAAATATTTAATTGTCAAGTTCATCTCCTTTTTTGTTTAAATAAATATTGACAATATAAAAAAGGAATGCTATCATTAAGATGTATTCAGAATGTGCTAATTAAACTCACATATTTTTGTAAGTTATTGTTTGTGCAATGATTTACAAAAATATGTGAGTTTTCTTTTTGCAGATATAATTTATTTAATTTAGGAGGTACCTATAAAATGACAGGTACAGTAAAATGGTTTAACGCAGACAAGGGATTCGGATTTATTACAAGAGAAGACGGTGAAGGTGACGTTTTCGTACATTTTTCAGCAATACAGTCCGATGGTTTCAAATCACTCAGCGAAAACCAAAACGTTAGTTTTGACATAGAACAAGATCCTAAAAATGCTGAAAAGTTCAGAGCTGTCAACGTTCAAGTATTATAATATCTTAGTATTATTTTGCTTAACAGCCCAAGCGGAATTTATCCGCTTGGGCTGTTTTTTATATTTTATTCTTTACAGGGATATTTCCTGTTGGTTTTTTCCTTGCAATCTCTGCTGCTTTTCTGCTGCTGCAAAATAAGATAATCAACAATTATACGCGATAAAACGTATAGCGGAAAGCGTGATGTCGCATCAATATTTTTTATAGAAACATGTTGATGCTTATAACCAAAAACTGCTACCTGTGATAATTTGACCAGTGGAGCATTTCTCTCACCACAAGTACAGCATACTATCCTTGCACCAAGAGAAGCAGCATTTTCTGCCGAACTAACCAGTTCTTTTGTCATCCCTGATAAAGAAAAAATAAAGCACAATTCATCCTGTTTAATTTCATCAGTAACTTTTTCCATAACTGCTGGGTCTGTTATGGAAAAAACATTATATCCCAGTATCTGCAGTTTAAGAGAAAATTCCTGTGCCACTAATTCAGTAAGGCCGCGTGACAGCAAATATATACGCTTAGCTTTTTTTATCTCTTTTACTATTTTCAAAATAGTGTCTATTGATAAATGATCAATGGTATTAGTAACTTCCAAACGCGATTTATTAAAAATTTCATTTATTTCAATAGATTGTTTCTCTGTATTCATTTTTTTAGTCAGCAAATAACGCAGTTCTGCAAAACCACTGATCCCGCATTTTTTTATCGTTCTGGAAACTGTTGCCGGCGAGGAATATGTTTGTTCCGCAATATCCATTATCGACATTGATGATATCTTTTTTACATTTGCGTTAATAAAATTAATTACCTGTTTTTCTGTATCCGTTAAATGTTCATGAAAATTATAATCGATTTTTATCAACATACAATCACCTTTTGTTATTTTATAAATTTAACTGTCTGAGACCACCGCACATAAATATTTTCATTTATAAATGTGCAAAATTATTCTCTCTGGCCAAATTTAAAAAGATGATAAACAGCATTGGCCTAGGAGGGAACTGTACCTTTTATTCAGTAGCACTGTCAATAATACTCTTACTAAAATTTTAGTAAATATTCACAATAATTTTTTATATTTATAATTATATACCAATATATTTTGCTTAACAAAGTATTGCCCGTTTTAAAAGTCCCTGCAATATTTTTATACTTATGAAAATTCTTCCAAATCCTGGAAACAAAACCTTAGTATTATGCTTTATAATAAAAATAACAAAAGGAAATAGCTTTTGTCAATAAAAGTATTGGGTATATTTATATACCTTACTTATCTATTTTTATTATATAAGGAGAGAATTTTATGAACGTTGTCATTGCCGCCGATAAATCAGGCCAAAAATTAAAACAGCTAATAAGAATTTTTTTAGAAGCAAAAGAAAACGATTACAAAATTGTTGATTTATCAGACTCAGATATTTATACATCTACAATGAATGTAGTAAACGCTATTACGAACAAAACCGCTGACAGAGGGATAATCGTTGATGCTTACGCTGTTGCCCCATTTATGATAGCCAATAAAAACCACGGCATTATTTGTGCTTCAATTTATGAAGACTACACTGCTCAAATGACCCGCACCCATAATAATACTCAGATAATATGTCTTGGTGCTAAAATAACCGCTGATAATTTATCCTGCAAACTTGCCTACAATTTTCTCAAATCAGAATATGCTGGCGGACGACACCAAATACGTGTAGATATGCTGAATAGAATGCTTTAAGAAAGGAAAGGAAAAATAAAATGAAAATTGCTATTGGATGCGATCATATTGTTACTGATATAAAAATCAAGGCAGCTGAATTCCTTAAAAAACAAGGCCACACTGTTATTGACGTGGGTACCCATGATTTTCTGCGTACCCATTATCCTATTTTCGGCAGAAAGGTTGGCAAGCTGGTTGCAGAAAATGAAGTGGATCTTGGCATATGTATTTGTGGAACCGGTGTTGGAATAAATACTGCTGCCCAAAAAGTAAAAGGAGTCCGCGGCGCACTAGTTTGTGACGTGCAGACAGCCATTGCCGCAAAAGAAGACTTTAATGCCAATGTTGTTGGTACTGGTGGACGCGTTGTAGGAGTTGGAACAATAGAATATATACTGGATGCATTTTTAAAAGCTGAATATAAACCTACTCCAGAAAGGAATGCTTTGATCCAAAAAATAAACAATATGATTCCTGCTAATGATTGTATAGAAAACGATAACATTTTTGATGAATATTTAAAAAAATGGCAGAATGGTTTCTACCACGACTGATACATATTTTACGAAAATCTGCTATAAATATTACATTCACCTTAATTTACAAAAAGAAGGTCATTGATATGAAACTGCGTAATACAAAACAAATGTTACTAACTGCCCAAAAAGGACATTATGCTGTCCCGGCTTTCAATATTCATAATCTGGAAACATTTCAGGTTGTAACTGATACCTGTAATGAACTTCACTCCCCTGTTATTATTGCTGCCACTCCTTCAACTGTAGCATATGCCGATAAAGATTATCTTATAAGCCTTACTGCCGCAGCTATGGAAAAAGTAGATATTCCCATATCGTTTCACCTTGATCATCACGAAGACAGTAATGATATAAAACGAACTATTGCCGCTGGCTGCCGCAGCGTTATGATAGATGCATCAAGACTACCATTTTCTGACAACATTGCCAAGGTAAAGGATATAGTAGCCTTTGCCCATATCTGCGGAGCCACAGTGGAAGCCGAATTAGGAAAACTTGTCGGTATAGAAGACGATCTAATAGTATCTGAGGAAAACAATGTTTACACTAATCCTGATGATGCTGTAAAATTTGTCGAAGCCACAAGGGTAGATTCTCTAGCTGTTGCTATTGGAACAGCACATGGCCTTTACAAAGGAATACCCCGACTTGATTTTGACCGCTTGAAAAAAATCCGTGAAAAAGTCAGCATTCCCTTAGTTCTGCATGGGGCTTCTGATGTTCCTGATGAACTTGTAAGTAAAGCTATTTCATTAGGTATTTGCAAAGTAAATATTGCTACTGATTTAAAAATACCTTTTTCTAATGCCGTAAAAACATTTTTTGCCCATAATCCACAAGTTAACGACCCTCGTAAATATCTTACACCAGCAAAAGAAGCTATGAAAAAAGTTGTACAGCAGAAAATAAAAATATGCAACAGTATGAACCGCTATTAAAAAGGGACAAATACTGGTAGTTTATCAGCTTCTAAAGTCGATATTGCCGCTAAAATACATTATTTCATGGAGCAGGATATTTCTCTGCCAATAATATCATTAGGAACCGATGGAGCTATTGCCGGATTCAATAATAAGATTTACAAAATAACTGGTCCTTCAATTGTTCCCATAAACACCGTAGGCTCAGGTGATTCATTTATTGCCGGCATCGCAGCTGGATTATACAGAAATTATTCTATTATCAATACTTTAAAACTAGGTGCTGACTGCGGAACTGCCAATGCTATGAAAGAAGAAAACGGTTTTATTGATCCCAAAACTGTCAATGCCTTTTTTAATGACATCCATGTCACACCATTCACTTTATGATATTATAAAGAATTTTATGTATAAAAAAATTCATAAAAATATAACTATAAAATGATAATACTGAAAATATACTTTATTATAAAAATTGTCTATGCTATATTAGCCTTATGTCTAGAAAAAATTCAGGAGTGATTATTATGAACAAAGATGAATTAGCCATGACTGCTGTTGAAATTGTAGCATATGCCGGTGATGCACGTACCAAGTATATGGAAGCCCTAGATTATGCCAACGAGGGCAATTTTGAAAAAGCTGATGCAACCATTGCCGAAGGTAATGAACTTATAACTGAGTCACACAACACCCAAACTGAACTGTTAAACAAAGAGGCTTCCGGGGAATCTATCGAAATGACTTTTTTAACAGTACATGCCCAAGACCATTTAATGACTGCAATGTTATTCAGGGATCTGGTAAAAAACTTTATGCGTCTTTATAAAAAGACTAACAAATAGGAGGTTCTTATGTTATGGAACAACTCATAAAACTAATAGAAAAAATGAAACCATTCTTTGAAAAAATCTCCAACAACCCTTATCTGCGTTCAATACGTGATGGTTTCATCAGCTGTATTCCAGTAGTTTTATTTTCCAGTTTATTCATACTTATAGCCTGCGTACCCGAGATCTTCGGATACAAATGGTCTTCAACTGTCAACGCCACTTTATGGCAGGCTTATAACTATTCTATGGGTATATTATCTATCCTTATGGTAGCAACTATAGCCAAAAGTCTAACGGATAATTTTAATCAAAAGATGCCAAAATTACGACAAATAAATCCTATTTCCATAATGATAGTATCCATAGTATGTTTTCTGCTGCTCAGCGTAGACAGTGTAAAAGGTGGTTTTTCTGCCGAATATATGGGCACTAAAGGTCTTTTATCCGCTTTTGTTGTAGCTTTCATTATTCCGAATATTTATAAATTTTTCGTAAAGCGCAATATTACTATAAAACTGCCTGATGAAGTCCCCCATAATATTGCACAAACTTTTGCCGATCTAATCCCTTTGGCAATATCTGTACTTGTTTTTTGGGCATTCAGCATAGCTTTTAAACATGTATTCGGCCATATTTTCAGTGCATGGATACTGGATGTATTTAAACCATTATTCACCGCTGCTGACGGCTATACCGGTATTGCCATAATTTATGGTGCCATGGCAATGTTCTGGTTCGTTGGCATCCACGGTCCTTCTATAGTAGAACCAGCCGTAACGGCTATTTATATTGCTAATGTAGAAGCAAATTTAAAAGCATTTCAGGCAGGTACTCATGCTGCCCATATTCTCACGCATGGCACATCATACTTTGTTGCTACACTTGGCGGTACTGGTGCTACTTTGATGTTTGCTGCGATGTGTGCTTTCATTGCTAAATCCAAACAGCTGCGAGCCGTCGGCAAAACCTCTATTATCCCTGTTCTCTTTGCTGTAAATGAACCAATCCTATTTGGTGCGCCAATTGTTTTAAATCCTGTAATGTTTGTTCCTTTTATTTTAGCGCCTATAGCTAATGTATGGCTTTTTAAGTTTTTTGTTGATGGTCTAGGCATGAATTCTTTTATTTACATTCTTCCCTGGACAACTCCGGGAACCATAGGCCTGATTATTGCTACTGGCTTTGCTAAATTAGCTTTTGTTCTTGCTCCCCTGCTTCTCATTGTAGATACTGTTATTTATTATCCATTTTTCCGCGTATATGATAAACAGCTTGTAGACCGCGAAGCTGCCCATGGATACAGCGAAGAGGACCTTCCATCTGCACCTATTCCCGATGCTGTCCCCAGTTTATATGCTGCTGACAAACCATCAGCCTCATCAAAAGAGCTTAATGTACTGGTACTATGTGCCAGCGGTGCAACAAGCAGTATGCTGGCAAAATCCATAGCCAAAGGGGCAAAAGCATTAGGCGTTGCCATGGATTCTATTGCCATGGCCTATGGACAACATAAAGAAAAAATCACTGATTTTGATCTGATAATACTCGCTCCGCAAATGGCGTCAATGTATGATGAATTAAAACATGACTGCGATGAAAAAGGGGTAAAATCAGCCACTACTTCAGGACGTGAATATGTAAAACTTACCCGTGATCCCAAAGCAGCACTTAATTTTGCTTTAAATTTATTATCAAATTCCTAAAATATAACCATTCCATAAAAAACCGTTACATATTTTATCTTTCACCAATATGCAATGGTTAAACAAACAACTTAAAACACAATCAACGAGGTGCTATATGAAAAAATTTGCAGATGATTTTATTTTTGGCGGTGCTACAGCAGCTTATCAGGTAGAAGGCGCCACTCAGACGGACGGACGCGGTCCATGTGCCTGGGACTATTATATGAACCAGCCTGGCAGCCACTTTACCGCAGACAATGCCAGTGATTTCTATCACCGGTATAAGGATGATCTCCAATTATGCCGTGACTTTGGTATCAATGGTATTCGTATTTCTATCTCATGGACACGTATTTTACCTCAGGGATGCGGCAAAATAAATCCTAAAGGTATTAAATATTACAATGACCTGATAAATGAATGTATCAAGTGCGGTGTAGAACCTTTTGTCACCCTGCACCATTTTGATACTCCTCTGCCATTTTTCAATGATGGTCATTGGTTAAACCGAAATATAATAAAACATTACCTCAACTTTGCCAGAATTTGTTTTGAAACTTTTGGCGATCGCGTAAAAAAATGGGCCACATTCAATGAACCCTGGTCTATTGCACAAAATGGTTATATCTCTGGTTCATTTCCCCCATATAAAAAATATGACATCAATTCTGCTGTCCAAATACTGCACAATCTAATGATTGCACATGCTAAAACAGTAAACCTTTACAAAGAAATGTCACTGCCAGGAGAAATTGGTATAGTCCATACCTTAGAGGGTAAAGTACCTATTTCAAATAGTTCTGAAGACGTAAAGGCCTGCCGCCTCGATGATACTATCTCTAATAAATTTATGCTCGATGCCTGTTTTAAAGGTCATTATGCTAAAGACACACTTACTGACATACAAGAAATTCTTGCCCAAAATGATGGCACTCTGCGAATCGAACCAGGTGATATTGAGCTACTTACTAAAGCCGCATCTCAAATAGATTTTCTTGGCATGAATTACTACTCCAGCCATTTTTTACAAGCATATAATGGGGAAAGCCTGATTCATCACAATGGCACTGGTGAAAAAGGAACAAGTATTTTTGCCCTAAGAGGAATCGGTGCCCGGGTAACAAACCCAGCCGTAGAAACAACTGATTGGGACTGGCCCATATATCCACAGGGAATGTACGATATGCTATTGCGTATAAAAAAGGATTATCCCAATTATAAAAAAATATATATTGCTGAAAATGGCATGGGCTATAAAGATGACTTCATAAACGGAAAAATTGACGATACACCGCGTATAAAATATGTACAGGAACACTTAGAAGCTATTTTAAATGCCATTTCTGCTGGTGTAAATATAAAAGGCTATTACATCTGGTCATTAATGGATGTACTGTCGTGGAGTAATGGTTACAACAAGCGCTATGGTCTATTTTATGTTGATTTTAATACACAAAAGCGCTATCCCAAAAAAAGTGCTTATTGGTATAAATCTATAGCCCATAAAAAAATCTTGTAGACAGTAACGAAAATTATTATTAACACATCTTATTCCCCTATTATATATAACTACTAAAAATTACATTAATTTAGTAGTTATATATAATGTTGTTGCAATATTAAAAATTTTGAGAATAGAAGGTATGTATAATGAAAAAGAAATTATTATTAACCCTGCTGACAACTGGCATATTATTAAACACGCCAGCAGCTTTTGCTGCAGAAAACCCCTTTTCCAGTGTGCCTAAAGATCATTGGGCTTATTCTGCCGTAGAAAAATTAGTACAAGATGGTCTTGTCGATGGTTACGGTGATGCTGATTTCCGCGGAGAAAAATTTATTACCCGTTATGAAATGGCTCAAATATTAGCAAAAGCTATGTCCAACCAAGAAAAAGCCAGCACTGATGATAAAAACTTAATTGAAAAATTAGAAAAAGAATACAGCAACGAATTAGACAGCATGAACATTCGTATTTCAAATATAGAAAATAAGTTATCATCATTTAAATGGTTTGGTGATGCCCGTATTCGTTATCAACGCAATTATAACAATAATATTCATCAGGATAATGATTCTGGTAACTCCAGCCGCCTGCAAGAACGACTCCGCTTAGGCTTTTATGGGACTCCAGCCCCTCATCTCTCTGTTACCGGCCGACTAAAAATGGAAAATACCAATAATAATAATGACGGCTGGGGAAATACTCATGATGATTCCGGTCAGCATAATTCAGCCTATATGGATTTACTGGCACTATCCTGGCAGCAAAAAGACACTACCGTAAGTGTAGGTCGGCAAGAGGTCAGCATCGGTCAAGGCATAATTTGGTGGGAAAATCCTGTTGATGGTATTTATGTCACCCAAAAATTCGGCAAAAATTCTTCTCTTTCTGCTGGCTGGGGCGATTTAACAGCAGAAAACTGGAAAGATAAATCCATGAATGCCTTTTTAGCCAATCTTAAAGTAGGTATTGATGATAAAACTTCTACGACCCTTGGCTATTTATCTACCGGCAAAAGCAAAAATAATACTGTCGACTTAACTCATTATGATTCTATTCATGATTCCTGGACTGCGCCTTATAAACTAAAACAAATTTCTTATGGTATTAACAGACAATTATTCCCTAAACTAAATCTACTTGTTGAAGGAGTCACCAACCGTGCCAGCGATCTGCCAAGTAATGCCCAAAAAAATGGTTGGTGGTCAAGACTAACCTATGGCAAACAGGACTGGAGTAAAGCAAATACATATAATATTTATGCTGATTATCTCTCATTAGGCAATTGGAGTACTGATTCTACAGGCTGGGGGCATATTCTTAATACAGCCGGCGGCAATGGTCTTGGCTGTGATGGGGAAAAAGGTTTTGGCATCGGTGTAAGCTACATGTTAGCTGCTAATACAAACTTAGACGTCAATTTCTATAAACTGCGTCCATATGACAGCAATTATTCTGGTTTCTCCAATTATAAAAATTCCTATAATGTCTCTTTAGCCTTCTCCTTTTAACTAAGATAACTTATTATAAAAGAGGTATAATATCATGAAAAAAAGTTTTATATACTCACTAGCAATATTGCTATTAAGTAGTTTATTTGTTATTTTAAGTCCTTTTTCTACAGCCGTTGCTGCTATTCATGTTAACCCTATTCCTAATCTTCCTCCCGATTTTATAAAGGGCGCCGATGTATCAATGCTGCCGGAAATAGAAAAACAAGGCGGTAAATTTTATGAAAATGGTACCTCTAAAGACTGCCTGGAAATTCTAAAAAATCATGGCATTAATTGGATTCGTCTTCGCATTTGGAACAATCCTTATCAAAATGGAGTACCCGTGGGCGGCGGAAACACTGACGAGTCAAAAGCCTTGCTAATGGCTGCACGCGCTAAAAAACTAGGCTTAAAAGTTCTCCTTGATTTTCATTATAGTGATTTTTGGGCTGATCCCGGCAAACAAAATAAACCAGCCGCCTGGGCAAATGATAATCCGCAAAAACTGACCCATGATATCTATGATTTTACCGCAAAAGTAGTTAAAGATTTTAATAATAAAGACCTTACACCTGATATGATTCAAATTGGCAATGAAGTTAATAACGGTATTTTATGGCCTGATGGCAAAACGACTTCACCTAATGGTTATAAAAATCTTGCCAATATGCTCAATGCTGGTCTAAAAGCTGTCAGCGATAACGACCCACAGCATAAAATCAAAAAAATGATTCATGTTGCAGGCTGTGATGATGCTTTTTATCAGACTTTCTTTGACGAATTAATAATAAAAAACAAAGTCAATGATTTTGATATTATCGGCATGTCATTTTATCCATTTTGGCATGGGACTCTTCCTAAATTAGAAAACACGATGAATGATATAAGTTCCCGTTATAATAAAAAAATCGTCGTTGTTGAAACCGCTTTCGGTTTTACCAATGCCAACGGTGATTCCCAAAAAAATGTCTATGGTTCGGCTGAAGAAAAACTCAGTGGCTATAAAAGCACAGTCCAGGGACAAGCTTCCGGCATCAGAGATGTAATGGCAGCAGTATCCAAAGTAAAAAACAGCTGTGGTCTGGGTATCTTTTACTGGGAACCAGATTGGATTCCTACCCCAAATGCCGGCTGGAAAACAAATGAAGGCAATGAATGGGACAATCTGGCAATGTTTGACTTTAAAGGTAATGCCTTGGATTCACTAAATGTATTCAAGCTTGTGTCTGATCCTGATAATAAATACATTAAGCCTCTTCCTAAAAGAGCTGAACCTGTAACAATATCTGCTCCTGTTAATAAAATTATCAACTTGCCGACAAAAGTTGATATCATCTTTTCTAATGATTCTGTGACATCCCTCCCTGTTATTTGGAATACCCCTCTTCCCTCTTATTCCCAAACTGGCACATATACTCTTCATGGTAAAGTAGCAGACACTGAGATCCCCGCGACAATTATTCTTAATATTATAGATAAAACCAATTTAATAACAAATGGTGATTTTGAAACAGGAAATTTGGCCGGCTGGACTATAACCGGTGATAAGACTGCTGTAAACAATGTAGGCACTTCAGGGAATGCCCTGGGAAAAAGTGCGATGCATTATTGGGCTCCCAAAGATTTTTCATGTAAAATCCAACAAAAAATCTCTCATTTGAAACCCGGTATTTATACCCTTTCCTGCTGGACTCAAGGCAGCGGCAATGAAAACAGCTATGAATTATTTTTGACAACAGGTACCAACAAACATTATGTGACAATTAAAAATACCGGCTGGAATAAATGGCACCAAAGCATTATAAAAAACGTTAAAATTGAAAATGGAACTGCTGATATTGGGTTTATCTTAAAAGGAAAAGCAGGCAGCTGGGGTTCTATAGACGATATTGAATTTTATCTGCAAAAATAACCTTTCATCTTAAAACAATAATTCTTCAGAATTAATTATATTAGCATATCTTGATAAAACATCAGTCATTACAGAATGAAGTTCAGCTTCATTAAACTTTTCTGATTTTTTTGCATTTGAAGCATCTGAAATATAATTAAATTTTATACCTCTGCAATACCCATCTATAATTGTTGCTAAACAACATAATGTGGAACTATAACCTATTACAAAAACATTATCATCTTGATTAATGTTTTTCATTTCTAACGCAAATTTTGTATTAGAAAAACATGAAAAATTATGTTTTTCTAATACAATTTCATTATCTAGTGGAATAAATCCATCTACAAAATCACTATATCCAGAATTGGGGTTAAAAATTTTACCATCCTGCAAATGCTTAATATGAATAACATTCCACTTTTCTTTTCTTGCTTTTTCTAATATTTTCTTAGCGTTTGTCAATGATTTTCCTATATTATTAATATAAAAAGCCCGTCCTTTTGTAATATATTCTTTCTGAATATCTACGACAACTAAAATATTTGACATTTTTACTCCTAAAAAAGTTATTAATTTACAAAAAAATATTATTACCAAAATAGATACATGTGACATACTCCCACCACTTAATGCCTCCTGCGACATTTGAAGTGGGATCTTCTTGTTCGATACGGCTAATGTCGTAAGCATAAGCAAGCTAACCCCGTATGTACCACGGTTTCATAATAGTTAGGCAGATAATATTCTTCTGCCTTCTTCACGAATATTTATAGCGGCATTTATATCTCTGTCATGATGTGACTTACATTCTAGACATTCTCATTCACGTATGGATAGGTCTTTTGTATATCTATTTTTATATCCGCATATGTGACAAATTTGCGAACTTGGATAAAATTTATTAAACTGATATTTTCATAAATATACCAATCGTATCATTATATAACAGCAATATATCCACTAAAAAAATGTTATAATATACATTAATTGCATTGTAACTATATTATCTACGTATACTGAATACTAATATTATTTTTTTGCAGCAAATGTAGCATAATATATTTAAGATGCTTCATATTTGTTATAAGTGACATTTTTATCCAACATATCCAATTATATAACAAATTTTTTTCTTATTATGTTTTCATTTATTATCCCCCCGGCAAAAATCACTTTTTACATATCAATCATACCTAATTGACTCATTTTTTTAACAAATAATTGTATTTTTATACTTTATTTTTACAAAATTTATTTTGTGTTAAACTTTATAAAATAAACCATTAAATACATCGAGGAAATTTAGATTGGATAATTTAGATTTAAAAATTATATATTTATTAAAAGAAAATTCTAGAATTACTATTAAAAACATCAGTAAAAAAATCAATTTAACTGCACCCGCTGTAAAATCTCGAATGGATAAGCTTATCAAAAACAAACTGATTGAATCATTTACTATAAAAGTCTCTAGCACTTTAGAAAAAAGAAAGTTCATATCATTTATTACACTATTTATGAAAACAACTTCACACGAACAACTCCAACATTTTTTAAAAAATAATATCGGTGTTTTAGAAGCTTACCGAATTAGTGGCAATGGTTGCTATTTAATTAAATTTATTTATAAAAATGATAATGATTTAATCACATTTTTGGACCAGATAAGCTTATATGGAACACACCAAATAAATACAAGCATTGCACAAATAAAATAAAACCATGCATAAAAAAGCCAATATAAAATTACGCGTGTGCGGCTCTCATTTAATCAAATGATACAGATTACATATTTTGTGCCTAATATAAAAAAATCTGGTGGAGAATATGTGACAAACATTGGCTATGTTAAAAAAATAAAGAAATATGAGCATCTTATAGTAATGTTTGATGGGATAACTGTCTTTATCGCAAATATTACCAATATACAAAGTAATTTTTATAAAAAAGTTTAACTATTGGACTTTCTATTTACTAAGTTGTTTAACTATAAAACTAATAACCATCGGGGGCAATTGAAATTGAAAGAAACAGTGATAACTATTGAATCATATAATAAAAATGTAAAAGCTTATGCTGAAAAATTTATGGAATTTCCTTCTTATATGAAACAGATTGCTAAATTATATGATTTATTAGAAGATGGAGTTTCTGTATTAGATTTAGGTTGTGGTCCTGGTAATGTGTCTAGACAGCTACAAAGAGGCAAAAAACTTAATTATTTAGGAATAGACTTATCAGAAGAAATGATTAAACTTGCACAAGGAAATAACAAAAACGGGAAATTTTCAGTGCAGGATATAACACAGGTAAATTTTCCTCGTAATAATTTTAATTGTATAGTATTTTCTTTTTGTATAGTGCATTTAGAGACAAATATGGCATTGGAACTATTATCCAGGGCAATAAAATGGCTAAAAAAAGACGGTTTTATTTATTTAAGCTTTATGGAAGGTAAGAAACCAGGATATGAAACTACTAGTTTTTCAAGTGAACCAATATTCTTTAATTACTATCAAAGTAATGAAATAAAAAAGCTGTTAATAAAAAATGGAATAAAAATAATTCAAGAAGATAGTAGTGATTATGTAGAAAACAATGGGGTGATAACAAAGGATATTTTTTTTATTGGACAGAAAATATAAAGAATTTTACATGAAATATATAGATAGGTGAAAATATGAACACATTATTAAATATATTAACTCGCAGGAGTGTTAGAGCTTATAGGGATAAGGCCGTAAAAAGAGAAGATATTGAAACCATTTTAAAAGCTAGTACCTGGGCTCCTTCGGGTAATAATATACAGCCTTGGAAGTTTGCTATAATCATGAAAAATAAAACATTAATAAAAAAATTAGCATCATTAACAATATATGAGCAATGGGTAAAAACAGCACCATGTATGATTGCTGTCTTCCTAGATTCTAAAAGTATGAAAAATATTGAAACAGAAAAACCATATACAAAACATGTTCAAGCTATTGGAGCAGCCATACAAAATATACTTTTAGCAGCGCATGAACTTGATTTAGGAACGTGTTGGATTGGTGAAATACTCAAGAATGAAGAAAAAGTAAAAACACTTTTGAATGTGTCTGCCGATATGAAGTTTATGGCCTTAATAACGGTAGGATATCCTAAAACTATTTCTAAAGGAAAACGGAATGATGTAAGCAATAGTATTCTTAGTTGGCAGTGACATACGCTCCACCACTTAATAAAGGATCATAAGGCCATAAAAAATCCTCAGGCTAAACAGCCTGGGGATTTCTTTTACTTATATTAATGTCCAATAATACTTTGTGCTATTTTTACTATGTTCGCATCAAATCTTAAACTTACTGACTTCTTTTTCCAGTTGTTCGGCCATTTTTGCCAAATGTTCACTTGCTGTGGCAATTTCTTCTACCGAAGATGATTGTTCTTCTGTTGAAGCCGAAATTGTCTGTGTCTGTGCTGAATTCTTTTTAGTTTCATCATCAATGCTGTCCACTGCCTTAACAACATCCTGTGAACTGCTCGTAATTTCCTGAACAGCAGCTGATATTTCATGGATCTGGCCTGTCATATTCTTGACCATGGATAATATTTTTTCAAAACTTGTTCCTGCTCCTTCTACGACTCTGGCACCCATATCTACTTCTTTTTTCCCATCATTCATATAAATAACAGCGTTATCTGTCTTGGCCTGTACTTCCCCTATAAGCTCGGTTATCTGCTTTGCGGCATCCTGTGATTGTTCTGCCAATTTCCGTACTTCTTCTGCCACCACGGCAAAGCCCTTACCTGCTTCACCTGCTCTTGCTGCCTCTATAGCTGCATTCAATGCTAAAAGATTCGTCTGCCCTGCTATATTTGAAATAACATCTACAATTTGGCCTATCTGTTTCGATTTTTCTTCCAACTCACCTATAACTACGGCTGTGGCATTGGTTTTAACTTCAATCGTATTCATTTGATTTACAGCTTTTTTAATAGCATCTTCACCATCACTAGCCGCTGATGCAGTACTTTCAGCTGAATTTGCCACTGTTTCCGTGTTAACAGCGACCTGATTAATAGCAATAGAAATTTGTTCAACTATACTACTGGTATTATTAGCCGCTTCCAATTGTTTTTCTGAACCTGCAGCAACCTTTGAAACAGCACCTGCTATTTGATCTGAGGCCTGAGCGGACTGTTCTGAACTGGCTGTTAACTGTTCAGATGAAGCTGCCAATTGTTCTATATTGCCCGATAGAGTTCGAATCAAATTATAAATACTATTTTTCATTTTATCAACAGCTCTTGAAACACTGCCAAATTCCGTTTTATCCTGAAGACTTTCTTCTGCAATATTTTTAGAAAAATCCCCCTGGGCCAAAATTTCCAGATATTTGATAAAATCATTCAAACGGTTTGTTATCTGTTTTATTATCAGTACACTCAAACCAACTATGATAACCATTGACACCAAAATAATTATTGTGAACACTATCTTAACAAATTGAGCATTACTTTTATTTTGCGTATTTAATTCATCAGCAGACTGCTTAACCTGAGATGAAAGTATTTTCAAATCATTGCTAAATTTGTCTGCTAATGGCCGGCCTTGCTGGATAAACAAATTAAATGCTTCTTCATTTTTGTCTTGTAAAGACAGATCAATCACTCTGCCTCTCACTTGACGGTATTGCTTCAAGTCCTCCATAACTTTTTTATATTGATTTTGTTCATTATCATTTAATTTTATCTTAGCAAAATCTGCCGCATTTTTGTTGAAAAGTTCTACCCTTCTATTTATATCTGCTTGGAATTCTTCCTTCAAACTATGTTGTTTTGCTGCGAGTATTGCATACATATCAGCTTCAATTTTTCGCCCTTGTACTCTGCTATCATTGACAAACTGAACTGCCATTAAATTATCATTATACATATGATTCATAACGACAGTACTCTCATTTAAAAAATAATAGCCCATGATGCCTACTACAAACATCATTATAATTGAACCTAATCCCAGTAATCCTATTTTTGCCCCGACTTTTAAATTTTTAAACCATTGCAAAAAAATCATCTCCCTTGATTCTATCAAAATATTATTTATACATTTTTCTTTAAAGCTATGACGATATTAAAAGATCTTCCCATTTATCTATACTTCTCACAACCACAACAAATACCGTATCATCATTGCTTTGAAAATCCATAAACAAAATTTTCCCCTCCTTGATTTTATGATGCTCAAGTGAATATTCTACCGCTTCTTTGGATAATCTTTCTATAGCCGCAGTAAATAAAGTCTTTATTTCAGGTGAAATCTGTTGATATCGCTTCCAAAAGGGCGATGACACACCATAAATGACAACTGCAATAAAAATTTTATCCAGGCTCACAACACTTACCCATTCAGGCCCACGTAAATTCTGTTCACGATAATATTTAGATATATCTGATGCCATTGCATCATCACTAATTCCCTGTGTTTTTGTCAAATGCTTAAATATATTATCCTCATATACTGTTAAAGATATACTATAAGACATTGTTTTTATATTACATGGCTTAAATAAATGATAATAGCGGACATTAGAACCATATGACTTTTCCTTTCTAGGTAGTACATGTGTCTTTATGAATCCTAGTAACAGCGGATAATACTTGCCAAATTTAGTGGCTTCATTGCTATATTGAAGCAGCGCTCGTTCCCATTTAGAAAAATTTTCTACATATACGATAAGTTCTACCTGCCTACCAACTATAAGATATTTTAATTTTGCCAATACGGGAAACTGATAAGTTTCATGGATGTATTGCTTCAATTTAATTTGATAATCTACAATTGATTCAACTGACTGCAGCAAAAGATTTTTTTTTAATCACAAACATAACTCCTTTAAATATCATTAATAATATATATTCCAGCATTATCCTAGTAACTACAAATTAACCAAATATAACTTTATAAACACTTTTAACAATCTCCAGCCGATGCTGCTATTTTTTCTTTGTAGAATATAAAACACATATAATAAAAAATACTTCTGTGCCAATCATATTACTACTACAATCATTAATCATTCTCTCAAAATCCCCATGTCAAAAAAAAAACATCTATATCTCAAAGATATAGATGTCCATATAGCCCAAACACTAAGTGTCCACTATTCGACTTTATCAAAGTTATCTACAAATTATATACAGCATATTAAATTGTTTTATCACATATAAGCTTCATTTATAACAGTACAATTCAAATCTCCAGCAAATTATACTCTGCAAAAATTTAAACCTGCACTTTAAACTTAGTAATTATAATCTTGTGTTATATTATCATAAAAAACTATATTTTTCAAGTTATACCGTTATTTTCTTTACTAGAATAAATAAAAAACATCATATATAAATCTATATTTTGTATATATAAACTATTTGCCAATTTACCTTATTGTTCTAAAATGAACGATTGCTCCTATAAAAATATAATGTTATAATTTTATAATCAACCTAAAAAAATATTAAGTTAACAATAAAAGGAGGAAAATAAAATTTTTTTATTAATAAATGGCTGGGCTACCACTGCAAATATATGGGCATCATTACAGCCCAGTCATAATTGTATAATGTATGATATGTCTCAGTATAGTACATATGAACATTTAAACGCCTTTTTTTTAGAGCTTCCTGTTTCTTCCCAGCCTATAACTATTATAGGCTGGTCCTGGGGGGCAATGGTATCCCTGGAATTAGCTTATAAATTTCCCCAGAAAATCAATAAACTTATCCTCATATCTGGAACAGCAAAATTTATTAATGACAACGACTATGTATACGGGACAGAAAAAGCCGCTGTTAAAAATTTATCAGACAAAGTTAGACAAAATCCTTTGTTGGCACAAAAAGCATTCTACAAACAAATGTTTTCTCCCGCTGAACGGACAGCCAGAAATATTTTTTTTAAAACTTGTATTCCGGATATTTTGGTAACAAATAACCTCTCCCTGCAAACCGGATTAAATTATTTATTAACAAAAGATTTGCGAAAAATTCTGCCCTTTATAAAAGTACCCACGCAAATTATTCATGGCACAGATGATATCATATGTCCCTTCAGTGCCGCAGAATATCTCCATAAAGCTCTTCCTGATTCACAGCTTGCAGTATTGCCATGCTGCGGTCATATTCCTTTTTTTACGCAACGCAGTATTTGCCAAAAACTACTTTTTAAATAGCGGAGTAATTTAATTATGTTAAACAAAAATATTATTATGAAACATTTTTCCCAAGCCAGTACTGAATATGATAAATATGCAAATGTTCAAAAAAAAATGGCTGTAAAATTATCAGCTATGCTCAATGACAGACACTCATTTGAAAACATTCTGGAAATAGGCTGTGGTACGGGCTGTCTTACCAAAATTATTGCCCAGCAGTTTCCCACAGCGCACATTCTGGCTACTGATATTTCTGAATCTATGCTTAAAACTGCCAAAGATAACTTATCACTATACCCCAATATCCAGTTTAAAGTCATGGATGGTGAAAATATCCATACAAACGATAAATACGACCTAATTATTTCCAATGCTGCTTTTCAATGGTTCTCTGATTACAATAAAGCATTTAAAGGCTTTTATTCCTGTTTAAAAAAAAGAGGCATATTAATATACGCCACTTTTGGCAAAAATACTTTTGTTGAACTGCACAAATCATTTGCATATGCTTATGATAAAAATAATTTTTCCGGCTATCCCAATAATCATCAATTTATTTCCATACAAAATTTAACCGAATTATGCAAACATAATAAATTTGAAAGTACTTTTAAAACTGCTGATTATATTGAATATTTTAAGACCGTAAGAGACTTTCTAAAAAGTGTAAAAAAAATAGGTGCCAATAACGCATCTTCCCATTCCTGCTTCATCAGAAAAAAAATCATGCTTAATATGTTGTCCTACTACCAAAAAAATTTCTGCTATAATAATAAAATTTATGCTACTTACAATGTAATATATGGTATAAATAAAAAAATTTAACATTATAAAAAAATTTACGATATAATATATGTAAAATCATTTAAAAGGAACAGGGATCTTGTTTCGCAATTTTTAAAACAAGCTCAATTTTTTATTAAAACTGCGTATTAAAACGCATAAATCCCATAATATATGCAAGGATCGCAAATAAATATAAATAGGAGGAAAACATGAATACTATCAATTCTATCAACAGTCTATCATCACTGCTCGATTCTTATGTTACACCAAAAACATCTTCTAAAAGCATGACTACTACATCATCGTCGACAGTTTCCGGCACAGCCGGCAAATCATCCGGCAACGACAGCAGCAGCAGTGATGACGCAACTGTCACAACTACTCGTGTCTTATCAGATGGATCTATGTTAATAGTAGTTACAAAAGGTGACAAAATAATATCTGAAACCAAAACAGCTCCCCCCGCGACAAATAATCTTGCCCAAAATCTTTCAGGAGCATCCCAATCCGCAAACCAGTTAGATAAATTCAATGACAGCTCAGCAAGTAGTATTACTGCAGCTGGTTCCCTGTTTGACACTGATATTTAAATAAAAAATATAGCACGTAAAAAGAGCTGCTTGGTCAATAAATTAATTTGATCTTACAGCTCTTTTTACATGTTATTCTATATTTATTATATTGCAAGGCAATTTTATTAATATTTTCTATAATTGAAATATAGGAAATATATAATTAAAAAACAAATTATCAAAATAATATATTACATACTTTTATAATGAAATTTATTGATTCTACAGTGCTTTTAATAATTCAAATTTTTCAGTTATTTACCAGAAAACACAATCTTAATATCTTTTACTTTTATACTATCACTTATCTATAGGCAGTGTCAATCATTATTGTGAAATTTTTAACAATAAATTTTATTTTATAGAAATATACTAAATTTTTTTACTTTATGGACAATTTAGTATATTTGTGTTACATTATTGTCATAATATTAAAGGAGGCCTTTTTTATGAATGGTGTTTACCTGGTTGTGATCACAGCTTGTTTCTTAATTTTGGCTTATCGCTTTTATGGTGCTTTTATTGCGGCAAAAGTACTCACGCTCAATGAATTCCGTACACCACCTTCAATTCGTTTAAAAGATGGACACGATTATGTCCCGACAAACAAATGGGTGGTATTCGGACATCATTTTGCTGCCATTGCTGGTGCCGGCCCATTAGTCGGACCTGTTATTGCCGCTCAGTTTGGTTATCTGCCTGGTATGCTATGGATTCTTTTTGGATCAGTATTGGCCGGTGCAGTCCACGATATGGTAATACTGTTGGCATCCATACGCCATGACGGCAAATCAATTGCTGAAATTGCTAAAGCAGAGATTAGTAAGCTAGCTGGTACCAGTGCACTTTGGGCAACTTTATTTCTGCTTATAATAACAGAAGCTGGTATGGCTGTTGTAGTGGCAAATTCTTTATTCAACAGTCCCTGGGGTACCTTTACAGTTGGTTCTACTATTCCTATTGCTATATTTATCGGTCTTTATCTTAAATTTCTTCGGCCTGGCAAAATACGAGAAGCTACTATTTTAGGTGTAACTTTAATTTTACTTGCCGTTATTTTTGGCCCGGCAATCAAAAATTCTCCTGTATTAGCTCCTTTCTTCACCTTCAGCGTAGTACAGATAGAAATAGGTATTGCTATCTATGGCTTTTTTGCTTCTGTTCTACCGGTATGGCTGCTCTTAGCCCCACGTGATTATCTTAGTACTTATATGAAAATTGGTACTATAGCAGCATTAGCTATTGGTATTTTAATTGTAGCGCCAGCAATACGTATGCCAGCTGCATCACAATTTATCTGGGGCGGCGGTCCCGTTATAAAAGGATCTGTTATTCCCTTTGTTTTTATAACTATTGCCTGCGGCGCCATATCTGGTTTCCACAGCATCATATCTACCGGTACTACTCCTAAAATGATAATGAATGAACGACAGATACTTCCTATAGGCTACGGTGCTATGCTCACGGAAGCATTTATTTCCATGATGGCCTTGATTGCTGCTACCAGTCTGCATCCTTCAGACTATTTTGCGATAAATTCCTCTCAGCAGGCTTTTGCCGCATTAGGAATACATGTGCAAGACTTACCTATGTTATCCCATCTTGTAGGAGAAAATCTTATGCACAGACCCGGTGGAGCTGTTTCACTTGCTGTTGGCATGGCCGATGTATTTTCTAAAATCCCTTTCATGGACCAATTCATGGGATTCTGGTATCATTTCTGTATAATGTTCGAAGCACTCTTTATCCTTACACTCATAGATGCCGGCTCACGTGTAGGCCGCTATCTTCTACAGGAACTTTTGGGCAGAGTTTATAAACCATTTAGCAATACCGAATGGTGGCCGGGAATCATCTTCTGCAGCGCCTTGATAAGTATCTGCTGGGGCTATCTGGTATTACAAGGCAATATCAGCGAAATATGGCCATTATTTGGTGTTTCCAACCAGCTTTTAGGAACTATTACCCTGGCAATAGGTACATCATATATTTATCGAACCGGCCGAGGTCGCTATGCTTGGGTAACTATGGCTCCCTGTCTATTCATGGCTGTAATAACTTACTATGCTGACTATCTAAATATTTTCAACAGTTATATCCCCAGTGGTAAGTGGCTCCTTGTTTCTATAAGCGTTATTATGTTTGTTCTTGTTTCCATTGTAATGGTAGAGTCAATTCGTAGCTGGCTACGTTATCGCAACACTATCCCACAGGACTATAGAACTCAAGCTGAAATAGAAGCTGAAACTAAGGCAGAATTGGAAAAATCTGGACAAGCTGTTTTCATAAAATGATATTCTAAAAAATTTATTAATTATAAATTTTATTTTAAAAGCCATCACAACAGGCATATAGTGATGGCTTTTTCTTGTTTATTATTTGGCTTTTCCCTGAGCCGCAACTTTATTTATTTTATTCTTTATCATTTCCGGATCACCCAGATAATATTTATTTTTAACATACCAATCATCATCAAATTCATATACCAATGGTACTCCTGTCGGTATGTTCACACTAACAATTTCTTTTTCTGACAAATTATCGAGAATTTTCACCAATGCTCTTAATGAATTGCCATGTGCTACTATTAAAACCCTTTTCCCCTGTTTCATATCGCGCAAAACATTTTCTTCATAATAAGGAACCACCCTTGCTATTGTATCCTTTAGACTTTCTCCTAGTGGTAGTTCTTCGTTATCCACTTTTCTGTATGCAGGCATTAAGGCTGGATTTCTATCATCATCTTTAGTCAGTAACGGTGGACATACATCAAAAGATCTACGCCAGATTTTCACCTGTTCTTCGCCATATTTTTCCGCTGTTTTAGCCTTATTAAGTCCCTGCAGGGCTCCATAATGGCGTTCATTCAATTTCCATGTTTTTTCTATAGGCAGCCAGACCCTATCCATTTCATCAAGAACAATATTAAGGGTATGTATTGCCCTTTTTAAATAAGATGTATAACAAATATCAAAATCAAAATCCTTCTTTTTTAGCCATATACCGGCTGTACTGGCTTCTTCTCTACCTTTTTCTGTCAGGTCAACATCTGTCCAGCCTGTAAATAAATTTTTCTGATTCCATTCACTTTCACCATGTCTTACTAAAACTAACTTCATAAATCACACCTCTTTCTATAAAATAAAAACTATCATCATTTGGGGAAAACCAACCTTTTTAATATGTCCATAAATATATTTTACCAACATCATGAAACCGCTCAATTCTGAAATAAAGCTACCAGCCAAACAATCTTTCTAAAACAATAAAAACAGCTCTACTCTAGTTATATTTTTTTGAATATACTCTCAATTACTACTTATTATTATATATAGCCACTGCTTAAAATTCAATAAATTATCACTATGCTCAATAATAATTTATTTTTATTTTCTCCTAAAAATATAACAAATTTTATAAATATATTTACAATAAGAATAACACAAAGTTAATATATATTTAACGTATACGGTATTATTATGTTCTATAATGATGTTGTATCTTGTAATTAATACAGATTTTTTCATATTATTCTATCGCTAAACATATACACTCACTCCCCCTTGCAGAAAAAACAGGCAGATAATACTGCCTGTTTTTTCTGCATAATTTTCCCTATTATTCTATTAAATATATTTATTTTATTATAAAATAAATTATCTTTACATTAAAAATATACTGAATTATACTAAAGCATAAGATGATAAACACTATATGGAGATGACAAAATGGAAAATAATAATTTTATAAACATTTCCCTGCCCTACCACAAAGGTAAAATAATCGCCAAAATACCTCGTAATAATTTAGCAGGTATTCTTTCATCAAAAACTGCCAATTTTCGTGCCGATATGTCGGAAAAAGACATTGTAGAAAAATCGCTTGATACACCTATTAATTCTCCCAAACTGGAAGAACTGGCTAAAGGGAAAAAAAATATCGTTATCATTAGTTCAGATCATACTCGACCAGTTCCTTCTAAAATAATAACTCCTATATTGCTCAGCAGACTTCGCCAGACTGCTCCGAATGCAAATATTACTATCTTAGTAGCCACTGGGTTTCATCGACCATCAACAAAAGAAGAATTAATTAATAAATATGGCACCGATATAGTAAACAATGAAAAAATTATTATGCATGTTTCTACAGATGATACAGCTATGACAAAAATAGGCACGCTTCCCTCCGGTGGCCCTTGTATTATTAATAAGCTTGCAGTTGAAGCTGATCTGCTGTTAGCAGAAGGATTTATCGAATCACACTTCTTTGCCGGCTTCTCTGGCGGAAGAAAATCTGTTTTACCGGGAATTGCTTCTTATAAAACAATAATGGCTAATCATTGTGGTGAATTTATTGCTTCAGATAAAGCGCGTACCGGAAATTTACTGCACAATCCCATTCATGAAGACATGGTTTATGCTGCTAAAACTGCGAAATTAAAATTTATTTTAAATGTCGTTCTTGACGAAGACAAAAAAATAATTGCTTCCTTTGCAGGAAATAGTGAAACAGCACATATTAAAGGCTGTAAATTTTTACAAAACCTAGCCCGTGTAAAAAATATCCCCAGCGATATTACTATAACAACAAATGGTGGCTATCCCCTGGACCAAAATATTTATCAGGCTGTAAAAGGCATGACAGCCGCTGAAGCAGCCAATAATAAAAACGGTGTCATTATTATTATTGCCGGCTGCTGTGATGGTCATGGTGGTGAAGGTTTCTACAGAAATCTGGCTGATGTAAAAACGCCTGAAGATTTTTTGATAAAATCGCTTCACACACCTCGCCAGGAAACTATTCCCGAACAATGGACCTCTCAGATACTAGCGAGAATACTCACGTATCACCATGTGATTCTCGTTTCTGATCTTATAGACCCCCAGATAGTAAAAAATCTTCATATGGATATTGCCCTAACGTTAGATGAAGCCTTAAATAAAGCCTATGCTTTGAAAGGAATTAATGCCAAAATAACAGTCATCCCAGACGGCCTTTCTGTAATAGTAGAATAATTACCCACATTAACAAGCCAGAGCAAATTTCTATCTTTTGCCTGACATACAAGTATAATAAAAAAGGATCTGCCCGCAATAACATCAGCCTCATAAAATTTCTTCTCCTTTGCCACTGTAACTTTTTCTTTAGCTGATATTAACTAAGAGAGCATATCTGTTTATGAAAATAATGTTATATATGGTAGTTCCTTTTTTGCTGTTATTTATACTTTTTTATGATTTCTGCTATTTTATCAGCGGCAAAAGATAAATCTTCATTATTATGTGTTGCCATAATGGCCGCTCTGAGCCTCGCTTCACCTTTTTTTACAGTCGGATAGCGAATAGCGGATATGTATATACCAACGGCAAACAACTTTTCTGCTATTTCCATCGTACATTTTTCCCCACCTGTTTTTATGGGCACTATGGCCGATGAAGTATTAACCGGAATTCCGTTTTGCGCCAAACAATGGCTGAAATAAGCTGTATTCTTCTGAAGCTGCTGTACAATAGAAGGATTTTTTTCAATCAGCTCTAATGCTTTTAGCGCTGCTGCTATTACTGCCGGGGAAAGACTTGTAGAAAAAATAAAACTACGGGACTTATTGCGCAGATAATCTATAAGGATCTGACTGCCGCAGACAAATCCACCTTCACTAGCAAGGGCTTTACTCATTGTTCCCATAAGTATATCCGGTTTATCACTGCTATTATAGTATTCAACAATTCCTCTGCCCGTCTTCCCTATAACACCTGTAGAATGAGCTTCATCCAACATGGATAAAAAATGGTATTTTTTTGCCAGATAAATTATTCCGGGCATATTGGCAATATCTCCATCCATACTGAAAACCGCATCACTTACTATTAGAGCACGGCAGGGAGAATACAAGCATATTTTTCTCTCAAGGTCTTTCATATCATTATGCCGATAAACAATAGTTCTGGCTTTACTCAGACGGCATCCATCAATAATACTGGCATGATTTAATTCATCGCTAAAAATAATTGTATTTTTATCACATAAGGCAGATATTATCCCTACGTTAGCCATATATCCTGTATTATACGTAAGTGCAGCTTCTGTATTTTTAAATTCAGCCAGTTCATTTTCCCACTGAACATGAAGTGTCATATTCCCTGTTGTTAAACGTGAGCCCCCTGAACCTGTACCAAAGTCATGTATAGCTTTAACAGCCGTTGCTTTAATCTGTGGATTATTAATTAACCCCAGATAATTATTAGAAGCAAGCATAATCATATCTTTATTTTCACATTTTATATGATTATTTTGCGCAGATGATATTTCATACATTGTACGATAGAGATGTTGTTTCTGTAAAGTGTCTATATCTATAGAAATTTTCTGAATAAAATTATTTTGCCTAATATTTTCTTTATTATCAGACTTTAGTTGCGGAATATTACCAACAAGTACATATTGTTTTTCTAAATAGTTAATACAGTCGGGAATATTTTCTTTCTTCCCGCGAAATAAAAATATCCTCCCGCCATCAGGACAACCCATCTCTTTAAGCTTTGTAATTCTTACATAACCTATATCTTTGGCTGCTACATATCCAGTCACATAATCAGGATCATCAGACATACATATCTCTGCCACAATATATGGTGAATTCACCACTTTGCTGGCAAGGACAATTGCTTCCTTATAGTGATCTTTATCGGCTGGACAGCCGGAATCTTCAGCATCCATATAAGTTGCCCGTATGCCGCGCTGAGGATCTGGCTCTAGTCTTTCCAATGTATCAGCATCAAGCAGCATTGCTCCCCGCATAGCATATGTATCCTTAAATTTTTTCATTATTTCCAAACCATTTTTTATATGCAGTTTCTCCAATAATGCTAATATTTGCCGTTGGCCCATATCAGCATCTTTTACTTCTATAGAAGTTACCGGCAATGCTTTAATATGCTCTATTTTCCGGGGATTTACCGATTCCACTTTCAGATTAATAAAATCAGGTTTTCCTTTAGCATGATGCAGTGCCCGTTGTAACAAAGAAGATGCATCTTTATTAATTTTCTCCTCAGCAATAATTTTTTCTGCACCAGAAATATGCATGTTTCCATTATTGATTTTTTTACTAGCTCTCATCTTTAAACTATATAAAGCCATATTTTGTCCATCTCCTATTATATATGCAGGATTCCTCCCTTAAAAACTTAAATAAATCCTTCATATATAATACAAATGCTTTGCATTATTGTCAACTTAAATTTTATTTAAAGTTTATAATAATAATTTAATAAGAATTCAGTTATTTTACCAAAATAAAATACTCTGGTTCAGCACTATGTACTAAAACAGAGTATTTATAACACATTGGTATATATAAAATTTTTCTTTATTCTTCTGGTTTTATCAACCGCTGCGGATTCATATAAAAATCAAAATCCTTTTCTGATACATAGCCTAATGATAGAGCAGCTTCTTTTAACGTAATATTTTCTTTAGCCGCCTTTTTACCTATTTCTGCAGATTTATCATATCCAATCAATGGTACTAATCCTGTAACTAATATCAATGAATGTTTCAAATGATCTTCAATTCTTGACAAGTTAGGTTTGATTCCTACTGCACATTTATGATTAAATGAATTTATTGAATCACTTAAAAGTCTTATACTCTGAACCATATTGTACGCAATTACCGGCATAAATACGTTGAGTTGGAAGTTTCCCTGACTGGCCGCAAAACCAACAGTTGCATCATTACCCATTACCTGGGCAGCAACCATAGTAACTGCTTCAGCCTGTGTAGGATTTACTTTCGAAGGCATTATGGAACTGCCCGGTTCATTCGCCGGTATGGTTATTTCACCAATACCGCATCTAGGACCACTTGCAAGCCAGCGGACATCATTGGCTATTTTCATTAGATCTGCTGCCAATGCTTTCAATAAACCATGCACAGCTGCCAATTCTGATTTACTTGAAAGTGCCTGAAACTTATTCGGTGCTGTAACAAAATTTTCCCCTGTAAGATGGCTGACTTCAACTGCAACTCTTTCCGCAAATTCTGGATGAGTATTTATGCCTGTACCAACGGCAGTACCACCCATAGCCATATAATGAATAAATTCTATGCCGCTGTTTAAAATCTCCCGATCTCTTTTTATTATACCAGCCCAGCCGCTTATTTCCTGTCCAAGCGTTAATGGAGTTGCATCCATGAGATGTGTACGGCCAATTTTTATAATATCAGCAAACTCAGTTGCCTTTTTATCCAGTGTTACAATAAAATTATCCATTGCCGGGAATAAATATTTTTTTATCATTGTAAGAGAAACTACATGAAGTGCCGTAGGAAATATATCATTCGAGCTTTGAGAATGATTTACATGGTCATTAGGATGAACTTTTATATCATGCCCTTGTTCATGCAGTATCTGCATCGCACGATGTGCTATAACTTCATTCATATTCATATTAAATTGTGTACCACTGCCTGTTTGCCATACAGCTAAAGGAAAATTCTCATCCAATTTCCCTTCATTAATTTCATCACACGCCTTTATAATAGCGTCAACGCGTTCTTTATCAACTAATTTTAAATCAAGATTAACTTTTGCAGCCGCACGCTTTAACCGTGAAAACACACGAACAAGCTCCATTGGTATTTTTTCTATCCCTATTTTAAAATTTTCATAGCTTCTTTCGGTCTGTGGTCCCCACAACTTATCACATGGAACCTTGACTTCACCAATAGAATCTTTTTCAATACGATACTGCATACACAATTCCCCCTGCTAATTATTATTTGTCTGAAAATAAATATACAGTTTAAATATAGACACTTCATTTTTTATTGTATTCAGCAAAACGTGGTTATTACATTACATAATATGAATAATACGACTGGTGTTCTACATAAAAAATAGTATATTATTGATATTCATTTTCATCTATAACAGTTCTATATAATTAATCATAGTCCCTGCCACTATTGCATGAATTACTTTAATTATATTCTATATATTATATTACTCTTATTTTTTTATAAATAAAAGCTGAATTTTTAATATGCATTATCAACTATTTGAAAATACTATTACTGCGTATATATATATTTGAATCAGTTACTTGACTTGTTTTTGTATTTATTTAATAATTTCTATAATTATTATTTTTGCTTTTATGCCATTTTATCCAGTTTCGCAAACCACGGGATAAAAACACTCACTTTTTTTCATCTTCACCAACAGCTTTCTTTTTTGTCTTCAAATAATTTAAGTACTGTCCTATTTCTGCGTTAATCTCATCATCAACAGAGAGAATATCATTAATTAAGTTTTCCTTTAATGACGATATATTCTGTTTATTAATACAATTATCATCATTTCCCATAAGATAATCGATACTTACCTTATAAAATTTAGCTAATAAAATAATCGTATCCATATCGGGTTCATTTCTGCCGGTTTCGTAATGATTGTATTTTGTATAACCGATGTTAAGTCTTTTTGCCGCTTCTTTTTGTGTTAATCCCATTTTTTTACGAACCTCTTTAAGCCTATATGTAAATCGGCTCTTCAGCATAATCCCCCCTCCCCACAATTGAAAGTTTAAGCTACATATTGTAGAAAAACAATTGAATCTATTAAATGTATACTTTCGATTGACGGTTTTATATTTATGGGCTATTATTTAATTAATGTTATACATTATGTAGATATTTTTTTTACTTTGATTATCAATATATTCGTTAAAAAAAATAATTAAATTGTTAAATTTTATATATATATTATTTTTTTATATTAATTATATTTATAATATATTTTGTCCTTAAATTTTATATGCAATAAACAAATAAACATAAAAAACAAAACTTTAATTCTGTATCTATTTACTAAATAAAAAGAGGAATTTTTATAAAAAAGTATAATAGATATAAGATAAACTATTAATAATATATGTTATAGTAGTTCTTGGTAATAATATATATGTAGAACATTAAAAATATTTTAGTATAACTTGATATAGTGATAATTTTGTTTCAAATAAATATTATTTGTTTTTTTCATCTTTAAGCATAAGTAAAAATAATTAAGTCTATAATTAAAATTTCCAAAACTAAAAATTTGCTGCCAGCAATAAGCTTATTACATAAAGACCTAATTATTATTTGCTTTGAATTATGAGAACAACTGTACTATAATTTATTATTTTCTAAAATATTGCTATATCAACTAATGAAAGTTGAGGTATTTTATGACAGCAAACAATTTACTTACTTTGACTAAAAAGCTTATTAATAAATTTTACAGTTCAGGAAATTTTGACAATATACTTTCATTAATGGATGAAACTACTGTTGGTTTTAGCTCTCACTTTTTTAAATATTCCATAGGGAAAAAAGACTTAATTTCTTTTTTCCAACAGGAATATAAACATCTTTCACCATGCAGAATAGTAGATAATTATCTTTCTGAAAAATATTCCAAGGATGATAAACACACTATTAAAAGTGATATTATCCTTTATGTAGAAAAAATCCATGCTCTAAAATATTATCGTATTTTAATAATGTACAAAACGGTAGACAACTGCATACATATATATGGCATACATATTTTAGAAAGTGCAAATGAAAATTTTATGAACTTTAACCATTTGCATAAAATTAATAACAATGACGTAAACATACCAAACATAACAAACTTTCATGATAAAAGTATTAGACAGGCCCGCTTAATTTATACAATAGGCCGTAATAATTCTATTCAATTTTATGATAATGAATTTTCTAAAATGCTGGGCTATTCACCTAATGATATTCTAACTACAATGAAAGATTTAATTTATGATGCTGATTTAAAAAATGTACATACTAAACAACAGCATCAGCTAACTCAAAATGATACTTACCAGCTAAAATACAGATTAAAAACAAAGTCAGGTTTTCCCGTATATATTATTGAATCAGGCTACAAACTCATTGCTGAAAATAATACTTTTATCTTGAACAGTATTATCATTGATGTTAGCCCGTTAAAAGAAATAAATGATTACTTTGTTTCCTGTCTGTTTTATGACAATCTTACAGGTATATATAATAAAGAAACTTTTTATAAACAAACTCACTATGTAATAATAGAAAATGACAATATTCCTTTTGAGCTCATGTGTATAGATATTGAACGTTTTAAAATAATAAATGAAGTCTTTGGTAAAAAAACAGGCAATAACTTACTAATACAAATAAGTGAATTTTTAAAACATGCTCAGATCGACTTCTTAGTTTATGGCAGACTATATGCTGATAAATTCATTTTATGTTATCCGGCACAAAACAATAATAGAAATTTTTTTATTAATTCCCTAAAAAATATTGCTTCAAACTTTAAATCCAATTATAAAGTAATTTTATGTTTTGGTATTTATTCTATAACTGATAGAAATATATCTGTAAGTGTAATGTGCGATAAGGCTAATCTTGCCTTAAAAAAAGTAAAGGGACATTATATTGTACCTTATGGTAAATATGATGAAAAAATGCATCAAATATTAATAAATGAACAATCTTTTGTTAATGATATGAATTTTGCCTTAATTAATAATGAATTTACTTTTTATCTACAGCCAAAATATGAAATGAATACAAAAAAAATTCTAGGTGCTGAAGCTCTAGTACGTTGGATTCACCCTACAAAAGGATTTATCGGCCCTGATAAGTTTATCCCCATATTTGAGCAAAATGGCTTTATTCTACAGCTGGATAAATATATATGGGAAGAAGTATGTAAGCTGCTTAAAAAGTGGCACGACAATAACATGCCTCTTTATCCCATCTCTATAAATATTTCTCGTATAGACCTTTATAGCGATAATCTTGTGAGTTTTCTTGATGCACTTGTAAAAAAATATGATATCCCACCTCACTTTCTTGAGCTGGAACTTACTGAAAGTGCTTATATAAATAATGCTGAGCAAATAATTACAATAACCAAGGAATTACAATCAATTGGCTTTATAATATTAATGGACGATTTTGGCAGTGGCTTTTCCTCTCTTAATATGTTAAAGGACGTAAATGTCAATGTTTTAAAAATAGATTTAAAATTTTTACAGGGAACAGACCAATCCAGTCGTAGTGGTAAAATATTAAATTCTATTGTTCACATGGCCAAAACAATTAACCTCCCAGTCATTATAGAAGGAGTCGAAACGCAGCAGCAGGCTGAATTTCTGCGCTCTATAGGCTGTAATTGGGCCCAAGGTTATTATTATTCCAAGCCACTTTCCGTTGATGACTATGAAGCTATCATTTCTAAAAGTGATTACAAAACATGTATTACAAATACAACTACACCAGGAAAAACTGTAAATATAGAGGAATTTTTTAATCCCAATACTAAATTCAACCTATTATTCAACAGCATGACCTGTGGTATTGGTATTTATGAATATTCCACCGATGGTCTACAGATACTGCGCGCTAATGATAGTTATCTCAACATGTTCAACTATGATTTAGAAACTTTTTATAGCGTAAATAGACATATCCTTAATTCTATTCATAAAGAAGACCAGCATATATTTTTACAATCAATAGAAAAAACATGCCAAAAAGATATTGTTACACAATGTTATATCAGACGCTATACCAGTGATCAACATCTGCTGTATCTGCATCTTCACATAAGTCGCATCGTTAAAGAAAAAGAATATTGCCTATTATACATTTCTATAGAAAGTTATTCCCAATTCGATAATGACAACTTTATCAAAACGCATGTACTTTTGGATAATATACCAGCCGCTTTTTGCATATATGAGTTATGCGGCAATGACTTTTATCTGCGGCAGACCAGCAGACAGCTTTCCTATATGACCGGCTGCACACCACAAAAACTCATGATGCTCACCAATAGTAATATTAATGAACTTTTTGATAAAAAAAGCCTGATTTTATTAAAAAAGGCTATTGACTACTCTTGCAGTAAAAATATAACTGTACATGTTAAACATCTTCTTAAAACTGTTGATGAAGGTGAGCTGACAATAATTTCCTCTATTAATGCCCGTAAAACAAAAGCAGGTAATTTAATCTGTTATGCCTATTTAAAAAAAGCTTCTTCTAAAATAACATTATTCAATGACCTTTATCCCTTAGATAAATAATATAACAGATATAAATTTTGTCAAAAAAACCTTCTATAATTTAAAATAGAAGGTTTTTTATTTAATGTGTAAGCTCTTTTTCTGCCAATAAATTCTGCAATGTTTCTATCTGATTATTATATGCTAGTATATATAAATAATCCCCTGCCTGCAATCTTGTTTCTCCATCTGGAACGAATTCTTCTTCACCACGTTTAATGTTAATTACCAAACTGTGTTTTGGCCATTCAATAGATTTTATACACTTTGTATCAGCAAAGCTCCCATTACCGACAACTCTTTCTAGTATCACTCGTTTATAACTAAGTGCTTCTTTTACTTTTTTATTTTTCTTCAAGGAACGGCTTAAAAGCGCATCATAAACAGCCTGCCCACCTATCATATCCATTACTACATATGCTGTCATAGACACAAAAATCAAGGCCAGCATATGCTGGAAGGAACCAGTCATTTCCATTATAAGTATACTTCCCGTTATAGGTGCTTTTACCACTGCAGCAAAATATGCTGCCATAGCAAATACTATAAAATTAGCTGCATAAATAGAATCTATAAGTCCTAATGATAAAGCTGCATAGCTAAAAACACTACCAGCTACTGCACCTAAAACAAGCATAGGAAGAAAAATTCCGCCTGGAACGCCCGAACCAAATGATAACGTTGTAAAAATAAATTTACCTAAATATAAAACGATTAAAAACAGTATTCCATAGTGTTCACGTACTAAAACATCTACTAACTGGTTCCCACCGCCTAAAACCTGAGGCAGTACAAACCCCAAAACAACAGCTAAAAATAAGGGCAGTGCTGGTTTCCACATTTTTTTCAATATTTTTTGCTTATCAAACCAATCCATCATCCAAAACAATAAATAATTAAAACCATATCCTAAAAAACCAATAAAAACCCCTAACAACATCAACAACCCATACATATGCAGTGGCAAAATATGTAAATTTCCAATATGAAAAACTGTACTGCCACCTAAAAATATATCTATCATTGCTGTAGCAGCAACAGATGCGGCTGCTGTTCCCATAAGAACTATGGGAGAAAAATTTCTGTATAATTCTTCAAAACCAAATATAATCCCCGCCAATGGAGCATTAAATGCGGCAGCCAAGCCTGCACAAGCTCCACTTGTCAATAAAAAACGTTCCTCCATGCGCGAACGTCTTCTTCCCCTACTTACGCCCTGTGCTAATGCTGCGCCTAACTGCACACTAGGGCCCTCACGTCCTAGTGAAAGACCTGAGCCAATAGCTATAACGCCCCCTACAAATTTAGCTATCAACACACTGAACCAATGCATATGCATACGCCCAAGAAGTATTCCTTTTATCTGCGGAATACCACTACCAGAAGAAAGAGGTTCCTTTTTTACTATAAAATACAATAAATAGGAAAACAACAACATGAGTAAACAATATAAAACAACATACTGCCAATTATCCCATGTAAAATACCGATATAATATCGGCCGCAACTTATCGGAACCTTCTAATATCCATCTATATGCTGATACGACAATTCCAGTAATTACTCCTATAAAGCTTCCCTCAAGGCACAGTCTTAACCTAAAATGACGAGGGTCTTCAAATGCGCTTGCTGCCTTTAATATACTATTTTTACTCACCATAACTTATCTCCCATCAGGGAAAAACCACCTCTTTTGCCATAAAACAGCAATTGTATTTTATATGATATTATGACTTTACATATTTTTGTATTTGATTACGCCAAACCTTATATCCCTTTTCATTAAAATGAAGTCCGTCTATAGTATATTGAGCAGGTAACCTGCCATCACTTCCTGTAAATGGTCTTGTAATATCGAGATATGGATCATTATATTTAGCAGCCAGTTTTTTTATCTGCACATTCAACAATTTAATATTCTTATTAGTTCTCAAATAAACTGAGGGAAAAATTTTATCGTTAAAAGGAAAAACACTTTCTACATATATTTTTGTATCAGGCAGATTTTTGTGCAAAAGGTATAAAATACGATCATAATTTTCTACTGTTTTTGTTATAGAGCGATTATAACAAAGATCATTAGTTCCTATCATAAGAAATATCTTAGGTGGATTCAGCTCTATAATCTGCTCCAATCTGTTCAAAACTCCCAGTGTAGTATCACCGCCAATGCCACGATTTACAACATTCTGTCCTGGAAACAATCTTTCCCAGTTCCCTTCATCTGTCATACTATCTCCTAAAAATACAATTGGCCTCGGTTTATGTGGTTCTATCATAAAATACATTTTACGAAGACGGTAATGTAGACTTAAATATGCCGGAGTATCAGGTCCACGCCCGATGTCGTTAATGTCTGAGTTCCATCTTTTTTGTGTGCGTTTCCATCCACCCTGCATAGAAACTGCCGCTGCCACCGCCATTATACAGATCAAAATAAGATATATTTTTCGTTTTAAAAATATGTTTTTCATATAGCTCCTCCCTTTTTAATAACTATTTTACCAAATAGAGACGCATTTAATTTAAGTATTAAATTAATTTAATACTTATGCACTATTAACAAATATTATTATTATTGCAATCTCTATTATAAATTTAGCGAATAATTATATTTTAACATAAAATCACTTGAATTTTACAATTACTTTTTCGCAAATTTGCTATTTATATACCTATTACCAATTACCATAAATTTTTCCAGCATACATTTTCTCTTCATTTAAAATATTTTACTAATTGAATCTAGCAATAAGTCATTTTTATTATATTCTATAAACCTATTTTTACTGCAAAAAAATTGTGGTGGAATATTACCAATTCCATCACAATTTCACCTGAAAGATCATATACGCTACTTTATCTAAACACCCTTATTTACCTTAGGAAGAAAAAATGTTGCCATTGCTCCTAATATGGCAATAATTACAATAAGCTGCATAACCGCTGTTAACCCATAATTATCAGCAAACCACCCCAATGAAGGGACAACAACACCTCCTACACTAAAAGAAAGTCCCAATGTAACACCAGAAGCAAACCCAATATTTTTTGCTAAATAAGTTTGTCCTAAAACAACATACGAACTATAAGAAGCATACATAGCAAACCCCATAGGAATAAGCAGCAGATAAACTATAATAATATTTTTGCTCATTAATACCGCGCACAAAAAAAACACTAGGGCAATCATGCAATATTTTATTACTCTGATATAACCAAACCGATCAGCTAACACTCCACCGATAAGTGTTGTCGCTACTCCAATAAGAGCAAGTATAGTAAGTGTAGAACTCCCTACTGCATTTGACTGCAGTAAAATATGTATACAGTAAAGTGGTAAAAAACTTTGTATTGCACAAAATACTATTGACCGGCAAACAATAACAATAGTTAGACGGGAAAATGCATGCCAGTCATTTTTCCCTGATGTAGTGTTGCCTTCTTCTATACAGAACTTATCCTGTACGAAAAATGTTTCCGCAGCCTGTTTCAGCTTAGGCATAAAGAAAAACAGTGCTGTCCCCATGAATAGGGAAATAATTGTAAAGACAGCCGTCCCCTGCATTCCCCAAAAACTTACTAAAGCAACTGCCATAAGTGGTCCTATGCCAAAGCCACCATTTCCCCCTACAGAAAAAATACTCATCCCCAATCCTTTTTTATCACCAGAAACTTTATTCACAAAACGTGCTGCTTCAGGATGAAAAATAGCACTGCCTATTCCCATACAAGTAACAGCAGCAAAAATTGACCAATAATTACTCATAAAACCTGTCATACCCAGAGAAATCCCACTAAGTAAAACTCCAAACGCCATGAACCAGGGACGTGAAACTCTATCGGCAAGATAACCAAAGGCTGGCTGTACTATTGATGATAAAAAACTAGCAGCAAACATTAAGCCCGCCACTGCTTTATAATCCATACCATAATACGAAACAAAAAATGGCAGCAATGCCGGCAGTGCACCAGAATTGATATCACAACACAAATGTGACCCTGCTAAAAAATATAAATATTTATTTCTCATTGTTCTTGCTCTTCCTCTTCTATGCGTTTATATTATTTCTAATGTACTATTTTATTTATTTTTTAATTCTGTCTTGCATAAAATTTCCCATGACTTTACTAATTTAGTCAAAATTTTACAAAGTGACTCAAACTCGGTATCAGAAAGTATTGCAAACATTTTATTAAGAAATTTTAAATGTGCTGCATGATAGATTAATGATGTTTCCCTTCCCTTTTTTGTTAGTCTTACTATAATTTTTCTTTTATCATCAAGACATGTAATTTTTTCTATATATTCATTTTTCACTAATTTGCCTAGCAGTTCACTCAAAGACCCCGGCCTGATCGCCAGCTTTTCCGCTAGTTCATTCTGCCGTATCGCTCCATATTCAGATAAAAAACGAATTACCCGGCTTTGTCCCGGCGGCAGGAGAAGATTATCATTCACATGATAAAAAAAACGTTCACGGAGACTGCTTAAACGATGAATCATCATATGCAGTTCATTTAATTTTTCTTCTTCCATAATAATTATTCTCTCCATATAAATATAGTGACAATAGCTATATTTTACTTTTTTATAAGGTACCTAACGATTTTATTATCACACCATGACAATGATCTGTCAACAAGATAATTTTATTGACAACTTACTATGTAAGTTTTATGATGTATTTAGTAAGCTATATATTTTCTCTCTTACACATAGCTCTATCAAATTAGTTTTATATTATGGAGTAATGTTTATGCGCAATAAATTAACTACAGAAATATTGGTAAAAACAGCTGCCCACATAGCCGATAATGATGGACTTGATACTGTAACCTTAACCAAAATTGCTGAAAAATTGAATATAAAAAAACAATCATTATATAATCATATCGACAGTCTAGCTCACTTAAAATGTGAGCTCGTTATTTATGCCAATCTGCATTTAAAACAGTATCTTGTTGAAGCTGCTATTGGTAAATCCAAGGATGATGCCGTTTTAAACATTGCTGAAGCATATAGGCAATTTGCTCACCATTTTCCTGGACAATATCAAGCTATTATTTCCATCGCCTGGGAATGTAAAAGTAATGATAAGTTTAAAGCTGCTACCGTAAATCTCATGGATGTATTATCTAAAGTTTTTTCCCAGTATGATAATCTCCACGATGAAAATCTTATTCATGCAGTAAGAGGATTGCGTAGCGTTATGCATGGTTTTGTTTCCCTCGAAACATCCGGCTGGTTTCACAATCCTGTCGATAAAGAAAAAAGCTATCTATTATTAATTCAGGCATTTATTAACGGTATTTCTTCTATTAATGATAAAAATATTTAAAGCAGGTGTTACATTGGAAAATTGGAAACGAAATTTATTTATCTGCTGGCTAGGATCATTCGCAACTACATCAGCCCTGAGCCAGATCGCACCTGTACTGCCTCTTTTTATAAAAAATCTGGGTATGCATGATATGGCTCAAATAGAAACCTGGTCAGGTATTGCTTTTGGCAGTACCACATTTGTAATGGCATTTTTTTCACCCTTTTGGGGGAAATTAGCTGATAAATACGGCAGAAAACCTATGCTTTTGCGGGCTAGTCTAGGCATGGCAATAGTCGTTGGCAGTATCAGTTTAGTTAATTCTGTTTATCAGCTCGTGGGACTGCGTATCTTAATGGGTACTATTTCCGGTTTTAATTCTGGTGCTATAACCTTAATAGCTACACAAACACCTGAAAATAAAGCTGGCTGGGCATTAGGTACATTATCAACAGGTACTATAAGCGGTATGCTTTTGGGTCCGCTTATGGGTGGGTATCTAGTAGAACTCTTAGGTATACGCAGTATATTTATTGTGATGGGTTTATTCTTACTCATTGCCTTTTTTTTGACACTTTTTTTCGTTCAGGAAGATTTCACTCCACCCCAAAAAGCACTTATGTCTTTTGGTAATATCTGGCACATTTTACCTGATAAGACCCTAATCATTGGAATGTTTATAACAACGTTTATTATACAAGCTGCCCTTTTTTCTATAGAACCTATAATTACAGTTTATATATCATCTCTAGCTCCGCAAACAGAACATCTTGCCTTTATCTCGGGGCTGGTATTCGCTTCCTCGGGTTTTTCCAGCATACTTGCCGCTCCATTGCTAGGACGATTATCTGACCGAATTGGTGCACATAAAATTATTTTGGCATCTCTTATCTGTGCAACTATTTTATTTATCCCCCAGGCTTTTGTAAAAAATGAATGGCAGTTAATGGGACTGCGATTTCTGATAGGTATCCCTACAGGTGCTATGCTGCCATCCATCAATACCATATTAAAACAAAATATTCCGCCTGAAATTGCCGGCCGCATGTTTAGCTATAATCAGACAGCCCAATTTCTTGGTGTATTTTGTGGTTCTGTCTTAGGTGGACAAATTGCTGCCCATTCTGGTATACGTAACTTATTCTTTTTTACCAGTTTTTTATTATTTGTAAATTTAATTGGTGTCCGCGAGTTTATTTATAAACGAGCCGATGATAAATTCACCCATACTATTTCTCATTCTATGTAAAACTAATATAACGGAACCGCTAACGCATAATTAAATTAAGCATACACTTTCTCATTGCTCCTAGTAAATATTAAAAGCATTGTGTAATATTTATAAAAATACTGCGTGCAACAGCCCCGTTATTTTCATTTTTTAATGTTTCCAGAGTTTAGCCATCTGTCTAAAGGGGAAAAATTTTTTTTTACAGAAAGCTTCTTTTTCGTAAAATATACAAACACTAATGGTATTACTATTAACGTAAAAAATGTTGATGATAATAATCCTCCAATTACTACCCAAGCCATACTTACTCTTGTTTCAGAACCCGGTGTCATTGCCAATGCTGTCGGCAGCATACCCGTAACCATTGTTATTGAAGTCATAAAAATAGGCCTTATCCGTGTTTTTGCTGCTTGTATCACGGCAGCTTTAGCCTCTTGCCCTCTATGCATAAGCGTTAATGTGTAATCAAGCAGTAACGTACCATTTTTAGCAACTAAACCGTCCATAACTAATATTCCTAATAATGAATAGAGATTAATTGTATTCCTTGTCACAGCTAAAAAGAAAAAAGCACCAATCAATCCAAAAGGCAAGGAAAGCATTCTTATAAGCGGCGTTGACAATGATTCATACAAAACTGCCAGCAATATATATACTAAAAGCAATGATAATAATATTGCCTGCCCCATCTGAGAAAAAGTATCCTTCATATTATCAGCTTGTCCAATAAATCTATAGCTTACATCTTTCCCTAAGTTTTCTTTTGCCAACCTCTGTGAAATTGTACTTAATATGTCCTGCATAGATTTATCATCATCAATATTAGCAGAAATATTGATAGATTCCTTTTTATCAACTCGCCGTAACATTACTGGTCCAGCATCATATTTTACTGCAGCAATTTCCCCCAGATCCACCATACCGGTAGAGGTACTCACTGGAATAGATCTTATATCAGACGGCGTAAAACCATCACTTCCCTTAAGCCGCACATATATATCAGTATCCTGATAATCATTATTGGGATCATTTGCCAGATATCCTGCCAAAGAACCTGCTATAGCTCCAGAAAACACATTCTGAACGTCATTTGCCGTTGTATTAAAGTACTTTAATTTATCGCGATCAACAATAAGACGTAATTCTGGTGCTCCTTCTGTATAAGAACTGCGAACATCTTTTATTCCATTTATTTCATTTAAAGTATCCTGCACTATGTTAGATGCTTTTACTGTATTTTGTAAATTATTACCGCTTACTTCTATTTGTACTGGTGATTTATTTCCACCACCGGTTCCTGTTCCACCCGACACACCAGGCATAGAATTTTCAGTAGCGGTTACTTGTACCACAGCTTCCGGAAACTTCTTTTTTAAATAACTACGTACATGATCACATACCTGCCATACACTTATACCACGCTGACCTTTATCAACAAGCTGAACACTAATCCTCGCATAATTACCTGCTGGCTGTCCGACGCTTGATAGATAATTTTTAACTTCTGGCTGCTTCATCAAATAATTTTCTGCCTGCATTACCTTTCCATTTGTAGTATCTATATTTTGCCCCACTGGGAATTGCATAGATACTCGAAAACCACCCTCATCTGTCTTTGGCATATATTCACCGCCAATAATTCCCAGTGGATAATATAAGCTTATTGATAATAAAAGTAAAACTATCACTGCTGCTATAATTTTTTTAGTATTAAAAAAACTCCATTGTAATATTTTATCATAATGTAATATAACTTCATTACCTATTTTCGTTAAAAACCCCCATAACTTTCCAGACGGTGGACTTTCTACTCCATTCTTATAAAACCGTGATGCCAGCATTGGTGTAAGCGTAAATGATACTGCTAACGAGCAAAGTGTTGCAAAAACAATAGTCAGACCAAACTGTCGAAAAAATTGACCAGTCATCCCATTCATAAAAGCAATTGGCATGAAAACAACCACATCACATAAAGTAATAGCTATTGCCGCTGTACCTATTTCGTTTCGCCCATCTTCTGCTGCCTGCTCTGATGTTTTTCCCTTTTTCAAATGTCGATGTATATTTTCCAGCACAACTATAGAATCATCGACCAATATCCCTACACATAATGACATTCCCATTAATGACAACATATTAAAAGTAAACCCAGCTACATACATCATAAAAAAAGTCGTTATCAACGATGTTGGTATAGCTATAAGAACTGCCATTGTGGATCGCCAACTGCGCAGGAATAAGAAAAGCACTAATCCTGTGGTAAATAAACCTTCCATCAATGCTTCTAAAGTATTATGTAGAGCATCCTGTACATAAGTAGCGGAATTTGTTACTACCACGAATTGATAATCGGGATAGTCTTTTCTCAATTGATCCAATTGAGTCAAAACGGCTTTTGATGTTTCTACAATATTAGCATTGCTGTTTTTATATACGGATAGAGATACAGCATCCTGTCCATTAGTTCTTGCATAACGCGTAACACGCTTATCCTGTTCCTGTACATTAGCAACATTTGATAATGAAATAGCTGCGCCCTTATTATTGCGAACATAAATTGATGCCAATTCCGCCGGTGATTTATATTTTGCCGTCAGGCGAACATTGGTTTCTGTTTGTTTTCCATATACAGAACCAGCTGGTGCCAAAACATTTTCCTGCTTTATTTGGGAAATTATCTGTGCTAAAGACAAGCCAAAATATTTTAATTTATCTTTATCTACATTAACTGCTATTTCTTTATCTCTACCACCATCTACTTGTATATCAGACACTCCGCCCGCTGCAGACGTTCTACAAAAGTATCATTCGCCACAGTATAGACTTCTCCCAGTGGTTTATTAGATAATACCGATATTTCCATAATTGGCAATGCATCAACATCTCTTTTTAAAACAGTAGGTGTTTGTATTCCAGTCGGCAGCTTATTCAAGACACTATTGACATACTGACTGGTATCAATAGCCGCTGCATCAATATTAGTCCAGAATTGAAACTCTAATGTAATTTGTGCCTTTTCTGGTCTGGCTACAGCTGTCATATGCTTCAAATTAGTTAATGATGACAATGAATTTTCCAAAGGCTTAATTACATCTTGTTCTATTTCCTCTGAATCAGCACCAGGATAATTGACAGTTACTGTTACATACGGTATATTGATCGCTGGCAACAGCTCCACACCAATCTTGTAAAAACTAAACAATCCCAATACAACAAAAAATAATACGATCATGGAAATACCAATAGGTTTTTTTATACAGTACCGTGTGATATTCACGTTGCATCACTCCCGTCAATAAGAGGATTCACTTTAAGTCCGGTGCGCAAACGGGCAAGATTATCAATTGCTACCCTTTCTCCTACTGTTAGTCCACTTATTATCTGAGTATCTTCATCACCTGAAATTCCCACGGCTACTTCTTTCTGCTGTACTACATTATTACTGCCAATTATATAAACATAATTTTTCCCATTTTTAGCAATTATGGCCGCCTTAGGAACAGCAATAACATTACTGCCTAAAACACTTTTAACCAATGCCCGGGCAAACATTCCACCTTTTAAAAGATTATCCGGATTATCAAGTGACACCCGTAAAACATACGTCATCGATGTCGAATCTATAGATGGACTTATATATATTATGCTGCCCTTAACACTTTGACTTAGTGATTCAATATTGACATCAACCGGCATTCCCATTGAAAAAGCTGGCAGATCCTGCTCTGAAACCTGATAGTCAACATACATCGTACGATTATTATATACACTTAAAAGTTTCTGTCCGGCAGTTACCACATCGCCAGCTTCTACCTGTCTGTAGCCTATTATTCCATCCGCCGATGATGTCAAATACATATCATTTTCCTGTTTTTGTGCTATTAATAATGTACTTCTTGCTTTTGCCATATTTTCCTTAGCAGACACTATGGAAGAAGCTTGTCCATTACTCATCTGATCTTCTATTGCCGCTAAATTAGCCTTAGCATCTTCCATTTGCTGTCGGGATGCATCCATATCATCAGCAGAAATACCTCCTACCTCATAAACTTTTTCATTACGCTGATATGTCATTTGAGCTTTATCATAATCAGCCCTTGCTCTGCTATAATTGGCATTAAGCTGTACTTCAGCTGTCTGAGCATCTGCAGCTGCTTGATTATATGCATGCCTATCTGCATCTACAGTAAGTGCTGCATCACCAACATCTTCCTTTATTAAAACCTGTCCTGCTTTAACAACTTGTCCAAGTGCAGCACCAACATATTCTATTTTTCCTGGATATTTAGCAGCTATATCAATTTGTTCCTTTGGTACTGTATGTCCTACTAATGATATGTTTTTTACAAGATCTTTTTTACTTACACTAACAATATGTACTGCTGTAACAAGTTTTTTATCGTGTATACCCTGTCTTTGATAGAGCAATTTATATGCTCCTCCAAGCAGTATTACTAATATCATAAGACTTCCTATAACAATAAGACGTTTATTTTTTGATTTTATTACATTCCTGATATGCATATAAATTTCCGCCTTTTAAATAATTAATATACTACTGCTAATAATTTATTTTTCTTTGAAAAGCATTATATTTTACACAAAACATCACTTCCCAAACAAATTTTTATGACTATTTTCTATTCCCTATCTGCCCATTTTATCCTTTATATTTTTTATATTATATTCCTATTTATAATCTTATTTGTTACAATTCTATGTCAGAATAAATTTTTATATCAAACTCGTATTAATAATATATAGTAATATCAATAGATAGAATTTTCTACTATTTTAGTCATGATCTCCAGTAAACCGGAGGCTTGTTCTAGCCTTGGAAGGGCATATTACTAACATGCGCCCCTCAAGCGGCGTCCGAAAGGTCTAATTAAGTATTTACAGAATATATGCTATAAGAAAAAAGAACATTAAAAAATAAAATTATTAAAGAGAAAGGGACTGTGACAAAATGATTTCTCATTTTGTCACAGTCCCTTACGAAGATTAAAACAAATCACTATGTGTACCTGTTCTTGATAAGAATAAGACTAACCTATCATTTTGTATCTGATAGATTAATAACCAATCTGGTGAAAGATGGCATTCTCTAAAACCTATATAATCACCAATTAATGCATGATCTCTATATATTGCAGGCAACTCTTTTTGTTCTCGTAATATATTGACTACTTTTTCCAGTCTTTTAGGATCGCAGCCACGTCTTATAGCTTTTTTATAATCTTTCTTAAATCTACTAGATAACCATAAATCAATCATTAAGATAATCCATCATTTCCTTAGTTGATTTAAACGGACCTACCAAATTTTTACCAGCTTTAACATCATCTAATGTTTTTCTGGTTTCAGCATTAGGTACATAGGCTGCTTTTATTTCAAAAGGAATATATCCTCTATTTACCACTTGTCTGGCAAATAAGTTAATTGCTGTAGACATATTTAATCCCATACTTTTTAATACTTTTTCCGTATCTCTTTTTAAATCTTCATCCATTTTTATACTAATTACTTTTTTAGGCATAAATATCTACCTCCTTATATATACATTATATATTAATAGTATATACGATAGCAATATAAAGTATATTTTTGAATAAAAAACATAAATTAATTAAAACTATAAGTTATGTTTTTGTGCTTTTGGTGTTTTTTAATCAAGTATAAAAAATTTATTGTATTCCTCCTTTTAGATAGAAACTATAAATTATAATTTCGTAAATTACAATAGCAAATTGAACACTTTTTTATCCATAATGTTTTTTTTAATCTCATTAAAATATAAAAAATATATAATTTAAAATAGAAAGCGCACTGTATAAAACCCTAAAATCTCATACAGCGCGCTTTCCTATATTTCTCATATTTTAAATTCAGTAGATCGATTCATTTATATTTTAAACTTACTTATTGCATTTTGTAATTCCTGCGCCATTTTAGCTAAAGCCCTGCTCGAATCGGCAATTTCATTCATGGATGCTGTCTGTTCTTCTGTCGCGGCAGAAACATTTTCTGCCTCTGAAGAAACACTCCGACTCATAGAATCCATTTGCGTAACTGATTCCGCTATATTTTCTGTTCCCCTTGCCAATCCAGCTGCTATTTTTTCCATACTCACTGATTGTTTATCTATTTGTGTTACCATATCTACAATAACGCCAAAAGTACCCCCTGCATTGTCTACGGCTTTTACACCAGACTCAACCTGATCGACACCCTGCTGCATTACATCAACTGCATTTTGTGCTTCTGTTTGAATAGTTCCTATAAGCTGCGCTATCTCCGATGCAGCCGACTGTGACTGCTCCGCAAGTTTTCTGACTTCTTCAGCCACTACAGCAAATCCTTTACCATGTTCACCAGCACGTGCTGCTTCAATAGCCGCATTTAATGCTAAAAGATTTGTCTGCCCAGCAATATTTGCAATAGTATCGACTATTACACCTATTTTTTTCGATTCTTCACCTAACCCGGCTATTACATCTGCAGATTTACCTACCGATTCCTTCATAGACTTCATTTTCTCAACTGCTGCATAAACTTCCTTATTTCCTTTTATAGCTGATTCATTGGTCTGTTTAACTTTTTTACCTGATTCTTCCATTGTGCTCATAAATTGCTGCATTTGCCCAGAAAAATTATTAGTTTGCTTGGTAGCACTATCAACTGCAGTAAATTGATCATTACATAAATGAGCTACATTTACCATTGAATCAGCAACTTGATTGCTCGCTGTAGCCGACTGTTCTGCACTAGAAGTCAATTCTTCTGATGAAGCTGCCAGATATTCAGAAGACTCCGCAATTTTTTTCAACAATTCTTTAACATTATCTCGCAATGTCTGTAATGCCTTGCCCATTGTCCCCAGCTCATCTTTACGGCTTAATATCTTTCCCTCAATAGTTTCGTTAAAGTCACCTGTAGCCAGTACATGCATTTTCTTAGTCACAAATTCAATTGGCGTAGCTATAACCTTACCGATATAAATTGCTACACCAATAAGTATAAGTTGTAATATAAGCATATAGATAATAACTCTTACAATATTATCTTTAAGTCCTTGATCCTCTACTTTTTCTTTTTGTGCTACCTTATCATCAATATAGTCAATCCATTTACCTGTACCCAGCACCCATTTATATGGTTCAAAAGCTAAGGAATAATTTCGTTTAGGTAAAGGTGTAGTTTCATTAGGTTTAGGAAACATTAAATCCGTATATCCACCACCCGGTTTACGTCCGTTCTCAATTATTTCTCTTATATAGTGTCTTCCCTTTGGATCTACTGCATCCATACGGGATTTCCCCTCAGTAGAGCGTCCCAACAAAACTACATTTATTCCATCATATGTATCTATCCAATAATAACCTTTACCATTATCATAGCGCATTTGGCGAACAAGTGAAGCTGCTTGAGTTTCAGCTTGCTGCTGTGTTAATAAACCCGCCTGCTGTTTCTCATATACACTTTGGACAACACTCACCGCCATCTGAGTTTGCATTTTCAGTTCATGATCCACACTATCTGATAATGTCTGGCGATATTCTTTGATATGTTCATTACTGTTTTGCACCATGTTATAGATAAAAAAACTACCTATACAGATTATTGTAACAATAGAAACTGCTACGATAACAATTGTTAATCTTACTTTAATAGAATGTAAATTTTTCATATGTAAAGCCTCTTTCCTTGTGGCAGCTGCTGTAATAATAACTATTATTGTATATATTCTCTATTCTCTAATATTTTCCTTTATTTATAAAAAAATATGTATACAAGTATATATTACTGCATTTATATGCAATAAAACAGCAGGTAGTCAATGCATAGCAGTATTTATATGAAAAGTTGCCTTATCACCAAACTGCCTTATATTAACTACCTGCTATATATTACATTTCTTAACACAAAGTTACAATCTACCTGATATTACTCTTTTAATAAAGCTTCTATTTTTTCTGTCATTTGTGCTGGAGTAGTAGTAGGTTCATAACGGCCAACTACTTCTCCTTTTTTATTTATAAGAAACTTGGTAAAATTCCATTTTATAGAATCACCTTCCATAAACGAAGGGAAATTAGTATTTATCGCATCCTGCAGTCCCTTAGCATTTGGATGATTATTATCAAACCCTTTAAACGGCTGTTGTTTTATCAAATATTTAAATAACGGCTGCGCTGTTTCTCCCCGAACATCACCCTTAGCAAAAATAGGAAATGAAACACCATAATTAAGTTTGCAGAATTGTTCTATTTCCTGAGCAGTCCCAGGTTCTTGTTTAGCAAACTGATTACTTGGAAAAGCCAATATTGTAAAGCCCTGATCTTTATATTTTGCATAAAGCTGCTGAAGTTCTTCATATTGCGGAGTAAAACCGCATTTACTGGCGGTATTTGCAATTATTAATACTTTGCCCTTGTAATCTGCTAAAGATTTTTCTTTCCCGTGGTTCGTTTTTACTACAAAATCATAAATTGACATATTAGTTCCTCCTTAAATTATATCAAACATCCGGATAAAAAATTTTTACCCGTCTGCTTACCGGCATTTTTTCTATTGCTGCCGGAGCTTGTAATGGTCTACCAAATGGCATCTGAGCAATTAACTTCCAATTCTCCGGTATGGAAAATAAAATTTTTACTTTTTCATCAATAAGTGGATTATAATGCTGTAAATTTACACCCAACCCCATATTAGTCAAGGCTGTCCAAACAGCAAACTGCAGCATACCATTAGCCTGTTGAGCCCATATTGGAAAATTATTTGCATAAGAAGTATATTGCTTCTGCATATCCTGCACTGTCTGAATATCATCAAAAAATAAAACCGTTCCATATGCATTCATGAAACTATTTATTTTTTCTTTTGTCTGAGACCACCGATCCTTGGGCACAATTTCCTGCAAAATTTCCTTTGTTATATGCCATATTGCAGAATGTTTCTTGCCCATTGCCACTACCACTCTGGTAGACTGCATATTAAACGCAGATGGTACTTCTATCACAAGTTTTTCTATTGCAGCAGTAATCTGTGATGGCAGAATCTTAATATCTTTTCCTAAATTATAATTGGTACGACGATTACTTATCGCCTCCTGAAAGCATCTCATATACACAGCTCCCTTCTTTTTCTTTTATAAAAATTTTAGTATAAACCAGCAGGGGATTCATTTATATCAATAAAAATATTTTTTATCTGTGAATAATTTTTTAAAATCATTTTATGGGTTTCTCTGCCAATACCTGATTTTTTATAGCCACCAAACGGAGCATGTGCCGGTAGATTATTATAGTTATTTACCCACATACGCCCTGTTTCTACTGCTCGGGCAACTCTTATTGCCCGATTAATATCTTTTGTCCATACAGCCCCACCTAAACCATATTCACTGTCATTGGCCAGTTTTACCACTTCATCTTCACTATGAAATTTTATAAAACATACTACCGGTCCAAATATTTCTTCCTGTGCCACACGCATATTATTTGTAACATTCCCTAATATGGTAGGTTCCATATAAGCACCATTTTTTAATTTTCCTATATTTATTTTTTTACCACCAGTTATGATTTGAGCACCTTCCTGTTTAGCAATATCCACATAAGTTAATATCTTTTTCAGTTGTCTTTGGCTGATTTGACTGCCCATCATTGTATCTTTTTCCCAGGGCAATCCTATTTTAACAGCTTCAAATTTTTCCTTCACAGCTTGTAAAAATTTATCATATATTGTATCTTGCACAAATATTCTTGATCCAGCACAGCAAACCTGTCCCTGATTGAATAATATTCCCATACAAGCCCCTTCAATGGCCTTTTCCCATGGCATATCATCAAAGAAAATATTTGCTGATTTACCACCTAATTCCAATGTTGCCGGTATAAGTTTATCAGCAGCAGCCTTAGCTACATTATATCCAATTTCTGTTGAACCGGTAAAAGCCAGCTTTCTTATATCAGGATGCTTCAGTATATAATCACCTGTGGTGGATCCCCTTCCTGTCACAATATTAAGAACACCTGCCGGCAAAACATCTTCTATTAATTTACCAAGTGTTAGTACACTTAATGAGGTTTCACTAGAAGGTTTAAATACTATACAATTTCCCGCAGCTAATGCTGGAGCAAGCTTCCATGCTGCCATTAAAAAAGGAAAATTCCAGGGAACAATCTGTCCAACTACACCTAATGGTTCTTCTACTACTATACTCAAAGTATTCTTATCTATAAAAGAAGCTGTCCCTTCCTGCGTTCTTATTGCTCCGGCAAAATATCTAAAGTGATCGCTTGATAAAGGAATATCTATCATACTTGTTTCCCTTATTGGTTTACCATTATCCATACTTTCAATCATCGCAAGTTTATCTTTATTCTTATCTATAATCTCTGCAATTTTCAGTAATATTGTTGAACGCTGTACTGCGCTTGTTTTTTTCCATGTAGGAAAGGCCTTCCATGCTGCCTTTACTGCCACATCAACATCTTTTTTAGATGCATCAGCACAGACTGCTAAATGTTCTCCAGTTGCCGGACAGATACTTTCATATACTTTATCATCTTCTGCATTTTTCCATTCACCGTCAATCCAAAGTTTATATTTATCAGCTAATATCTTTTCCATAATAATACATTCCTCTTTCATTTACTGCCAACTGGCAAACATATGATATCTAAAAACAAATTTCATATAAAATTTACTCTTTATATGAAAAGCATTCTGGACTTCCCACAACTAAAGTCGTGGAGCTCTTCCTTCACCGATAGTTGCGCCAAAAACACGTCTTACATTATCTCCACAGGCTATCCCCGTAGTTCTTACGGTTATTATATATATTTCTATTTAATATTCTTAATCCTTCATTACGAATGTTTATGGCTGCATTTATATCTCTGCCGTGATGAGCTTTACAGTTAAAACGTTACTATTTTTTATAGCTTGGATTGGTCTTATGCCAATCTCTATATGCATATTTCTATACATACTGACTAGTGTGGTGTCTAACTCATGACTAACGTAACGAGTCTGCAACCTTCATTCAGTCAATGATTAATTATTATTATATTACTATGCTATAAAAATTTCAATATATTTTAATTACTATCTACTCAATATATAAAGAAAGAGATTCCCTATGTGAGAATCTCTTTCTTTATATATTACATTAAAAATCTGTTTTCCATAATCCATGTAAATTGCAATATTCATATACTGTGCCACTTTCAGCACCGCAGAATTCAGCCTTAGGTTCTTGTCCAGGTTCTAGAAACTGAAGACGTACACGGGCATCTGCCACAAGCGCAATCCACTGAATATAATGTTCCGGCTGCATTGGATGTAATGTAGAACCAACTGCAACTTTAATCTTACCATCAGTCTTAGTTACTACAGGAACGTGTTTTTCCTGTGCAGCATCTGTTGTGTTAGCAACAAGCTTAGTCATTGGCTGACCACAACAAGTAAGGGTGCCACCGCCATTATTTATAAGAGCTACAATATTACCACATTTTTCGCAACGATAAAAAACAACTTTGTCCATTCTCAATTACCTCCAAAATATTAATTATATAATTTATATAAAGAACTGTTATTTTACAGTAAATATCTATACAGTTCTTTTATTCAAAACGTACAATAGCCTGCGGCCGTTTAATCCTCAACAATAATGTCTCTAACAAGCGAAATTTATGATTAAGTTCGGTCTGTTCTAAATATGCAGTTTTAAGATCCTGTCCAATAACCAAATCCATATTGCGGCTGTCCGCACATACAAGGACCGCTTTTTCTTTTCCTAATGCAGGCGTAATATATATATTTTTATTTAAAAGTTTTTTTACTCTGTCAATTTCCAGCAGTCCTGTTCCCTGCTGTAGCCTTTGCATTTGCAAGAATAAATCCGGACTCAGGGCCAATGAATAAGCACCATATATTCTTTTTTCTACCAACAAATTTATCGCTGCCGCAATATTTACAAAAGCATTTTCTCCAGTAGACCAGTCTGACCGTTCAATTTTATTGGCGCCATCTACACTGAATAAACCATCTATATTGAAGGTATTATCACCAAAGAAAATTAGTCTGTCTTCTTTCAAGGCGCAATTTTCTGCTGCATTAATAGCTTCTGATAAATCAATGGGATAGCCGAAATGAACAGCACTCTGTATATCCTTAGCTGATAAGGTAAAATCAGAATATAGTGTTGGAATTTCAGAAAACTTTCGTCCTAAAGTCATTATCAATCCATTTTTAGCCACTTCATGCAGTTCATCAGCATTATCAATAGTAATATTAGTAACGCCAATTCCTAACGGCCCTAAAACCGAAATAAATCGTCGGCCATGCAAAACCATTTTTGCTGTATTTACAACAGTATCATCTATTTGCTTCCATAATTCCTCACTAAATGGAGCTGACTCTCTGGATAAATAATCCATCAACATTACCCTCCTCGTATTATCTTCATAAAAATTTATTTCATAAGGCTGCCAATAGTAGCTGAAGATATAATATTTGTATTTTTAGCCTTAGTTTCATTTTCCAATTCCTGCAAAAGCTCTTTTACTTCATTTTCGCCAGAAATAAAATGTTCTGCCTCCTGAGGATCAAGAATACGAAGTAATGTCATAAGTTCGCCAACATGCGCTTTTTCTTCATCCCGTATATCAGCTATAACTTTCTTCGCAATTTCATTATCAGTTGCCTGTACATGTGCATCATAAAGATATATTGCTTCCAGCTCCCCAGAAATATCCAAACGAACCGCTTGAATCAATTCTTCCTTAGTTAATTTTCGCTCAACATTTCCCTGAAACGGATTTGCAAAATCAGCCATATTATTATTCCTCCTCTTAGGTTAAGAAAAATTATTTTCCGTTAATAATTATACCATATAACGCATTTCATTTTCAATTAAAAATACAAATTATGCTCCCTAAATTTATTATATTATCAGTGCATACAAATATTTTTATTTTTTCATAAAATAATAAAAATATTTTATCATAAAATAAATATTGTCAAATGTCAAAAGTAAGTATATACTAAATTATATAGAAATTTAGTTATCTAAAATATTATATAGGAATAGGTGCCGCAAGGCTTAATAGGGAAGACCGGTGAAATACCGGCGCGGTCCCGCCGCTGTAACAGGGAGTAATGCTGTATTATGTCACTGGGATTTATCCTGGGAAGGCACAGTTTAGCTATGATCTGAAGCCAGAAGAACTGCCTATTTGACAATCACCGATGACAATATAATTTGTCGAACCTGCGAGCGATAGGAAGGGGATTTCTCGAATACATCCTTTTATTTTTGTTATATGGATTTAGTCGATGGAGCCTTTTGCCTTTTTTTGGCAGAAGGTTTTTATTTTTTACAGACTCTGTAAAATTTTATAATTTATTATTCCATTGATGAGTCTGTGATTTACAAGTGGACTAATAGAAATAAATTTAATTATTTTGTAATATCCATTTTATCACCCCAGTTAAATAAACAGTCATACTTCTACATATGCTTTATTTATCTCCTGATAATGAAAATTACTAGTTTAATATTTTTTATTCTATTAGTCCATTATAATTCGCATGAAATAAATTCTAAAAATGCAAAAATATCATCGTAAAGGTTTTTTATTGCAATGATATCTTTGCCTTTTTTTATTTATAAAAATCAATAACAGCCTCGAAAGGAGATGGTTCCATTGTATTAATTGTTTAAACATGGCAGTTTTTCAGTTTATCCACCTATATATTCTGCTTTTTATTTTTCCAGAAGATATAATCCACTTTATCCCATAATATATTATTGCCGCCTCACAATAATATCATGCTATAAATATTTGGCTATTAACCGGAACTCGGAATTCCCCAGAGAATATTTATATCACTATCATTATAACAAGGTATAAAGTTATTATTATTACTAAGAAACTTATTTTGTTGTTATCCATTAATAAACAACTCTAACAGTTAAAAGCCATCCGCTTGATTAATAATATTGTGTCTGCCATGCTAATAGCCAATTAAACTGAAATGATCTTTATTGTATTTATTAATACTATAAAAGCCTATGTTATTAATAAATACTAAAAGAAAAATAATTTATTTAAGAGAACCTCCTTCTCATATAAATAACTCCATCTTTAAATATAGTTCGGAAATAATTACCTTAGGTCCGCCATAAACCTAAGGTAATTATTATTTTAAAAACCAATAATCATAATTTTGGCATCGTAAACATTTTGTAAATATTTTTTGTTTTTTATGAATATTCAAAGAATATAAGTATGCCAAAACACTTAATTTATTTTTTAATTCATATTTATTATACCTCTTTTTCCGATAAACAACAGCCCTATATCATAATTTTTTTATGATATAGGGCTGTTGCTGCAATAAAAATCTATTTTAACTGCATAGCATCATCTAAATTTTTTATTGCGAGCTGAAGCTGATTTTCTAAAAGCTTTAAACGATTTGCAATTTTTATTTCATTTCTCTGCCTGTATATAATTTGATCAGTTTTCACATGCAAAAGTATATCTTCCAGCTCATTTTTTTGTTTTTCTACATTAGAAAATACTTTTAAAATACAAAAGACTCCTTTTACCATCCATAGCTGTAATTTAAGCTGTACATATTCAATTTAAATTCTCAGATACTAAATAAAGATATGACCTATACTTAACCATATCTGATTTATAAATTTAATTTATACTACTTGTATAATATACTAAATAATAATTTTATATCTGTCAATATTTTTCAATAAATACCATACATATTTTTAACTTTATAAAAAAAAGCAGCCATAATAATAGTTAATCTATTATTATGGCTGTAATAATTAAATCAATAAATTTTATTTATAAAGTAACCTATATATGGCAGCAGCCTTATTCTATCTCTTAATCATGATTATTTTTAAACTAAAATATCTTTTGCATGACATGTCTATGGCATAGACCTAAGCAGAATAACTCCAAATATTCCACCACTGTTTCATACTCCAACTATTATTCAGAAATGACTAATTATTGATCGTTAAAATTTAAAAGATAATCCTGCATATAACCCTTTAGCTGTTACATCCATATTAGTATTCTGAACCTGAAAATCATTTACTTTAGTATATTGATAAAGTAAATCTAAATCCACATTTTCGGTAAAGGCATAACCTACACCAGCTTCATAATGCTGCATGTTGTCACCAAAACCGGCAGCTGCCCAGCCTGTCATATTTGGAGCGATTGGAGCTTCATACTGTGCACCGGCTTGGAAAAAACTGCGTGTGGCATCGCCCCAGTTATCATCTAAACCTAAACGTGCATGCATATTACCAGCATATAATGAAACATTTTTATTGAGTTTATATCTCAAGTTATATTCCTGTGTTCTAAAATTTTGATCTCCAAAATCCGATAACTTCAGTCGACTGTCATTATACTTGTACTGTACTGCCAGATTATTGCCAAGACCTACTGTCGCACCGCCAAAAACCCTGTTTTTTACATCAGAGTCAACTTTTTCTCCTGTGTTGCTGTTTTTTACAGACATCGCTGGTGCAACAGCTGTACCTGCATTAATTTCAACTTTTCCCTGATCATAATTCTGCAATGGTGCTGCAAAAGCTGTCGTACTTAAAGAAAGACAGACTGCAACTCCTAGTAACGTTTTTTTTGTCAACAAAAAGGCCCCCAAATTATAATATACTTTTAACATCTTTTTGATATACTCACCATGGCTAAAATCAGGAAAATAGAGAGTGATACCGAATCCTGCCTTACAAAACAAGTTTTATGTGTTCAATAAACGGATAATATCCTATCCGTTTATTGAACATTCAGCTATAGCTACTTACGCAGACCCGCAAGACTCACATTATTTTTCCATGCTAAACTACGGTTTTTTATGTAAATCTATTATAAATTCAATAAATGATAATTTTTTCCTGCCTGAAATAAAAAAATTAAATTATTTGTGACAAAATTTCCCTGCTTATAAAACAGTAGGAGTATGTCCTGAATATATATACTAAAAGCTGCCCTCCTGCAACATTATAAGCAGTTTATATTATTAATCTTCATACATATATTCATCAGTCATTGGTAATTTGTTATTTACACCTTTACTTAAAAGATACTGTACTACATCTATATTGCCCGTTCTAAATGCAGACGCACAGCCGGCAAGATACAGACTCCACATCCGCTTAAATCTTTCATTATACTTTTCCGGTAGTTCATCTTTGCAATTCATAAAATTCTTATGCCATTCATCCAACGTACGTGCATAATGCCGACGCAGACTTTCCATGTGAAGTAAATAAAAATTAAAATCAGGCAGTAAACTTACAGTTTCACGCACCGTTGGGACATAACCTCCGGGGAAAATATATTTCTTTATCCAACCATTAGTCGGTGCTTCCGTAAAGCCCATTATAGAATGGAGTAAAAACAACCCTCCGTCCTTTAACAGTGTATTAACTTTGTGTAGATATAATGGCAAAAATTCTTTGCCTACATGTTCAAACATTCCAATACTGACAATTTTATCAAATTTATATTGTTTTGGATCTAAATCCATATAATTTAATAAATGAACTTTTACTTTATCTTCTAAACCTAATTTTTTTATTCTCGCAGTAACTCCATCATATTGTTCTTCACTTAAAGTAATTCCTACAGCATTAACACCATAAAGCTGTGCCGCTCTTATTATGAGCCAGCCCCATCCACAGCCAATATCAAGCAAAGTTTCATTTTTTCTTAACAATAACTTTTGCAACGAATGATCTATTTTATGTAATTGAGCTTCTTCAAGAGTATCTGTTGGTCGTTTAAAATAAGCACAGGAATATGACATTGTCCTATCAAGCCACTTTCGATAAAAATCGTTGCCAAGATCATAATGACTGTGTATATTTTCTTTTTCTTCTTCTTCCACGCCGGAAAACATTTTTTTCCTCAAACCAGCCAAATCATATTTTTTAATATCTCCAGCCTGGTTTTTGAACATAGTTGCAATAACATCATCCAATGAACCTTCAAAATCTATACTTCCGTCCATATAAGCTTCGCCTAATGTCAATACAATATTTGAACCTATCTGCGTGATATCCTTAAATTCAGGTTCACGGTGAAAAATTATTTTAAAATTAGGATTCTCTTTACCATAATTTTTTTCTTCACCATCCCAAAATCGTACAGTAAACCCGCCTTTATTCCATAGTTTTAATGCAGCTTTCAATGCCGCTTTTTTCAACATAAAAATCGCCTCGCCGATAGATAAAATTCCTTTTTAAAGTAAATTTTACTCACTTTAAAACTTAGACCACTTATTGTTATTCAATTCTATTAAAATAAGCTGGTTTTCAAATAAATAGTATTTTTTTTATAAAAATACTACCGAAAGCAAAACTGTTTTAGTGATAATTATGTGTTAATGTGTAACATCATAATTTATTACTCTAATTCAAGTTTATCACGATTTTTACCTTATTACAAGCATATATAGTCATCATTTTTTTTTGTAATCTATGTAATAAATTTTATAACATAGCTTCTCGTGTTTCCTTGGATAATACATTCAAAATAATACTTATGCTTTACATTTAAAATATTGAAAAAATAATTCCTATTCCCTTTTGAAGCCAGTCCAGCCAAATAAAAGCACCTAAAATTATCATCATATAACCAGCAACTTTTTGTATTATAGGCAGCCATCCATAAAACTTACGCATATGTATCAAGTATTTTTTCAATACCGCTACAAACAAAAAAAATGGTATAGAAAAACCCATAGAATAAACAAATAATAAAAATATACCTGTTTTAACTGTTCCAGTTTGTCCCGCATAAATTAGTATTGCAGCAAGAATCGGTCCAGTACATGGTGTCCAGCCTGCTGTAAAAGCTGTACCTAATAAAAATGCTCCAACAGGTCCTTTAAAAGTCTTTTTTAAAAAAGGTCGATAGTCTCTGCCCAAAAAAGTTGTCTGAAAATGACCTGTCAATATTATTCCCATAATAATAATAATAATTGCCCCTGCTTTTTTTATCTCTTCCTGATAATTAAAAAACCATTGTCCCATCAATGACGCCGTTGCTCCCATAATAATAAAAACCAGCGTAAATCCCGACAAAAAACAAATACTATTTATATATATGTTCCATTTTCTCTCTTCTTGTCCATCAATTGATTGTGCTAATATTAACGAAAAGGTAGGCAGCATTGGTAGAACACAGGGGGAAACAAACGATAACAGCCCAGCAAACAAAGCTGCTGTTACACTAACATTATCAATCATTATTTTTATCTCCTGCGCTATCAATGATTTTTTCTAATTCAACCAAATCAATCTGTCCAGTCCGCCGATACTTTATTATTCCATTTTTATCGATTACGATAGTTGTCGGAATCTGACGAACTTTAAACAATTCTGCCGCTTTTCCATCACTATCCAGTAAAACAGGAAAAACATAATTATTCTGTACCATAAAACTATTTATTTTTGTTTTTGATTCTTGCATGTTAATTGCCAAAAATTGTAATTTATTTTTGTATTTATTATAAAAATCATTTATTTCCGGCATTTCATCACGACATGGGGGACACCAGCTGGCCCAAAAATTCAATACATATACTTTATTATTTTTTGCTGCATTTATTGTTACAGACTTATCTTCTATGTCTTTTAAAGTAATCGCGGGTGCTTTTTTCCCGATAACTACTCCCACAGTAGCTGGTTCTTCAGCTGATTTCCCCGTATAATTTTTATATGCTGCCATATAATTATAGACACTAAAACCTACTAATAGTACCATTACTATAAACCAAATATATTTACGCATTTTTTTCTTCCTTTTTTAAATTTTCATAATCTTCTTCATATTTTGGAATACATCTACCATCATTGCAATATTTCTATTATTTTTTGTTAATAATGTAACTCCCTCAATAACAGATACAATTGTTTGTGCTAATATACGGCTGTCCAAAGTTGTATCTCTGTCTTTTTCTTCTATGTCATCAATAACTAGTTTTACTTCATTTATCCAAAAATCGAATATTGCTGCTAATTTTTTCCTAAAGACTTCACTATGATTACTAAGTTCAATAGATAAATTCCCAAAAATACAACCATATTTTATTTTTTTTGCACTTTTACATTCTATTATATAATCAAGCATGGCCGCAATTTTTTCTTTTGGTAGTTTGTTTGTTTCTAAAATATTTTCTACTATATTTTTTTTCCACTTCGCAAATACATAATCCAATATAACTAAGCCAAGTTCTTCTTTTGACGAAAAATAATAATAAAATTGTCCTTTACTTATTTTAGCAGCTGTTAATATTTCTTCCATTGATGTATCTCTATATCCCTTAAGATGGATCAGCTTTGCTGCCTTTTTTACAATATGCTCACGTTTTTGTATCATTACTATGCTTCCCTTTATATCATTAAACCAACCAGTCGGTTTTTATATTATATATTTTATTTTATTTTTCGTCAATAAAATAAAATGCAATTATTTTGCTCTGCCTCAATACAAAATTTTACTAATCTATTAGAAATTTTACTTACACTACATTATTTTTCCCAAAAACAATATTAGGATAAGCTATAAACCCGCTTATCCTAATATCTAATATAAAAACATTATTTACTTACATTTATTTGCTGGTACAATAAAAATTTTCTTTTATCCTTTTGCCATTGCCCTATTCAAAGCTTCCCTTTCTTCACTAGAAAGTTTATAAGAAGATGTTCCCTTATCAATCGGCTTCATATAAGTCGTAGAATTATTGCGACTGAATATACTGGATAAAACTAAACCGGTATTATTTCTGTCTAAAAGAGCCACTGCATAGCTTAAATCCCCACCAACATCTTCAAATGCAGCAAATCTGACAATTCCTACCCGCTGAATGACATTTTGCAGTATATTATGTATCTGCTTATTATCATCTATAATATCAGCATTCTGATCCATAACCTTATCAACTTTAGAAATATGTTCCAAAAGCATATTTTCTAAAGACTTAGCATTTGATCCTGTCATCATTAATTTATAACGTTTTTTCATATTATTTAGTTTTACTAAAGATATAATAGCAATTATATATACGAATAATAATAAAATAATCATTGCTATAATAATATAAATTATACCACTAGAACTTTCTACCATTTATTGATACTCCCTTATAATAAGTATTAGTCTTTAATATTGTATTTTATTGTTTATAGCTGATCCTATAAAATCATAAGCATATTTACCGATATATAATACATCTACTTGGGATAAGCTTGACTTTAAGATTTTATAACAGCATAACTGCCTTTTACAGAAATCATCTATAAACAATTTACTGCAATTTTACAATATACATAATTGACCAGCTTATGTTTTTCATTATAATCCTAATTATCACACATTCCCACTATTTAACAACCGCGGAAAAGAATCACCATACTTGTTTCTAATACATATAATTTTATAAATTTTTGCTATACCTTCAACCATTACTTAAAGTTAAAGAAGTTATAATCTTCTTTGATTAAAATTCAATAACTTTGCCGCTTACTGCTAATAATGATTAAGCACGCCATATTATACCACATAATTCATTTTGATATCAAAATTTATACAAAAAATTCTTTTTCCATTTTTTGTGTTTTATTGGTAGTTTTTTCCTTTATTAAAGTTTCCACTATACGATCAAGTTCTTGTTCTGAAGTAAATTCAATTTCTATTTTACTTTTTTTCAAACCTTTTTTTATTTTTACTTTTGTCCCCAGCAAAAGTTTTAATTTATCTTCTGCATCATTAATAAAGACATCTTTAGTTTTTTCCGTTTCTTTTTTTCCCATAGTAAAATACTGCGGATTTTGTAATACTTTTTTTACTAAATTTTCTGCATCTCGGGCCGATAACTCATTAGCAATTATATATAATGCCGTTTGCTCTTGCAATTGTATATCATCGATTGAAAGCAGCGGTTTAGCCTGTCCCATGTTTAATACATCATCTACAACATATTTTTTTACCGTTTCACTCAATTTTAACAGCCGCAAAAAATTAGCAATATGGCTACGGCTTTTCCCCACATATTGCGCTACATCACTTTGCGTTAATCCTATTTCTGTTATTAACTTTTGGTAAGCAGCTGCCTCTTCGATTGCATTTAAATCTTCTCTCTGTAGATTTTCTATAAGTGCTATCTGTGCTGTTTCTTTATCATTATAGTCACACACTATAGCTGGTATAGCCTGCATATTTATTCTTTTACAAGCCCGCAAGCGACGCTCACCAGCTATCAACTGATACTTGCCATCTACCATTCTAACTAATACAGGCTGTAATATACCATATTTTTTTATTGATTGCGCTAGCTCATCTATGTTTGTATCATCAAAATTATGCCGCGGCTGAAAAGGATTAGATAAAATATCTACTGTATTTATCTGCTCTATTTTCCCCTTATCAGATTCTGCATCCTTTAATAATGCGCCTAGCCCACGACCTAATGCATTATGTGTGGTTTTTTTAGTCATTTTTATTTATCTCCTCTGCCAAAGATTTATATGCTAATGCTCCTTTTGATAATGAGTCATACTTATTTATCGGGCAGCCGTAGGATGGAGCTTCACTCAAACGTACATTTCGGGGAATCACTGTGGTATATACTTTATGAGGGAAATGCGTCTTTACTTCCTCAGCAACTTGAGCAGATAAATTTGTTCTGGCATCATACATAGTCAGTATTACACCTTCCAGTACCAGTTTTTCATTAAGATTTTCCTTAACTAATTTAATCGTATTCAGTATCTGAGTCATCCCTTCCAGTGCATAATATTCACACTGTAATGGTAAAATAACAGAATCTGCTGCTGTAAGCGCATTGATTGTCAGCAATCCCAATGAAGGGGGACAATCAATTAAAATATAATCATATTCATTTTTTACCTTATCCAAAGCCTTTTTTAATTTTGTTTCACGTGAAAACATAGAAACCAGTTCCACTTCTGCTCCTGCCAAATCAATCATCGCCGGTAAAAGTTCTATGCCTGATTCTGTTTTTATTAAAATATTCCTTATATTTTGTCCTCGTAATAACAAATCATATAATGATTTCTTTATATGCGTTTTATCTATACCACAACCACTTGTAGCATTTCCCTGTGGATCAGCATCTACAAGCATTACTTTTTTTTTTAAATCGACAAGTGCTGCACTTAAATTTATTGCTGTTGTTGTTTTACCTACTCCACCCTTTTGATTAGCAAGCGCAATTATCTTTGTCACAAAAACACCTTCTTTTTATTATTTATTATTGATTTTTCCACAAAATTACTTATTTTCCTGCACTATATCATAAATAAATGTCTAGATAAAACTAATAGCTATTACCATTAACATATATTTTATGATAAAATATATGTTAATTTTATATAAATAATTTTCATTATACTGGTTAATATAAATTACAAAATCTATTCCATTGTGTTTATTTTCTATTCTAAAAAGATCCAATAAAATACCCTATTCTTTACTTTGCATTCTAAGAAATTGAAAAACATTCATATAAATAACATCTTATCTTATATATTGAAAACTTCAAAGCAAAGACAAAATTTTTCTATATATTTTATCCGTATGCGTGATATTTTGTCAGCAGCTCAATCTTATAAATTTTTACGAGGTGTCAAATATGCCTATATACAATGCTCCATTAAAAAAAGTTGATCAAAAGGAAACACGACGCTATGCCGGACTGGCAATAGCTGATTTTGATGAAAATTTCATCATAGATGCCTGTGATGAAATTGTATATTCCGCGACACCACGTGGTATATGGAATATGTATAATTATGATAATATTCATGGTATTGTTTTAGCTGATAAGGACTTCCAAATAACAGGCAGTAAAATATTAAATCATCTCAGTCATTGCCAAAAAGTAATCATCATGGCCGTTACTATTGGTGAAGTCATAGAAAAATCAATAGAAATGGCTTTTAATAATGGTACTTATTCACATGGTTTGTTACTTGATGCCGCAGCTACTACTGCAGTAGAACAAATTGCCGATGCCCTTGAAAAAAATATAGACCCTAAAGCAAATGCACTAGGATACAAACGTATTTGGCGTTTTAGTCCCGGATATGGCGATTGGAGTATAACATGTCAACCCCAAATACTCAAGTTAGCCAATGCTGAAAAAATAGGCATACACTGTACTTCATCTATGATGCTCACGCCAAGAAAATCCGTAACAGCCATAATTGGCCTTGTTCCTCAGACAGACCCTTTTTCTCCTGAAAAGCCCTCTTGCCAAAATTGTTCACAAAAAAACTGTCCCTCACGAAAAGTTACAAATAAAAATTTTTAAATTCAATGCATGTTTCACGTGCAACAAAAAGAAGGTATTATTATGATACATATATTCGATGGTGCCATGGGCACAATATTACAAGAACGAGGCATCTTAAAATCAGGCATATGTCCCGAATTATTAAATATCAAACATCCAGCAGATATAATCAATGTGCATAAAGCTTATATAAACGCAGGCTCTACAATTATAGAAACAAATACTTTTGGAGCCAGCCGTATAAAATTAGCCCATTTCGGACTTGAGGGCAGTACACGGGAAATAAACATGGCTGGTGTAAAAAATGCCAGAGTTGCTGCCTGCAATAATGCTAAAGTAGCTGGATCAATGGGCCCTACTGGCAAATTTATTGAACCTTTAGGTGACCTTACTTTCGATGAGGCTTATGATATATATTTAGAACAAGCTTCTGCTCTTGCCGAAGCTGGTGCTGACTATATTTTAATTGAAACTTGCATTGATCTACAGGAAATGCGTACTGCATTACTAGCTGCAAAAAAAGCTGCTCCAAATATTCCTGTTATCTGCCAAATGTCTTATTCCGAAGATGGCAGAACAGTAACCGGGACAGATGCCCAAACTGCTGCTATTACTCTTGAAGCAATGGGCGCTGACATAATTGGGGCTAATTGTTCCACAGGTCCAGAACAACTGCTGCCAATAGTTAAAATTCTTGCTAAAAATTGTGCCTGTCCCATCAGTATCCAACCAAATGCAGGTATGCCGCACTTAATAAATGGCAAAACAATATTCCCTATGAGTCCTATTGCTATGGCCAAATGGGCTCCCAAACTGATAAGTGCCGGAGCATCCTTTATCGGCGGCTGCTGCGGCACTACTCCCAATCATATTGCAGAAATAAAAAAAGCTTTATATAATTCACCCGATCCTATACGGATAAAACCTACTAGTTCTTTAGCACTCACCAGCCGCACTAAAACTGTATTTATCGGCATTGATATGCCAACCAGGCTAATCGGTGAAAGAATAAATCCTACCGGCAGAAAAAAATTAGCGGCAGAAATAAAAAACGGTTCTTTTATATCAGTAAAAAAAGAAGCGGTAGAACAAACAAATGCTGGTGCAGATATTCTTGATGTAAACATGGGTGTTGGCGGCATTGATCAACCTGCTGCTATGGAAAAAGCAATAAAAGAAATCTCACAAATAGTTTCTACACCCTTATCTATAGACACAAGTGATCCCCAAAGTTTAGAAGCAGGATTAAAAGCCTACCCAGGACGAGCTTTGATCAATTCTGTTTCTGCCGAACCTGACAGATTAAAATATTTTATCCCCTTAGCAAAAAAATATGGAGCAGCTATTCTCTGCCTTCCCTTATCAGATAAGGGATTGCCAAAAACTGCTGGTGACAGAATAACCATCCTAAAAAAAATCATTACCCATGCTAAAGAAGCTGGTTTGAAAGATAATGATTTTATTTTAGATAGCCTTGTAATGACAATAGCTGCAGATAAGACAGCAGGATGCGAAGTCTTAGAGGCACTTAATCTATATCGCCATGAATTCGGTTATCCCTCAACTATGGGACTTTCCAATATTTCCTTTGGTCTTCCCAATAGACCCCTTGTAAATAGTACTTTTTTTGCCATGTGCTTGGCCGCTGGACTTGATGCCCCTATAATGAATCCTTACGATACATCTATGCAAAATACATTATCTGCCGCTGCAGCTCTAATTGCTAAAGATCCTAATGGCCAGAAATACAGTTTAACAGCATCTAAACAGCAATCAACTATTGTCAAAGAAAAAAATATTCCTAAAAATATTTTAACGGCAATAAAAAATGCCATAATAAACGGTGAAAAAGAAAATGTTGCCAATATGGTCGAACAAGCATTAAAAGAAGGCCATTCTTCCAATGAGCTAACAGAAAAAGCCCTTTCTGCAGCTATGAATGATGTGGGAAAAGATTTTGGAGCAAAAAAAATTTTTCTGCCTCAAGTCATGCTTTCTGCTGAAGCCATGCGTGAAGCATTTTTAAAAATAAAAGAAATCATTCCCGCCCAGGAAATTGCCAATAATGGAACTGTTGTTATTGCTACAGTAAAAGGCGATATCCATGATTTAGGTAAAAATATTGTTGCAGCTTTATTAGAAAATAATGGCTTTAAATTAATTGATCTAGGTAAAGATGTGGCTAACGAAGCTATTGTTCGTGCTGCTATTGAAAATGATGCCGATATAGTAGGCCTCTGTTCCTTAATGACCACTACCATGACTCAGATAGATTCTGTAATTTCTTCCTTAAAAAAAGCTGGTTCTAAGGCTCATGTTATTGTAGGTGGTGCTGTTTTAACGCAGGAATATGCTGATAATGCTGGTGCTGATGCATATGCGGAAGACGGTGTAATAGCTGTTAAATTAGCCAAAAATTTAGTACAAAATAAGCTATGAAAACAATGTCTTCATAGCTTATTTATCATTTTTTTACACTAAAATTTTAGCAATTCTCATATACTCTTTATCTAATTCTTTTTTATTATTAACAGCATCATTTAAATCAATCGAAACCAGATCATTTTTATTATAACCCAAAACTATATTATATAATCCTGATATTAATGCCAAAGCTGCCTTTTCTCCTAACTGACTGGCTTTTACTCGATCTTCAACAGTAGGTGCACCGCCGCGTAATATAAGATCCAATACAGATATCCTTGTATCCAGTTTAGTTTTTTCTGAAATAGTTTTTCCTATATTCATTATATTATCATAACCATCTCCGACAACTATTAGGCTGTAGGTTTTTCCCTCAGCATGTCTTTTCTTTAAATCTTCTACTAATTGATTCAAATCAGTTGCTACTTCAGGTACTAATATAAATTCCGCACCGCCGGCAATACCTGATACTAATGGCAGCCAACCACATTTTTTCCCTGCCACTTCTACGACAATTACTCGGCGATGCGAAGAGGCAGTATCCCGCAGTTTATTAAGGGCCTCTACTATTGTATTTGCCGCCGTATCACTGCCTATGGTATAGTCTGTTCCCCAAATATCATTTTCTATTGTTGCCGGAATACCTACTATTGGGAAATCATACTCATCCCCAAAAACCTTAGCACCCTTCATTGTTCCATCACCGCCAATTACAACAATACCTTCTATCTCATGGCGTTTAAGATTATTATAAGCTTGTTTACGACCTTTTTCAGTTTCAAATTCTGGACAAAAACTTGTTCCTAAAAAAGTCCCTCCGCATTGTATAACATCACTTACTGAAACCGAATTCAACTGATATATTTGATCATTTACCAATCCAGAAAAACCATCTTTGACACCCCAGACAGAAGCTTTTTCAAATAAAGCAGTTCGTGTTACCGCCCTTATAGCAGCATTCATTCCCGGACTATCTGTTCCACTAGTTAAAACAGCAATACTTTTTACCATCACGTATTCCCCCTCTATAAAGAGTCATATTATCATTAATATTATACCACTTTAAAACATCCGTGCCTAAAATAAAGCATACTTTCTTTACCATGAAATAAATATGCTGCCAAACCTGACCAGTCCATAATCTAATCCAAACTATAGCAAACTACCTTACTTGACAAAACAGCATTTAAAATGATAAAGTGATTTTATCTAAAATATGTGTTATATCATTAAAATATTTAATACATATTTTAATGATTATTTTTAATTTACCATAGGTTTACTTATTACTTCAATTCTTTTGATCAATTATATTTTTTTATTAAGAACTAATATTATTCAATGCTTTATCAGCTCCAAACAACTCACATCATCCAAAAAACATTGGATGGTTTTTTTACTATTATTGATAACAAAGGAGAACCTAATTATGAATTCAATGGAACTAAAATATGGCTGCAATCCCAATCAAAAACCAGCCAGAGTTTTTATGAAAGAAAATACAAACCTTCCCTTCACTGTATTAAATGGCCGCCCTGGATATATTAACCTTCTTGATGCTTTTAACAGCTGGCAGTTAGTACAAGAATTAAAAGAAGCAACAGGACTTCCTGCGGCCGCTTCTTTTAAACATGTAAGTCCTGCTGGTGCAGCCGTAGGACTTCCCCTATCCGACATACTAAAAAAAGTTTACTTTGTCGAAGGTATAGAATTAACTCCGTTATCTAGTGCTTACATCCGCGCTCGCGGTGCTGATAGAATGTCATCTTACGGTGATTTTGCTGCATTGTCTGACGAGTGCGATGAAGCAACAGCATCTTTTTTAGCTAGAGAAGTATCTGATGGAATAATTGCTCCCTCTTATTCAGAAAAAGCACTTGAAATATTAAAAACTAAACGTAAAGGTAATTATCTGATAATACAAATGGATAAAAATTACCTACCGCCTGAATTAGAACACAAAGAAGTATTTGGCATAAAATTCGAACAAAAACGCAATAACGTAAAAATTGATACTTCTATTTTAGAAAACATCCCTACTAAAAACAAAAATATTACCGAAAGCGCTAAACGTGACCTTGTCATCGCTTTAATAACATTAAAATATACACAGTCAAACTCTGTTTGTTATACTAAAGACGGGCAAGCAATTGGTATAGGAGCCGGGCAGCAATCTCGCGTCCACTGTACTCGTCTTGCTGGCAATAAAGCTGACACATGGCATCTAAGACAGCACCCTAAAGTTCTTAATCTTCCCTTTAAAGAAAATATTCGCCGCCCAGACAGAGATAATGCTATTGATGTATATATTTCTGATGAATATATGGATTTACTTGGTGCAGATGACTGGCAGCGCGTATTTACAGAAAAACCACCTATATTATCTAAAAAAGAAAAGCAAGACTGGCTAACCAAAATATCTAATGTATCACTTGGCTCTGATGCATTTTTCCCATTTGGTGATAATATTGAACGTGCACATAAAAGCGGTGTAGCTTATATTGCACAGAGTGGTGGTTCAATTCGCGATGATAATGTCATTGACACTTGTGATAAATATAATATAAGCATGGCAATGACCGGTATACGTTTATTTCATCATTAAAAAAGAAGAATTATCCACAATTTTTATAAATAATTTGTGGATAATTCTTCTTTTTTATTTTTTTTTACTTTACAAAGCTTGACAAATAAGGTTTTATTGCTAAATTTTATCTTAATCACTTCCTGTGGATAACTTTATCTATTTATTAACAGTTTATTAACAGAAAACAAAGTATATACTTATGTTATCCACATTATCCCCACATTTTTCTGTTGATAATGTGGATAACATACAAGAAGACTGCTGCAAAATATGCAGCAGTCTTCTTGTATGTTACATTATAAACTTATATTTAACACACGATCCAAAAAATCACTAGCTTCTCTATCAATACCTTTATTTTTAACAGGAATTTTCACTAAACTACCTTTTGTTAACATTACACCATTATAAATAGTTTCCTCAACACTTCCAGGAACAACATCTTCCCAATTTTTAACCGAATAATTATTTTGCTTAATATCATTTGCAGGATACCCTGTTACCTCCAATTCACACAAAAACTGCACTTGTCTTGTTACAGGTCTTATATAATAATGATCTAATAAATACGTAGAATCAGTCGTTATTTTCGAATAGGTATTAGAGGGTTCATCTTTTTTATTTGCATCTACTAACCGTATCCAAACATCCATTATCTGTCTATCAGTGTTCGGTTCAAGAATCCAGCGAGCTGACTTACGGTCAAGATAATAATAAAATTTATCATCCTTAGCAATAAGAACAAACCTTTTATTATTGTTTTCTTCTGCATTTTCCACTTTTTTAAACACAGCTTCGTCTTTTTTATCAACACTGCTATTTTTTTTACTACTAACTGCATCTTTAGTCTGATCTTGTTTAACTAATGAAGTAAACGCAGTATTCTGCCCAACATTTTCAACAGTTGCTGCCATGCTAGGCTCCATACTAAATGAAAAAAGACTAGCTATTAATATTACCAGAAAAATTTTTTTCATACAAAATCCCCCGTTTCCTTTAATATTTCATTATAACGGATTCCGCTCAGGTGTTCCTGCTTTGCGCGGATAAAGTGCTGGTGTTACATTTATTTTATTTATATATATTATTGCCCTTACATCTTCAATACCTGGTAATGACACTGATTTCACCTTATATATTTTTCCTCCCAGAACATTTAATGCATTTTTTGCTTCTTCTATTTCTTCTTTATATACCTTTCCTTTTAAAGCAGCAAAAAAACCTCCTTGTTTAACGAATGGCAAAGCATATTCACACAATATAGGCATTCTTGCTACTGCCCGTGAAAGAGATATATCATATTTTTCCCGATATTTTTTTTGCCTAGCTATTTCTTCCGCTCTTCCATGAATAAACTCTATATCAGTAAATCCTATTGCTTCAACCGCATTTTGTAAAAATTTTATTCTTTTATTAAGCGAATCCAGCAATGTCAATTTAATATGGGGATATTTTATTTTTAAAGGAATCCCCGGAAAACCTGCCCCGGTCCCAATATCTATTATTTTGCTATCTGTTTTTATAATCTCATCATCACAAACACTCAATGAATCAATCATATGCTTTACAGCTACATCTACAGGAGCAGTTATTGCTGTAAGATTCATCTTTTTATTCCACTCTATTAAGACATTATAATATATATTAAACTTTTCCAACTGATCATTATTTAATTCTAGATCGAATTCCTCAGCTTTTTCCTGCATGCATTTAAAAAATTCCATTGCTTTTTTCCCTTCGCATATATTGTTCCAAATATATCAAAAGTATTGAAATATCTGCTGGTGAAACTCCTGATATCCTGGCAGCCTGACCTAATGATATCGGTTTTATTTTTTTCAATTTTTCCCTGGCTTCATCACGCAGATTAGATACATTATTATAATTTAAACTGACAGGAATTTTTTTGTTTTCTAACTTTTCCATTCGGTCAACTTGTTCCTGCTGTTTTACTATATATCCTTCATAAGAAGCATTTATTTCTATTTGTTTTTTTACTTCATCCTTTACAATCGGCAATTCAAAGGCCTTTTGCAGCTTTTCATAATCAATATTACGTCTTTTTAATAAATCATATAAAGTAAAACTCGTCCGTATTTTCGGCAGACCATTTTTTTCTAACACCGCATTCGTTTCTTTGTTAGGATTTATTTTTATATTCTTTAATAACTCGGTAATTTCCTCTATCCTATTCTTCTTTTGCAGAAAACGTTCATATCTTGCATCACTAACTAAACCGATTCTGCGTCCCTTTTCTGTAAGACGCATATCAGCATTATCCTGGCGCAATATCAGTCTGTATTCTGCCCGTGATGTCATCATACGATAAGGTTCATTCGTCCCCTTCGTTACCAAGTCATCAATAAGTACACCAATATAAGCCTCTGATCTTTTTAATATAAGCGGGTCTTTTTTTTGTACTTTTAAGGCAGCATTTATTCCGGCAATAAGCCCTTGCGCAGCTGCTTCTTCATATCCTGAAGTTCCATTCGATTGCCCGGCGGAAAAAAAGCCTTCAATATTCTTATGTTCCAAGGAAGGTTGTAATTGTAACGGATCCAAACAATCGTATTCTATCGCATAACCAGGCCGCATTATCTTTACATTCTCCAACCCTGGTATAGTTTTCAAAAATTCAAACTGAACATCTATAGGCATGCTCGTTGACATTCCCTGCACATACATTTCATTGGTATTAAGACCTTCTGGTTCGATAAATAATTGATGTTTATCCTTATCAGGAAACCGCATTATCTTTGTTTCAATAGAAGGGCAGTATCTGGGTCCTACCCCTTCAATTATACCATTAGCCATAGGTGCCCGGTTTATATTGTCACGTAGTATTTTATGTGTTTTTTCATTAGTATACGTCAGCCAGCAAGGAACCTGTTCACGAGTAACCTCATCACTCATAAAAGAAAAATTACGGGATTCATTATCTCCCGGCTGAACTTTCATTTTGGTAAAATCCAGGGATCTCTTATCAACACGCGCTGGTGTTCCCGTTTTAAATCTCATTAAAGTAATACCTATATCCTTTAGTGATGTGGACAAAGCCATTGCAGCTCTTTGACCTATCGGTCCGCCATCATAGGTCTTTTCACCAATTATTATCCGTCCTCGCAGATATGTACCAGAAGCAAGAACTATACATGAACAAGTATATATTTCGCCAGTTTCAATCTGTATTCCTGTAACCTTATTATTTTGTGTTAATATTCGTTCAACAAGCAGCTGCTTTACATCCAAATTCTTTTGATTTTCACATGTTTCCTTCATTGTAAACTGGTAATTCTTTTTATCTGCCTGAGCCCGTAAAGCTTGAACAGCTGGTCCCTTACTGGTATTCAACATTCTAAATTGTATACAGGTCTTATCCGCATTTATGCCCATTTCTCCACCAAGAGCATCAACTTCTCGCACCAAATGCCCTTTAGCTGGTCCTCCCACAGATGGATTGCATGGCATCAATGCTATATTATCCATATTTAAAGTAGTAAGCAATGTCCTGCAGCCAATACGGGATGAAGCCAATCCTGCTTCTACTCCTGCGTGACCTGCACCTATAACAATAACATCATAATTTCCGGCAATAAACACTTTTGTTCCTCCAAATTATTAATCTCCCAGAGATTTTTTTGACATGCGCACCACTTACAAAATTTTTGTGGCAACTTCTCGGAAATACAGCAGCAAGAGCTATCATTATTACCAAGCACTGCAGATAAACCCTTATTCTGCGCCTATAAAAAATCACTATATTATATCTTTAATTTAATCACTTACCTATACAAAAATGACTAAATATCTCGTCTATTATATCTTCACTAACAGTATCGCCAATTATATCCCCCAATTGCTCCCATGCTGAACGCAGATCTATAACAATAAGATCCTCTGGGAGCTCATCATCTAAACCTTTCACTGCATCCTTCAAATGTTGATCTGCCTTTTTCAATGCCGTAATCTGTCTTATATCATTAACATACTCACTGGCATGGCTGCCATTATTTCCCGCATAAACGGTATTTTTTATATCTTTTACCAGTTCAGCTAAACCCTTTTCGTTAATCGTTGATATATGGATAACTTTATTATCAGGACAAATTGCCTTTATATCACTTTCATCCCATAGCTGTGTTAAATCATTTTTATTTATGAGAATAAATGCTCTTTTACCTTTTATAAGGTGCAGTATTTCTCTATCGTCATCATCTATGGGTCTTGCTCCATCAAATATTGCTAATATTAAATCCGCATTTTCAATATATGACCGTGATTTATTCACACCTATTTTTTCTACTTTATCATTAGTTTGTCTTATGCCTGCTGTATCAACTATACGTAGTGGTACTCCGCCGATGTCGATATATTCTTCTATACTATCTCTTGTGGTTCCTGGAACATCCGTCACAATTGCTCTATCTGAATGCAAAAACACATTCAACAAACTTGACTTACCTACATTAGGTTTCCCTATTATTGCTGTAACAAGACCATCACGTAAAATCTTTCCTGTACGGGCAGTAGAGAGCATCTTTTTTATTCTTTCCTGCAGTTCATGGATTTTTTCCATAATCTGAATATTATCAATTGCATCTATTTCCTCTTCGGGAAAATCTATATTAGCTTCATAATGTGCTATGATTTCCAGCAAGGGGTCTCTTATCTGAGCTATATGAGAAGAAAATTGACCCGATAAATGACCGGCGGCTACTCTTAAAGATGCATCTGTCTTTGATTTTATTACATCCATGACAGCCTGCGCCTGTGCTAAGTCAATGCGCCCATTCAAAAAAGCTCGTTTTGTAAATTCACCTGGCTCGGCAAGTCTTGCCCCCTTATCTATTAAAAGGCACAATATCCTTTTTAACGGCATCATACCGCCGTGACATTGAATTTCTACTACATTTTCCTTAGTATATGAATGAGGACCCCGCATCAGTAAGCATAAGGCTTCATCAATAATTTCATCTTTATTTATATCGATTATTTTTCCATAGACCGCACGATATGACCGACGTTCAGACAATGTTCTTCCATTACCCGCCTTAAAAATTTGGTCAACAAGTTCTACAGATTTCACTCCGCTGACACGAATAATACCTATTCCGCCTTCTCCCGGGGGAGTTGCTATCGCTGCAATAGTATCATCAATTTCTTTAAACAATTTTTCCTCCTTAATAAAATAATAAAACTGTTTTATATTATAACATTTTGTTAAAAAAGCTGTCCCATTTTTGGACAGCTTTTTGTAAACTTTATACTATTATTAAAATCATAGGCACAGCCATAAAATTATAATTTGTTATTAATTAGCAACTTAACAATTATAATTCCTGTCATACAGTCAATAAAATAACAAGCTTACCTTTTATTATCTATAACAATTCTGCGATAAGGTTCCTCTCCATCACTGTAAGTCATTATATCTGACTCATCCTGTAGAGCCATGTGAATTATTTTACGTTCATGCCGATTCATCGGCTCAAGAACTACTTTTTTCTTATGTGAACGCACTTTATCAGCAATACGCCATGCCAAATGTTTGAGTGTATCTTCCCTGCGACTACGATAATTCTCAACATCTAGAACAATATGTTTTCTATCTTCATCCAGCCCTTTATTAGCAACTAGATTAGTAAGATACTGAAGTGCATCAAGCGTCTGCCCATGTTTTCCGATCATAATTCCCATATTATCACCGCTTAATTCAAATAAACAGCCAAAATCTATTTCCCGACGGTTTATATCCACGTCCATCTGTATGGCAGTAAATATTTTATTTAAAAATTCATTAGCCTTATCTTCCGGTGAAAGTTCTTTTACAGTAGCCCTTATCTTAGCTACCCTATTACCAATAATTCCCAAAAAACCTTTAGACGGTTCTTCTAATACTTCAAACAATACTCTATTTTCCGGCAAATTCAGCTCTTTAAGCGCATTTTGTTTTGCTTCATCTATATCCCTTCCAGATACTTCGATAACTTTTGCCATATTTTCGAGAAGCCTCCTTTTTACTACTTAGTTGGCTGTTCTTCATTGCGGTACATCCACCACTGCTGTAATACCTGCATAATATTCATTACTACCCAATACAAAACAAGGCCAGCAGCAAATTTAATACTGATCCAACCAATGAAAATAGGCATAGCAACCATCATTATTTTCATCTGTGCTCCTTGTTGAGCTGAAGTTTTAGTTGTCTGCCACTGAGTTACAAATGTTGTTAATGCCGATAATATTGGTAGTATATATAGCGGATCTGGCATAGCTAAATTGGGAATCCACAAAAATGATGGATCATTTGTAAAATGTACACTTTGTAAAGCATAAAACATAGCCATCAAAATCGGCATCTGGGCAATTAACGGCAGACACCCTGCCAGTGGATTTACACCAGCCTCCTTATATATTTGTCCCATTTTTTGTTGCAGTTCCTGCGGTTTATCCTTATATTTCTTCTGTAATTCTTTTATTTTTGGTTGTAAATCCTGCATTGCCTTCATCGATTTTACCTGTTTCACGGTAAGCGGGTACAATAGTACTTTAATAACTACGGTCATTAATATTATTGCTAAGCCATAGTTACCTACACCTAAAAGCTGCGTAAAATTATAAAAAAGACCTACGATAGTCTCTAATATTTTTACTATTGGTTGAAACAGTGAAGCAAAAAAACCACTCAATTCATCACATCCTAATTCAATTATTTTTGTTTATTTAACAGGATCATAGCCACCCTTATGAAAAGGGTTACAACGCAATATACGCTTCACAGCCATATAACCGCCTTTTCTTGCGCCATATTTTTTTATGGCAATAACCGCATATTCTGAACAAGTCGGTATATACCTACATGATGGCATCATCATTGGTGATATAAAACCGCGGTAAAAATATATTATACTAAGCAATATCTTTTTTCCCAATTATTTCGCTACTTTCCAAACTCCTGCCCTTTTGCATAACCTGCAAAAAGACCTGTTAATATCATTATAGTCAGCATTTACTGCTGCTTTTCTTCCTACTAGTAATATACAAATATTTTCTTTTACATTTTGTTTGTTTTTTCTATATACTTCCCGTAAAATCCTTTTAATATGATTACGGGTAACCGCATTTCCTAATTTTTTTCCTGCCGCAAAGCCGATTTTATGATTAAACTTATTACTATATGCTATATGCATTACTATATAACGATCAGACAATGACTTTGCATTCTTATAAATATGCTGAAATTCCTCGTTATACTGCATTATTATTTTTTTTGATAATTTCTGATTCATATAACTCCACATTTACTGGGGCTGACATTCCCCGTGGCTTTTGCCCGGGGATGTTCCCCACGCACGATTTTTTTCTAAGACTACACAGATCCTCAGGCAATCTATATTATACTTCGTGCTTATGCAGATAAAGTTTTTCTGCCACGAGCGCGTCTTCTTTTTAAAACTAACCGTCCGCCCTTTGTTTTCATGCGTTCACGAAATCCATGAGTTTGTTTTTTCCAATGATTATTCGGTTGAAAAGTTCTTTTCACAACTTACACCTCCTTATGTTAATAAAATGACAATTTGCTATATGAAATTATAGACTACAAGGCTTATAGTGTCAACAATGCAAAATAATTATTGCTAACTTTATTAGCTTTTGATAATATGATATATACATATCCACATATTTATCCACATCTATTAATGTTTATCAACATAATTATCAACAGTCTGTTATATACTGATATTATAGCTTTTTTGATTATACATATTTTTTTATTTCCTATAATTAATAGCGATTTTTGTAAGTTTTAAAGTTATCAACAACTGTGTATAACTTTGTGGATAACTTTTTTTCTTATCATGCATATTAAAGAAATTTTTTATGCTATAACATTGTCCAGCAATATATTAATCCCTCAATAAATCAAATATATTACTGTATCAGAAACTTTACCTGTATAGAGAGGATCTTTTTAATGGAGAAGGCACAATTACATGCTACTTGGGAAGAAATACTAAAAAAATTAGAAAATTCCCTGTCAAAAATGGTATGCGATACATGGCTTAAACCAATAAAACCAATTGCATTAACTACTACATCATTAGAATTGGGTACGCCTACAGATTTTTCTAAAGACTGGATAGAAAAACATTATATGCAACTTATTATTGATGCCAGCTATGAAGTAACAACAGCTAAATTGAATATAATTATCACAAGTTTTCATCTACAAGATGATGCACCCGAAGAAGAAGAAACACAAATTCCCCTTATTTATCCTACAACCACTATAAATAACACACATACGGAAGAAACATTATCTATCAATAAGCTTGCAAAAACAAATGCTCCCTTACCAATAACGCCTGGTGATTCTTCTTCTTTAAATCCCAAATACACTTTTGAAACATTTGTAACAGGCAATTCCAATCGCTTTGCCCATGCCGCTGCTTTAGCTGTAGCAGAATCACCATCTAAGGTTTATAACCCTTTTTTTATGTATGGTGGTGTAGGCTTAGGTAAAACGCATTTAATGCATGCCATTGGTCATAAAATACTACAAAATAATCCTGATATGCGCGTTTTATACATATCAAGCGAAAAATTTACAAATGAACTCATTAACTCTATTCGTGATGGTAAACCAGAGGCATTCAGACAAAAATATCGTAATATTGATGTGCTATTGGTAGACGACATTCAGTTTTTATCAAAAAAAGAACATACCCAGGAAGAATTCTTCCATACTTTCAATACACTGCATGATGCCAATAAGCAGATCATAATCTCAAGTGATCGCCATCCAAGAGAAATACAAACTTTGGAAGATCGTCTTCGTTCGCGCTTCGAATGGGGTCTCATCACTGATATACAAGCACCAGATCTAGAAACACGTATAGCTATTTTAAGAAAAAAAGCTCTGCTGGAAAACTTAACCGTTCCTAATGATGTAATGGTATATATTGCCAGCCGTATCGATAATAATATACGTGAACTCGAGGGAGCATTAACCCGTGTAATGGCATTTGCATCCCTCAATAAACAAATAATAACAAAACAACTTGCTGCAGAAGCATTAAAAAATGTATTTACAAATAATGAAAGCCGTACTGTAACACTTGAATTGGTACAAGAAATCGTTTCATCTTATTTTAAAATAGACATCTCTGAACTTGTCGCTAAAAAAAGAACCCGCAATCTTGCTTTTCCTCGTCAGATTGCTATGTACCTATGCCGTGAACTGACTGATGCTTCATTGCCAAGAATTGGCGAAATTTTCGGTGGTCGTGACCATACAACAGTTATTCATGCTTACGATAAAATAAGTACTAAAATAAAAACTGATAAGAAACTAGACAATACTATTAAAGAATTAACACACCATATTCAAAACATATAAGATTTATCCACAAAATGTGTATTTTAAATGTATAACCTGTAACTTTATTGTGGATAAATCTCGTATATCTAAAAATTTGTGAATTTGTGGATAAAAATTTTATAATTATCAACAACTTATCAACAACAACAAACTTTATCCCTACTACACAAAATATAGTTATCAACATTTCCACAGCCCCTATTACTATTACTACTAACCTTATATATGTATATAATAATAATAAATAAGGAGAAAAAACATGAAATTTATATGCCCCAAAAACGAACTTACAAAAGCCATACAAATAAATACAAAGGCAATATCAAATAAACCACAAATGCCAATACTTTCAGGTATTTATATCCATGCAGAAAATAATACACTTAGTATAGAAACAACAGATTATGATATAGGAATAATCTGTAAAATAAATGCTGATATAGAAGAAGAAGGAACGATAGTTTTACCAGGCAGATATTTTTTCGACGTTATCAAAACTTTACCTGGAGATAATATCGAACTAACCTCAAATAACGAACAAAACACAATAACAATAAAATCTAACACAGCAAAATTCAATTTATTAAGCATGTCTGCTATTGATTTTCCCAAAATAAAAAAATTAAAAAGCGAAAATACTTTTTCTCTCCGCAGTAACATACTCACAGATCTTATAAAAAAGACCTCCTTTTCCTGCTCAACAGAAATGATTCGACCAATATTCACCGGCTGCTTACTAGAAATAAATAATGCCATATTAGTAATGGCTGCAACTAATACTCATCGTTTAGCTGTAAAAAAAGAAATCATGGATGATAATAAATTTAACTTATCAACAAAATTAATAATTCCATCTAAAATATTAAATGATTTATCCTCACTACTAACATCAGATATCCCTATTGATGTAAAAATAACTTATTCTCACAATCAAATAAGTTTTACTTATGATAATATATATATTGTATCTCGTTTAATAGAAGGACAATTTCCTGATTATAATAATGTTATTCCACCTGATTTTATAACAACTGTCTCTATAAAAACTCGTGATCTGCAAAGTGCTATAGATCGTGTATCATTAATATCACGCTCTAATCAATACAATATAATCAATCTGGATTTTACAACTGATAATTTATTATTATCATCAAATAATCCAGAAATAGGCAAAGCAGAAGAAAATATAACTATAAAACTCACTGGACAACCAATAAATATATCTTTTAATGCTAAATATATTCTTGATGTCCTAAAATATATAGATTCCGAAAATATTTATTTTTCCTTTAATAATGAGACTTCTTCAGCTTTAATAAAACCGACTGATGATGATATGTTTATTTACGTAGTAACTCCTGTACGTAGAACAAGATAAAATATCTTGTTCTACGTAACTTTGACTAATAAATAAATTTTATGTTAAAATATATTGTATTATATTTAGAATATTAATTTATATTAAAGAAACAGTTATTCATACAAAAGTGCTTTTTATAATAATATAAAAAGCACTTTATTTATATTATTAATACTAAGGAATTATAATGAATATTCATGCAATTTTTTTAAAAAATTTTCGTAATTATAAAGACCTAAAAATTTTATTATCCCCTTCTTTAAATATTTTTACTGGTTGTAATGCTCAGGGAAAAACAAATATAATAGAATCAGTATACTATGCGGCTCTCGGTACATCATATCGAATAAAAAATGATAGTGACCTTATAAACTGGAAGGAAAATGAAGCTGTTATAAACATATTATTTTCGCGCTTAGATATTCAAAATAATATTAAATTTTATTTAAGTAAAATTAAACGGCGTAAAATAATATTGAATGGTGAAAATATACGGCAAAAAGACCTTCCAGGTACTATTACTGTAGTTTTATTTTCACCAGAAGATTTACTTATAGTAAAAGGCGCACCTTCGCTGCGCCGCAGATTTTTGAATATAGAACTATCGCAAACTGATCCAGCTTATTATAGTAATTTAGTAAAATATAATAAAATAGTCATGCAGCGCAATAACCTGTTAAAGAAAATTCGTGAGCGCCAACAAAAAGCATCTATGCTTGAAACATGGGATATTCAGCTTATTGATACAGCTTTTTTCATCTGGAAAAAGAGATTTTCTGCAGTACAAAAGCTAGCTGCTTTTGCCGCTGTGATGCAGCAGGAAATATCAAATAATACAGAGAAACTTACTATTAACTATAAAATCAGTGGCATAGATATAAGTCAGCTGGAAAAAGATAATTTAAAAAAAATATATCAGGAAAAATTAACAGAAAACAGGTTTTTAGATATAAAACGTGGTTCTACCGGGATAGGTCCACATCATGATGATATAGATTTATTTATAAATGATATAGCTTTAAAAACATTTGGTTCACAGGGGCAGCAGCGTACAGCTGTTCTTGCTCTCAAACTTGCTGAACTAGAATATATAAAAGATTGTCTGGGACAATATCCTATATTGCTTTTAGATGATGTTATGAGTGAGCTTGATAGTATCCGCAGGGAAAAAATGGTCGAGTTTTTTCAAAATAGGAGTATACAAACTTTTATTACAGCTACTGATGCAGCTATGTTTGATAATATAAGCGATGCTTGTCTGTATAATGTTTCAAGGGGAAGGGTAGAAGAATTATAAATGGTAAGAAGAAAAAAAAAATACAATGATTTCAAGACAGTTGGACAGATAATTCCCAGAGCTATAAAACATCTTTCTAATTCACCTGAATATAAATTCTATCTTATTAAATTTTATTGGGAAGATATAGTGGGAAAAGAAATAGCTGAACATGCCGTCCCTAAACATTTTGCTTTTGGTGTTCTTTATATAGGGACATCAAGTAGTGTATGGGCAAATAATCTCTTATATATGAAACTTGATATTATAAATAAAATTAATGATATTTTAAAATATAGATTAATAAAAGATATAAAATTTACTTACGGAAAAATGGGAAATAACAAAAATATTCCGGTAAAAATAGAGGAAAGAAAAGATATAAAAAGAATATTAGCTAATATGGTTTTATCAGAACAAGAAAAAATTGTAATAGAAAAAAAATGTAATAGTGTAAAAGATAAAGATTTAGCTGAAAAAATAAAGAAAGTATTATCTATAAGCAAAAAAATATATAAAGTAAAAAAAATGAAAAAATGGCATAAGTGTAAAATGTGTGGTACTTTATGTCCAGAAAATGAAACTTACTGTAGTAACTGTAGGAGGAAAGTAAAAAATAATAGAGCAGCAAAAATTCGCAATATCTTAATGACAAAACCGTGGGCCAGGTATGGCGAAATAAAAAGCTATGTAGAGGACTGTACTCAAGAAATGGTAAATGATGCTCGTGCTAGTTTGGTGCAGCGAATGGCTATAAATTTAAGGATAAATTCTTATAATGACATACAGGCAAAAACTTTAGTAATGCTTTATAAAGCATTACCGCCTGAACAGATTAACGAAAAAATAGTAAAAAAAAATATAAATTATTTAAAATATGATCTTAAATTTGATGAAATGAAAAAATTATCTGGAAAAAAAGGTGAATAATAATGTTTTTGCATATTGGCTGCAATATAACAATACCGTTGAAAAATATAATAGCCATTTATAATATAAAGGATAAACAAGATGATGAATTTATTTTAGCAATGCGAGAAAAAAAGAAAATTGTAGATGTATCCAAAAGTCTGCCAAAGTCATGTATAGTGACTGTTGATAAAATTTATTTATCAGCTATATCAGTTATTACGTTGCAAAGTAGGGCGTGTGATAATTATTTAAATGGAGTTGTTTAAATGGAAAAAAGTAATGTTATTCATATTGCTTTGGGAGTAAATAATAAGTATTTCCCCTATGCTGGTGTTTTGATGACATCTATTTTATTAAATTCATTTAAAGAACATATAGTTTTTCATGTTGCTTTTAGTGAAAAACCATCAAAAATAAACAAAGAAAAAAAGGATAAGTTTAATCTTATATATAATAATGCTAATATCATAATATATGATTTATCAGAACAAATAGATAAGTTGCCAAATTTGTCCATATATACTTCAAAGCGTTTTGATAAGTCTATACTGCTCAGAATATTACTGCCAGATGTTATTGATAAAGATATAAAAAAATTACTGTATCTTGATGCGGATATTTTATGTATCGGTAATATCAAAGAATTATGGCAAATTGATATAGAAAATTTTATATTAGGAGCTTGTCCTTATAAAAAAAAACATGGACCTGAACAGATTAAGCGCTTAGGATTAAATACAAATCTTTATTTTAATTCGGGTGTTCTTTTAATAAATATGGAAAAATGGCGGGTGAAAAATATAACAGATATAATAATAGATTGTTATAATAAATTTTATGAATTTTTTCTTTTACCGGACCAAGATGCAATAAATGTTGTTTTGCAAAATAACATTTATTGTCTTCCCTATAAATTTAATCGTATGACAGCACCAAATGACCCTACTCTGGATTTATGTGAGAAGGGAGATATATTAATTCATTTTGTTAATGAGGCGAAACCATGGATTGATGGTAATACGATTAAATTTGATAAAATGTATAAACTTTATGTTTCCCAATCTCTATGGAATGATATTGAATTCATTATACCTGATAGTGTCGAATTAATGATACTTGCTGGTAGAAATTATGAAGAAAAAAAAGATTATAAAAAGGCAACATATTACTATGGGACTACGGCACAAAAACTGATGAAATATTATTTAGATAGAGAAAAATTATAGCTGTAATAAAAAAAAATCATAATAATTATTACTTATATTTACAAAGAAATTAATTTAAATTATTTTATGATTTTATTGAATTGTGGTATAATAGAAAAAAAATAAGGCGGTGTGAAAATGAAATACAAATTTGATGTTGTATCTATTGGAGAAAATGTAGCAAATTTTCTCAGTACAAGCAAATGTATTACTATTATTGATGAAGGCTGTAGTGAAGGGTTGGCTGCAATGTCAGTAGTACACACTAAGGGAAAGCTTGAGTCTGATATTTCCATTGGAGATACCTTGGAATGGGGTTCGTCTAAATTTAAAATAGTGGAGATAGGTGCTAATGTTAATAAAAACTTAGCTGAATTGGGGCACTGCACTATAGTTTTCAATGGAAAAGTAAATCTACCTGGACAGATGGCAGTTGAGGGAGTTTATTTACCTCATTTCAGAACAGGTGAAGTTGTAAAGATTTACTGATATTTTACGGATATTATGTCATTTTCTATTTTATTTTGCTGTTTTTAATAGCTAAATAAAGTAGTGTAAGTATAATTTTTCCGCTTTTATTTTTTTTGTGAAAATTTCCAATATATAAATTGTTTAAATTTAAAGGATTGGGGTGTTTAAATGAATATTCATGAGTATCAAGGTAAAGAAATTCTTCGTTCTTATGGCGTGTCAGTACCTGTAGGTAAACCTGTATTTTCTGCTGATGAAGCAGTAGAAGCAGCAAAGGAACTTGGACAGGATGTAGTAGTGGTAAAAGCACAGATTCATGCAGGAGGACGAGGTAAAGCTGGCGGCGTAAAAATTGCAAAATCTCTTGATGAAGTTGCAGGATACGCTAAAGATTTATTAGGTAAGACTTTAGTAACAAAACAAACAGGGCCAGAAGGGAAAAAAGTAAATCGTCTTTTAATCGAAGCAGGTTGCAAAATCAAAAAAGAACTGTATTTAAGTTTTACTATTGATCGTACTACAGCTCAAACAGTAATGATTGGTTCTGAAGCAGGTGGCATGGAAATTGAAGAAGTAGCTTCATCAACTCCAGAAAAAATAATTAAAGAGTATATAGATCCATTTATAGGGTTAGCACCATTTCAAGCACGGCGCATGGCATTTAAGCTTAATATTGAACCAGCATTAGTAAATAAAGCAGCTGCTTTAATGACTGGATTATATAAAGTATTTATTGACAAGGATTGTTCACTTGCCGAAATAAATCCGCTTGTATTGACGGAAGATCAGAATGTTATGGCTCTTGATGTAAAATTAAATTTTGATGATAGTGCATTATTCCGTCATCCTGATATCAATGCATTGCGCGATGAATCGGAAGAAGATCCAAAGGAAAGAGAAGCTGCTGAATTAGGTCTTAATTATGTAAATCTTGGTGGAGACGTTGCTTGTATGGTAAATGGTGCGGGTCTTGCTATGGCAACAGTTGACATTATAAAACATTATGGTGGAGAACCAGCTAACTTCCTTGATGTTGGTGGTCAAGGCTCAGCTGAAGATGATGCTAAAGCCTTTAAAATAATGACAGAAGATGGACAAGCGAAGGGCATTTTCGTTAATATTTTTGGCGGAATTAATAAATGCGATATAATTGCAGAAGGAATAATAGAAGCTAATAAAATGCTTGATTTAAAACTTCCTATTGTGGTACGTCTTGATGGAACTAACGTAGAAGCTGGACGAAAAATACTTAAAGATGCTAATATTCCTAATGTTATTATGGTAGAATCAATGACTGAAGGGGCTAAAAAAGTTGTTGAACTTGTAAAAAATGCATAACTAAGGGGGGTTTTTAATGGGAATTTTTATAAATAAGAATACTAGAGTGCTAGTACAGGGAATTACAGGTAAACAAGCATTATTTCATACAAAAAATATGTTGAATTATGGGACTAATGTAGTAGCAGGAGTAACTCCGGGAAAAGGTGGACAAACTGTTGAAGGCGTACCGGTATTTAATACCGTGGCAGAAGCGAAAGAACAGACAGGAGCTAACGCATCAGTAGTGTTTGTTCCTGCTAAATTTGCTGCTGATAGTATTTTAGAAGCAATTAATAATGAAATGGATATTGTAATATGTATAACAGAACATATTCCTGTACAGGATATGGTCAAAGTTCGTCGCTATTTAAAAGGTAAAAAGACACGTGTCATCGGACCTAATTGCCCAGGAATTATGACGGCCGATGAATGCAATATAGGTATTATTCCAGGTTCAATACATAAAAAAGGACATGTAGGGATTATTTCCCGCTCAGGAACATTGACTTATGAAGCAATGTATCAGATGAGTAATGCCGGTATTGGACAGACTACTATTATTGGTATAGGTGGAGATCCTGTAAAAGGAACAGACTTTATAGATGCCTTAGAAGCTTTTAACAAAGATGATGATACTAAAGCAGTGTTAATGATTGGTGAAATAGGCGGTACAGCAGAAGAAGATGCTGCAGATTGGATAAGCGCTAATATGAAAAAACCAGTTGCTGCATTTATAAGCGGTCGCCAGGCTCCTCCGGGAAAACGTATGGGACATGCAGGTGCTATTATATCCGGTGGTAAGGGATCAGCTGCTGATAAAATAAAAGCACTTAATGCTGCTGGAATAGACGTAGCTGATACTGTTGCTCATATGGGAGAAACAATGGTTAAGACTCTTAAAAGAGCAGGCATATATGATATTTGTCACAATTGTTGATATTATTGACTAAATATTTATAATAAGTTTTCTTAAATTAGTAAGAAGAAAAAATTTTTAGGCGTTAGTTAGAATGATAGGTTAATCTATATTAATATATACGAATAAGAATAACAATAACATTAATAAAACACGATAAAATATTTTATCGTGTTTTATTAATGTTATTCGTTGGAAGTTTGTAATAGTTTTATATCTGTTATATATTTGATACTTTATAAAATATTTTATTTTTTGTTCTTTTCCCGGTATATATATAAAATAATGTTTTTTGTTACTGTGTTACGATGATTTTATTATTTAGTTATGATAAAATAATAAAGTGAATATTTAAATATTATTAAAAAGATAAATTGGATTTATAAGTAATGATTTTTAGATTTTAGATGATGTAAGTATTAATCTCTAAATTAAGAAATCTTCTAGCATCCATAAGAAGGAGATAATAATGGGACAGTTGCAAGATGAGATAAAAAGAAGACGCACATTTGCTATAATATCACATCCAGATGCCGGAAAAACAACACTTACAGAGAAGCTGCTTTTATACGGAGGAGCTATTCATTTAGCGGGCTCAATAAAGTCGCGAAAAACGCAGCGCCATGCTGTTTCAGATTGGATGGAAATAGAAAAACAGCGGGGTATTTCTGTTACATCAAGCGTATTGCAGTTTGATTATGCGGGCTGTCGTATAAATATATTGGATACACCGGGCCATCAGGATTTTAGTGAGGATACATATCGTACACTTATGGCAGTAGACAGTGCTGTAATGGTTATAGATGCAGCTAAAGGTATAGAAACACAGACAAAGAAACTTTTTAAGGTGTGCAAGCAAAGAAATATTCCTATATTTACTTTTGTAAATAAATTAGATAGATATGGTAAAGCACCACTTGATTTAATGGATGAAATTGAAAATGTGTTGGGGATAAAAGCATATCCTATGAATTGGCCAATAGGAATTGATGGGCGTTATCAAGGTGTTTATAACAGAAGAAAAAAACAGATAGAATTGTTTTCTGCGGATGATTCACATGGACAAAAAGAACGTGAATCAGTTATTTTTGCGGCACAGGATGAAATGGTTAAAAATAAAATAAGTGAGCATGAATATAATACTTTGTTAGAAGATATAGCTTTATTAGATGAAGCAGGGGAATCATGGGATGATGATAAGGTTGCCAAAGGTGAGCTTACACCAATGTTTTTTGGTAGTGCTATGACTAATTTTGGTGTAAAAAATTTTTTGGAAGAATATTTAAGATTGGCACCACCACCTCAGCCGCATATTTCTGATAGCGGAATAATATCGCCGGAAGATGATAAATTTTCTGCCTTTGTATTTAAGATTCAGGCTAATATGAATCCGGCACACCATGATCGTCTTGCATTTATTCGTATTTGTTCAGGAAAATTTGAAAGAAATATGCAGGTAATGCATGTTCAAGAAAATAAGCAAATAAAGCTTTCTCAGCCACAGCAGTTTTTAGCGCAGGACAGACAGATTATTGATAATGCTTATCCAGGGGATATTGTCGGTTTATTTGATCCGGGAATTTTTGGCATAGGTGATACTATATGTGATTCTAATAAAAAATTTAGATTTGCTGATTTCCCAGTATTTCCACCAGAACGTTTTGCCCGTGTTGAAGCCAAGGACACTATGAAACGCAAACAGTTCATCAAAGGAATAAATCAGCTGACACAGGAAGGAGCTGTACAGCTTTTTGAACAGCCTGGAACTGGGATGGAAAGTTATATAGTTGGTACGGTTGGACAGCTGCAGTTTGATGTGTTGAAATATAGACTTGAAAAAGAATATAATGTTGATATTGTAATAACAATGCAGCCATTTGAAGTAGCAAGATGGCTGGAATTTAAAAATGGACTGGAAGTAAAACCGGAAAGCCTTAACGGAGCAGACAGAGGGATGTTTGTAAAAGATATGAAGGGTCGGCCGGTATTGTTGGTAAATAATGAATGGGCTTTAGGATGGATTATGGATAATAATCCGGAACTTATTTTGCATAATGTACCACCTGATAAAAAAGAAGCATAAAATAAGACCGACCTACTAAAAGTATTATTTAATAGGTCGGTCTTTTAGATATTTTTCTGAAATGGATTATCCGTGTATTATATCGGTATACTCAGTAAAATTACGCAATCTGTCGACAGGGGCGAAACCTATAGCACCATTGAAAGTACCTTTTTCCCAGTCTTTACGTGTTGACCAAAATATTTCAGTAAAATTGTTTTCATTGGCAGCTGTTATCTGATATTCCTGAAGTTCTGGGGTAAACGTTCCTTCAGGACCTATTTGGGCAGAAAAATTTGTTATTATGCGTATATATTGTGCCGGCGGCAGATTAGAAATATCTGTGTAATTAGTCCCGGTTTTTAATATTATTTCCATGCTTCCCTTGATAAAAAGACAGTCATCGGAAACTTCTATGGTTGACTTTATATCAGTTGGTAAGGGAATGGATGCTTTTGTTTTTAATTGCTTAAACGACCAATATTTTTTTTCTGTTTTATATTCAGGATCATAAACAGCTGGATGGCGCCATTCTGTTATATGTGTTCCTACGGTGAGAATATTATGGAAATCAAGCCATACTATTAAATCTTTTTTCTTGGGGCCATCTTTATAAGGAGAATTATAAACAGACTGGATCTCAGATTCTGATAAATTTGTTTTGTAAAATCGTACTTGATTGATATGTCCCGGTAAATGTGTGAAATATTTCGGCCGGTCTATTTCTTTAATTATATGTCCGATATACGAATAACCAATAAATATGGGTTCTTTTTTCCATTGACGCAATTGACATTCGGAAGAAATACCAGTTACATGAGCAGTGTTTTCTGTGTTACAGTATGAATTGCCGCCAGTTTTTTTATCAAATGTTATTGCATACTGAGTCCATTTGCCTATATTGGCATTGCCGCCCTGCCAGGAATATTCTGTACTGTCATGGCATATTCCCCATTTTAAGCTGCCGCTGCGCTCAACGACCATTCGCAGGAGATAAGTTGCACCCCAGCCGACAGATTTTCCTTTTACCATTAAGGGATTATGGCTCATTTCATTTTCTTTTGCCAGACGCTCTATTTTTGCATTGACAATGCCAGTAAAACAAGTGTCTGTTTCCATATCTGGTGTAGAAGGAATTTCTATATAATCACCATATTGTTCCAGATATATTTCTACACAATCTTTTTTACTAATTATTTTAGGTGTACCATGCAGCAGACCATAGTGTCCGTGCCCTGATTTATCATGTATACGGGGAATTACGCGGATGCCGCCTTCAATAGATATTTCTTTGGGAAGTTGATCAGCAATACTTATTTGATAATTTCCGCATTGGGAAAATTTATATGCGAAGTCGATATTTTTTTGTTCATGACCGCGAAAAAATAAATTTTTTGTTACTGCTATATGCTGGTTTATATAAAGAGGTATAGCTGTGAATATTTCTCTGTCAAGATTATTTACAGCTTCAATTGATGCGGATAAATAATTTGAAGACAATTGTTTTCCTGTAAATAATTTCATGTGAGAAAAGGATAGCTGCGTAGGCTCAAATACTACTATTTTTTTGTTAGTATTGCCAATCGTGATGATATGTTCTCCCTGGTAAACAGCTTTATATAATGCTGTTAATTTTTTTTCTTCAAAGGGATCTAATACGACTACATGGCTGTTATTTTTACTGCCAAATAAATTGATGGTATGTTTTTTATCATTATCAAATAAGTTGATATTTACAGCAGAAGGAATATTACTTTTATTTATAGCGGATGCTGTTATTTCTATATGCCCATTATTATCAAGTCGGTTGATCTGTACATTATTTAATTCTATTTTGGGCGGTTCATGCGATAAAATAACAGTGTCTATTAATTTATCAGTATTTTTATAAAAACCAAAAAATTTATAACAAATTAAATCTTTGCTTATTTCCAGTTGTCCATAGTTGTTTTTGCCCATGGCGGTTATTTCAGGAAAATCTCCTAAAAAGCGTTTTTCTCCGGATTTATTAAGGGAAGCGTTAGGATCCTGCAGGCTGCCTTGAGAAATATACGTGGTTTTGGTACCAATGGCAGGATTAATAGATATTGCTTTTACATAATAATGAAGATGACCGCTTATTACTAAATCAACGTTATATTTTTCTGCGATGGGAATTATATATTTATTATTAAATTCGTCTGTATATGGGTGGTGTAAGATTAAGATTCGCCAACTGGCATGACGAGAGTTTTTTTGTTCCAGATCATTTCTTAGCCACTGTAGTGTTTTTGTTATACATTTTTTTGTAGTGTTATCAGGGTTTAGTCCTGAATTTACAGCATTCATTTCAAATAATCCCCAGGAATTGCTGTCAACCATTGCAAAATGTACAGATCCATAATCGAAGGAATAGGAGTGGCCGTTATAAATGCCATTGACGGTTTTTGCCTGTGGCTGGGCAAAAAATATATTATAGAAAGGTCCTTCATCATGGTTGCCGGGAATATAATAAAAAGGAGTTGTCCTTAATATATCTGGTATTTTTTGAAACCAGTTTTGTACATATTGTTCATGTTGATAACCAGTGCCAAATGATATATCACCGCTGTGTATGATAAAGTCGGGCTGTTTTGTTGATACCATTTGGGAAAATTGTTTTTCTGTATTAAAAAGATGGGAGTCAGATATGGTAATAATACTAATCTTTTCTGTTTTTTGCGGCAATGTTTTAAAGTGGCCTGATGACAGAAGAATATTGTCTTCTGTGAAAATTTTATAATAATATAATTTTCCCGGGAGCAATTTTTTAAGGACCGCTGTATATAAGAAACAACCATCAGGATACTTGCGGCAAGCGGGCTCATGGATAAATTCGGGATTGATGGAAATAATGGTGGTGGTGTTTGCCTGCTGGTATTTTAATTGCAGCTTAGTTAATTGTGCCATTTCCCAGGAAATAGTAATTTTTTCTAAGCCAGGAGCAAGAAGATATGGTCCATTGATAATTTTATTGATAATATTCATGGTTTTCTCCGGTATTACATATTGTTTTTTATAACTAAACCGCCCTGAATTATTTTTCAATAATAAGTGCGGTTTAGTTATAAAGAGATATTATTTATCGTTTTGCTGCAGCCAGTTTGTCCAGCTTAATTTATAATTGTTTTTATAGTTTTCCTGTACATATTTGTAAAAGAGTTTTATCATTCTGGCTTTATCATTATAATAATCTGCTTTCCAAATACCTTTTTTAGGATTTTCTACAGTGTAAGCAACATAATTACCGCCAATTAAATGTTGTCTGTAAAGTATATCTTTTAAGGAAACAGAAGGATTTTTCATTATATCATACATAGCCATATAAGCAGTTGTCCGTCCTACACCAGCATGACAATGAAAATGCAGCCAGGCATCAGCTGGAAGTGTTTTGGAAAAATTAATAAATTGGTCTACGCATTCCGAAGACGGCCAGATATGATCAGTAGCTGTAATTCTTAAATAGTTGACACCTTCTTTTTGGGCAAGTTCCTTTTCAGTAAACGCTGTTTTTATATATTTTTTTTCAGGTGCTGCTGCCAATTTCTGTTTGTTTAACGGGGAAATAATTAAAGTTTTGTGGAGGGCATCAGCAATACGTTTGTTTTCGTCTTTTATGACTTGTTTTTTCGTTTTTCCATAGTTTCCCCAGTCATGGTAACCATACCAGCTTACAGCATTATTATTGAAAAAGCCATGAGATTCCTGCCTTAAGTCAATATCATAAATAGGACCGCTGGTTAAAGTTCTTAATTTTTTCAGCATGGTTTTAAATTCTTCTACGGAAAATTGAGCGCTGCCGGAGATATTCAGTGTATCAAGTCCCTTGCGGGTAGGAATATAATCTTTATCCAGATTATATTTAGGATTAGGAGCATTATATGGAGATTGTGATGTCCTGAAATTACGTGGAAGTTTTTTCTTATCAGCAGCGTCCAAAGACCATATATATCCAGCATAATCAGGTGTATATGTTTCATATTCATGTTTTTTAGCCCAGGTACTCCATGGAAGTTTTAAATCAGGATTGGCTTTTACATAGTCATAAAAATGTCTGACAAATTGATAACGTTCAAAATATGCTTTACGTCCCCAGTTCTTTTTTTTATCAGGAATATTGCTTAAGTCAACAATACCAATAAGTCCCTGGCGTTTTACTATATCATGGAAACTTACATCAGAAGCATTTTTTAAAATGTCATCCATTACCATGAATATTGTTGTGCGTCCCATTCCAGCATAACAATGGAAATGCAACCAGGCATTGGGAGGCAGGGTTTTATAAAATTTAAGGAATTTATCTACAGCCTGATCGTCGGGACGAAAATGATCCATTAAAGCTAAACGGAAGTAATGAGCATGATGCTGGTGTACCATTTCTTCTTCTGTGCGTACTGAATTTACCTGCATAGTTATTGGGGAAAGCAGTATATTTTTTTTATCGTCAAATCTATATATTTTTACAGGTGAATCATGCAGAGTTTTTTGTAGCAGGTCTTTTTCTATATGTTCGATGATGTATTGACTTCGTCCATCATTTCCCCAATCATGGTCAGAAAACCAACTTACATTAGTTCCGTTCAAATATCCGTGTGATTCACCGCGAAGGTCAATATCATAGAATTGATTAGGTGAAACAGGTACAGTAGCTAATATTTTTTCAAACTCTTTTTCAGAGAAGGTGCTACTGCCTGATTCACGCAGTTTGCCGAGTCCACGGTGTGTAGGCATAATGCCGTCTTTGGTCAGCCCCTGAAACTTATCTGTACTCATCCTGAAGTTGCGTGGGAGCTGATAAATATCACTGCGGTCAATTTTTAGGACAGGGGCAGACTGATTTACAGGCTGTTTAGTATGATGGTTGGCAAAAACTATATTGCTTGCCTGTAACAGACAGATGAAAGAGACAAATAATATCGACAGAAAGTGTTTCTTTTTTATGCACATTAATGTATCAGCTCCTAGGTTAGATATTGCTAAAATTTGGTTGTTAGTTTTAGATATACGGTATTGTAATTTTCTTTAGCAGCAGAATTACCATCATCATCTACATTATTTTTATCAGGTTTTGTATGTGCCCAATAGCGTGATAATGATAGTTTTGATGCTTTGCTGACAGCGTAATTAAAGATCAGGCCAACACCTTTAAACCCTCTGGAATCAATATAGTCATCCCAGTCGGTATAATTATTATCCATGAATGTATTTTGGTCTACATTTATAAATTCAAGACTGGTGGCAAAGTCACCGGTTTTTTTGGCTTTTCCATAATGTAATCCTAAAACATAGCCTCTGGTAGTATCATTAGCCCCTGTATAATCATAACCGTAACCGATTTTTGCTGTACTGGTGTATTTTTTATCCAGATGTATTTTATTTTCAGTTACAGCTTGTTCGGGTTTGTTTTTATTGGTATTGATCACATATTCACCGGAAATACTCCATTTTCCGCTTAAAGGTGTTTTACCGTAAAAGCCAATATATTTTTCAGGCTGCTGGGCGCCAAGATATATACCAGCATAAGCTTTTTTGTTGAAGTTATGTTTGTAATCTAATAATTTCAGTAGACGGGTACGTGATGGCGGATCAGTCAATTTATTAGTATCATTGACTAAGTAATCCTGGGAATTACGACCATAAACAGCTTGTAATTTATCATTAGGGGATAAATTATAATTTAACTTAAAAGCGTTAATACCACCCTTATCAAGCCAAAGCCCTTCCCCAACTTCAACTTTTTGTGTACCAACTGTGAGTTTTAAATTTTTGGTAAAATTTTTACTGATATTGGCAGCTTCAAGTTTTATCTTATTTTTTTCTGATGGATATGATGAAGCCGATGGTTCTGAGGTCGTGGATTTAAATTTTAAACCCAGTCTAACATGGTATCCATCGTCAATATTGGTATCACCAAAAAGCTTGACTTCAGATTTTACTTTTCCGCTGCCTGTTTCATCATACATATAGCCATTTTTAGTGGAACCTGACCAAATCATTTTATGGTCGTTGTTTTGTTTTGATGAAATTTTTTTGATGGATTTTTTTTCTTGTAGTTGATTTTCCAAAGTATTCAGCCTTTGTGTTAGTTCTTCTACTTTTTTTTCTAAAGATAAAATATCAGCACTGGAAACATTTTTCTGATTATCAGAATTACTTGGACTTGAGGCATAAACATGTGTAGATGCCGTAA